>SVSO01000042.1 GCA_015064195.1 Oscillospiraceae bacterium
GAGGATGCGCTTTGCCGCGCCGGGGTCGAAATCCGGCTTCAGCAGACCGTGGAGCACTACCTTGTTTTTCTTGCGGCGGAGCATGAACATGAGGGTAAAGCCCACCGTGCCCATGGCCATCAGTGTGGACAGTGCCGCACCGGTGACGCCCATCTGGAAGACGAAAATGAACAGGAATTTCAGCAGCAGATTGACGCACATCATGGCGATGGAGGCCATGGAGGGCAGGCGGCTCTCACCCATGGCGCGGAAGGATGCCGTGCCCGCGTAATAGAGGGCGATGAAGGGGTAGGAGAGGGCGGTGACGGTGAAGTAGCTGTTGCTGTAGGCGAGGACGGCGGGATCTGCGTTGCCGAACAGCAGGCGAAGCACCTGCTCGCGGAAGCCTACCATGACGAGCATAACGGCAAGTCCGAAGGCGATGACGATGCGGATGTTGGTCTTGAGGGCGTTTTCCGCCTGCTTCTGATCCTTCGCGCCGATGTACATGGACAGAAGCACACTTCCGCCCTGTGCCATGGCGAGGAAAAACTGCTTTGCAAAGTTGTCGATGCGGTTGACGAGTGCCACGCCCGCCACCGCTTCTTCGCCGAGGAAGGACACCATGAACGTGTCTGCGATGCCGAGTCCCGACATCATGAGCTGTTCAAACAGCACGGGAAGCAGGAAAACGAGAAGTGCTCTGTTGGTAAATCTGGGGTTTTCCGGCAGCTTGAAGAATTTCACAATGATTCCTGACCTTTCGCATAAAACTGTACAAGCAATATTATAGCAGAAATCCCGCCGGTGTAAATAGAATAATCGGAACAACATGGACAAAACCGAACAAAATTTACGATTTGCTGTTGATTCGTTGTCGGGAATATGATATAATGTAAGCGGAAATCGTTTGGATGGAGGGGTGTGCAGCCATGTTTGACCGGGTGGAGAATCTCACGATCCTGGCCTCGAATCAGGGGCCGGTGAAGCAGCGGAACGTGATCGCGTGCCGGAAAAATCATATTTTAATCTTTCTCACGGGTGGAAGCAACCATTATCGGATCGGCGGTCGGGAGATGATCGGAAAGCGGGGGGATCTGGTTTTCATTCCGCAAGGCGCGGGTTACGAATACGAAGTCGGCGAGGGCTGTGTGTACACCTACATCACCTTCACTGCCGACATTGACCGGCCGGAAATGCGGATTTTTTCCCTCGCGAACTATCTTGACCGGGAGCGATTCGACGCGCGCTTTTCAAACTTATGGAATTTTGGAAACCCGTCCGACAAATATAAATGCTACGCCGCCGTCTACGGTCTGCTGTCCTATCTGTCGGGCATCGAGCATCTGGCCTACTCGGACAAAAAGAAATTTTCCGTCATTGAGCCGGCGGTGAATTACCTCAAAGCCGCGATTTTCGACAGCTCCCTGAATGTGGACACGCTCCACGCCCTCTGCGGCATTTCGGACACCTATTTCCGCAAGATTTTCGCCGCCCGATTCGGCACAAGCCCCATCAAATACATCACCGCCCGCCGGCTTGCCCAGGCGAAAGCCATCCTCGACAGCGGCGACTTTGACACGGTGAGCAACGTGGCGCTGGCGGTGGGATACCGGGACCCGCTGTATTTCAGCCGCGTGTTCAAGAAGACCTACGGCTATTCGCCCTCGGAGCATGACCGATGAAAAAACCGCGCATTTGCGCGGTTTTTTACAGTTGATTCGGTGGGATCAGCTCACTGCCAACGGGAACTGCGAAGGCGAGCGCCTTGGGAACGGCGGTCAGCGTAAGGGCGGCGGCCATGAAGATCTCGCCGTCGATACACAGGCTGGTGGGCGCATCCGGCTCGAAGGTGACGGAGGAATCCTGCATATAGGCCACGATCTTTTTGCCGAGGCGAGTCTTGAGATGCGTGCCCTTTTTGTACGCTCCCACAAGGCGCAGGAAGGTGGTGCGGGAGACTTTTTTGATGAGGCTGATGTCGATAAGCCCGTCGGTGATGGACGTGTGGGGCGCGGAATGGAAGCCTCCGCCGCACCATCCGCCGTTTGCCGCCGATACCAGCTCGAACTCATGGCGCGTCACACTGCCGTCGGAGCGGCGCACGGTGATGACCCGGCCGAGATTCTTCTTGAGCGTGACTACGATGCCGGCGATATAGGCGAGGCTTTTCGGCAGCCATTTTTTCTTTTTCAGCTCCGCCGTTTTGACGCAAACGTCGCAGTCGAAGCCGATGTTGATCATGTTGACGGCGTGGCGGATGTCCAGCCTGCCGTCCTCGCAGGTGATCTCGCACCGATAGCAATCGATCTCCATGGCATCCGCCAGCAGCTGCTTTGTGACGTCGCGGAAAAATTCCGGCTGGGAAAAATTGCGCACGAAATCGTTGCCTGTTCCGATGGGAACAAGGCCGATCTCGACGCCGGGGAAGGGTCTGCCGCCCTCGGGATTGGCCGCGCCGTCCACCACCTCGGACAGCGTGCCGTCACCGCCGCAGGCATAGAACCGCCACAGCTCGCCGGACGGCTTTTCGGCGATCTTTCTGCGCACGAAATCGGCGGCATCGCCGACGCCGCTGGTCATGTAAATTTCATAATCCTCTCCCGCGGCGGCGCAGGCATCGCGGACAGCTTCGGAGAGCGGCTTCGATTCCACGCCCTTGCCGGAGGCGGGATTGATGATAAAAATATGTTTGATCGGATTCGACTCCCTTCCGTTCATATCTTTTGTAACTCTTATTTAATATTCTATCACAAATGCGCCGGAAAATCAACATTTCCTGAGAAATTTTTCGACTTTTTTACTGATTTTTCGCATTACCCATTTACAAAACTAAAATTTTGTGGTATAATATCTGTAATGACCATTCCGCGCACGACCTGCGCGGTTTTTATTGGAGGGATTTTTATCACATCGGAAGTTCTGATGAACACACTGCGGATCCTCATGCAGGGCCTCGGCATCACCATGAAGCTGTTCTTCGTGGTCATCCTCCTGTCCATCCCGCTGGGACTGTTCATCTCGTTTATGTCGAATACCCGGATAAAGCCGCTTCGCTGGCTCATCCGCGGCTACGTCTTTCTCATGCGCGGCACGCCGCTCATGCTGCAGCTGCTGTTCGTCTACTTTGGTCTGCCGTACATTCCGGTCATCGGCCCGATGCTCACCTTCGAGCGTTTCACTGCGGCCTGCATTGCCTTCGTGCTCAATTACGCGGCCTATTTCTGCGAGATCTTCCGCGGCGGCATCAAATCCGTGGACGCGGGGCAGTATGAGGCGGCGCAGGTGCTGGGACTTTCCCGCTGGCAGACGGTTCTGCGCGTGGTGATCCCGCAGATGATCAAAGTAACCATCCCGTCCATCTGCAACGAGACGGTGACGCTCGTCAAGGATACCGCCCTCGTCACTTCGCTTGGCCTCAACGACCTGATGCACCTGACGAAAAATCAGGTCAGCTCGCTGGCGAATGTTGCCCCCTACGGCGTGGCGGCGGTGATCTATCTTGTCATCATCTTCTGCCTGTCCCAGCTCTTTACATGGCTGGAAAAGAAAACCAACTACTAAGGGTAAATTATCATGATGATTTCCGTAAATAATATTCAAAAATCCTTCGGTGACAATCACGTCCTGCGCGGCGTGACCTTCAGCGTGGAAAAGGGCGAGATCATCTCGGTCATCGGCCCGTCGGGTTCGGGAAAATCCACCATGCTCCGGTCGCTCATCGGCCTTGAGCGCATCGATTCCGGCACGATTTCCGTTGGCGGCGAGGCGTTTGTCGAGGACGGCGTGTACAAAAAGGAGCGGGAAATGCGGCGGATCCTGTCCGGCTCGGGCATGGTGTTCCAGCATTTCAACCTGTTCCCCCATATGTCCGTGCGCGCCAACATGACCTGCGCGCCGGTTGTCAACAAGCTCATGAACCGTTCCATCGCCAACGAGCGGTGCTATGAACTGCTGGAAAAGGTAGGATTGGCCGACAAAATCGATGCCATGCCGTCATCGCTTTCCGGCGGTCAGAAGCAGCGCGTCGCCATCGCGCGGGCGCTGATGACCCATCCGGACGTGCTGCTGTTTGACGAACCCACGTCAGCCCTTGACCCGGAGCTGACCGGCGAGGTGCTGGCCGTCATGCGTCAGCTGGCGGACGAGCGGATGACCATGCTGGTCGTAACCCACGAAATGTCCTTCGCGCGTGACATTTCCGACCGCGTCATCTTCATGGACGGCGGTGTGATCGCCATCGATGACCGGCCGGAGAACGTGTTCGGGCGCACGGATAACGAGCGTCTGGCGTCTTTCCTCGGCGCGGTGAAGAAAGGTTAAATGGACAGCAGAGTGCGGCGAATGTCGGCACTCTGCTGAAATTTTTGGAGAAATATGAAAAGATTCCTCAGAATTTACAGTCTGATTTTGTTGCTGTCGCTGATTTCCTGCGCAGATTCCACAAAAATCCTCCGGCGCACGATCCCGTCGATCCCGGGAGCGTCGGATGAAATGACAGCCGCGCCGGAATCGGCACTTCCCGAGCCGCCGCCCGATCCCATCGTGGAGACGGCGCGGATCTCCGTGGTGGCGGCGGGCGACAACGTGATCCATCGGGCGATCTGGACGGATGCCATGCAGCGCGGCGGGGAGGGGAAGTACGATTTTGCGGCCATGTACGCGGACACGGCGGACTACATCGCGGCCTTCGACGTGGCGTTCATCAATCAGGAGACGCTGATGGCGGAGAGCTTCGAGCTGGCGACCTATCCTCGGTTCAATTCGCCGCAGGATGCCGGACGAACGCTCCGCGACATTGGATTTGACGTGGTAAATATTGCCAATAATCATATGTGCGACAAGGGCGACGTGGGACTTGCGGAGACGATCGCCTTTTGGGAATCGCCGGAAATGTCAGGCGTGACGCTGATCGGCGGGTACACGAAGGAAAATTACGACGACGTGCGGGTGACAGAAGTGGAGGGCGTGAAGATCGCGTGGCTGTCCTACACGGAGCATACCAACGGCGGTCGGTTGACGGCGAAAAGCGAGCATCTTGTGCCGCTTTTAGAGGATGAAACCATTCTGCGGCAGTGCGAAATCGCGGAAGTTATGGCAGATATTACCATTGTTTCGGTGCATTGGGGCGACGAAAATATGCCGGTGAACGACGAGCAGCGGCGGCTGGCGAAGCTGATGGCGGAAGCGGGGGCGGACGTGATTCTGGGGCATCATCCCCACGTGCTGCAGCCGGCGGAGTGGCTCGAAACGGACGCGGGGCGGACGCTGTGCATCTATTCCATGGGAAATCTGGTGTCGGTCATGGAAAAATGGCAGAATATGGTAGGCGGATTCCTCGAATTTGAGCTGGTTTTGATGAGCGATGGTACGATCACAGTGGAAAATGCTGGATTTGTTCCCACGGTTTTCTATTATGGCCCGAATTGGCTGAACACGCGGCTGTATTTCATGCGGAATTATCCGGAATCGCGGGCGCAGAAGCATGGCGCGGCGGTGATCAACGGCAGTCCGGCGACGATAGGGGAGATGCAGGATCATGCGCGGAAGATCATGGGAGATTTTCTTCGGATGGAGTCGGAAATTATCCGGTAATTATTGGTAATATTAACAAATGATATAAAAATATACTCAAAACAGGCATTTTTCGACAAGGAAAGCGCCTGTTTTTTGTGCACATTTTTGTCGAATTTAGGATTGACATTTTTACCGAAATGTGGTAAAATGGATATATCATCCGGAATATGGGAAGGATGGAAAATTTACAAATATTAGATTCGGTCAAAAGGAGAAACAAAATGAAATCTACCGGTATCGTCCGCCGCATTGATGAGCTGGGCAGAATCGTGCTCCCCATCGAGCTTCGCAACAAAATGGACATTCAGAACAAAGATTCCATCGAGATTTTTGTTGAAGAAGACAAAATTATCCTGAAAAAGTACGTTCCGGCGTGCCTTTTCTGCGGAAATGCCGACGACGTAATCATGTACAAATCCAAGCTGGTGTGCAAACACTGCCTGGAGGAAATGAGCCGTCAGGCAAACTGAATAACGAATACGCCCGATCCGCGAAAGATCGGGCGTTTTTCTTACGATGAATGCTTACAATATTTGGTATAATTGGTATCGCTGATATTTCACATTCGCTGATCCGATTGTGCTATTGGAAGTATTCGTACACCACCGGCGTTTCGGTGGGAAGATCGCACAATCGCAGCAGCACCATCTGATGATATGGATCGTCGTAGGGCATGGTATATTTGTAGTGATAGTTTGGCAAATAGTACAAAACAAGTGGCTCGCCCAGAGTTGGATCATACAAGCGAATGTTGTCGCGGCTTGCGGAGAGTGCGGGCAGATTTTGCGCGTAACCGGCTGGTGTCATGGCGAATATTGCCAGCGCGAGAACGACAGGAAGCGCCTTCAGGCATACCTTCGTGCTGTCAAATAATACAAAGAGCGAACAGCAGAAAATGCAAAACAGAACGAGCAGCAGATAGGGATTCGAGACGATGGACGGCACCGATGCGAGCAGACAAAGACCGAGGATCGCGTTCAGCTTAACAGAGTTCTCGCGGATGATGAATTTTGCGATGGGGACGATGAGAAGCGGAATGGAAATTGTCAGTGTACGCGGGCCAAATTCGGGTGAAAGTAACATCGCGCCCTGCATGGCGGCGGCGTTGAATAAATAGAATGCTGTCTCGAAATCGCGCTGCTTGAAGAAATCGACGAGAGATGCGACAAAGATAACCGCAAGAAGCGCGATAAAAATGAGCTGATAGGGCCATTGTCTCAGCAGATCGTTCCAGAATCGGAGACCGATCAGGTATCCGATGATGGTAATTATGGTAATTATTGACAGCGGGCGGCATTTGCTCCACGAACGGTAGGCGAGGATGATGAACAGCGCGAGGATCAGAGGATAGAGACCATACGGGCCGAAGATTTCGCCAGCCAGCTTCGGGATGTTGGTGATAATCCGACGGATGAGCGGCATGGCGTAAAAGTCGGGGTAATACTGGGTTCGCTCCGCGTTTCCGGGCGCGAGCATGAGAGTCAAAAATCCACAAATCGCGCTGGCAAAACACGCGATCCAACGGATGCGAATCTTGCGATTTTGTACAAATTCGCAGACGATGATCCAGACGATAGCCACGATGGCGGCGGCGGATGCCTGTTCGGTCGTAGCAGCTGCAAAGAAGGAGAGAATTACGAGCAAAATGTGCAGATGAAGCTTTTCAAAAGGTGCAATAAAGTCGCGCTGCAGCAGGAATATCAGACACATTGTGAGCGTGGCGGGGAACAGATAATTCAGCGCTCCGGTCGCCCAATAAAAGCTCTGGCGAAGGACGGCGATATCGGTGACAGAAAGCAATGCGCAGACAGCGATCATTGCGTTTTTGTACAAATCAGAACTGGTGTCCCGGTGACCAGCCCCGGAGATGAGCTTGGACAATATTACCACAAGCGCGGCCATCACGAGCACCGCCGCGATGCGCCAGAACCAGAAGCTGATACCCAGCAGAAGCTCATCGATCAGGTGAACGATCGCACGGCCATTGGTGTGCATATAATGGTAAATATTCTCGGAAATCAGATAATCGTGCCCATTTTTCAGGAATGCGGCGTAGTAATAATCGTCGCCGAAATAGTTGGTGAACAGGCAGGTGAGCGTGTGCATCAGCATGAAAATTGTGAATACAATGTGATGCCGATGGTTGATGATTTTTTCTTTCATATGATCCATTTTTGTTGATTTGTTTGAATTAGAATGACAAATGATAGGCAGAATGGCAAATTATAACTGGTATCTTTACCCAGAAATGGAAATCCAGGCGCGGATTTTTAATGAGGAATTTCGTTGTAAGCGGTGTAGAATTTTTCCAGATGCTTTGCCGCAAGCTTTTCGTATCTCGCCATGATGGACGCGATGAAATTGCTGCCGGATGCGATTTCGGACGCCAGCTGAGACTGGATGTTGGACAAATTTGACATGGATGCCGCCGGATCGATGGCAAGATTGCCTTCCATGTATTCCAGCATATCTATGTAAATTTGGCTATTCTTCGCCTTGCGCGAACCGGACGCATTGATCGCAACCTGCGCCATATACGCCGGCTTCGTGATGTCGTAGCCGAGGTAGGAGAAGGTGTCCAGCAGGTATGCCGAGTCGGTCGGATCCAGGTTTGCGATGGGCATCACAACGACCCGCGCGTCGGCGGAAACCGGTGCGAGATAATCCTGCTGATGCTTGTCCGATTTTGGCATGGGAACGAATCCGTCGCTGCCCACATCCTCCAGATTCTTGACGGTGAACAGTGTGGATTCTGTATCAGATTGTGCAAATATTTCTGCCAGCTGATCGACGGTATCCATCAGCTCTGCGGTGAGCATGAGACTCTGATAGCCTTCGTCATCGCGCGGGAAAAAGGACTGATTCGTGCCGTAAAGCATGGCAGAAACTGCCTTTTCGCCGCCGTCAACGGAAGCGTTGTGCTCAACGAGCAGCGTCTGCATGGCATCGATGGTCCAATTGCCGTTTGATACCATTTTGTACAAACGCTCCTCCAGCGTCCGGTCGGTGAAGGTCATGACCTGCGCTTTGCCGAGCGTTGTCAGATCTGCGCCGCTGACTGCCGCAAACTGGGCATCGCCGATGATAAACGCATCGCTTCCTGTCCACCACGGCGCGTCAAGATGAAGCTCGTCGTACCACTGCAGATTCAAGTTAAAGCCGAAGCCGATGGTGTTTATCGCGTCGGAAATCGTCAGAAATGCCGCGTCCCATCGGGGATCGGCGGCGAGAATCGACATCCGGTATTCGTCATACGCGGACATGGACTTTTGACCATCCACCACGACGTTGCAGAGATCCTCCAGCTTCATCGCCGTCAGATAGGACGCATCGCTGGCCAGATTTCCATTTTCCTCAAAGGGATCGAGGTCGTAGAAAAAATGATCCGGTTCCTGCTGGAGCAGGGAAAAAGTGTAGCCGTGGAAGTCCCGCGGCTCGGGGGAATACTCGATTTTCGTGTCGCGGAGCGGCACCGGTTTTACTGCCAGTGCGAAGGCGATGAGCATGAAGAATGCTTTTTTCATGGAAAAAACCTCCAAACAAATTTAGTTCACTATCGCAATTATATCATACTTCTACAAGTGTGTCAATATCTGAGATCGGAAAATTATGTGAACATTTGCGGAACTTTTTGCAACATTTTACGTCAAATAAATTGATAATTATAGCAGGAGGCTCTTATGACACGTTTCAATCGGCTGTCGGATGCCATTTCGAGGCATCGATTTTGGTTTATTGCGCTGATTTTTATGGCGGCGCTCATTCTTCGCTGCTGCTTTGCCGGAGCTTGGTATTAGCCTGTGCTGGACGATTCCATCCAATACATCAATTATCAGCGTTCGGAGGATTTTGCGGCACTGATCGAGGGACAGGGGCTGTTTGCATCGCGGCCTCTCGCGGCAATTATGGACTTGTTTGTCATCGGCCCGCTGAACGGTGCGCTGATCGTACCTGCGATTCTGCTGAGTGTGCTGCACGGGCTTGCGGGTGTGCTGTTCTGGCGGCTGTTTGACCGCATTTTCGGCGGCATCGGCATCGCTTTTCCCATTGTGTATGCGCTCCTGCCGCTGGGCGTGGAGGGAACATACTGGCTGTCTGCGTCCTCGCGTATCGTGCCGGGACTGCTTTTCACCGCCGTCGCCGCGACGCTGTTTGAAGAATTTGCAGACGGCGGAAAGTGGTGGAATGCCGCACTGTTTCCGGCTGCGGCGATTCTTTCCTACGGCTTTTATGAGCAGATTCTTGTGCTTTCGGTGGCACTGACCGCACTCCAATTCCTCCGCCATCGGAAAAAATCGGGGGGGTACTCGCACTTACAGCAATTCCAATGGTGTTGCTCTATTTCGTTTTTACCGGAATGCACGCTTCAAACGGTGCGCTCGGCTCGCGGATTAAGCTGCTCCTGCCCAACACCATGTGGTATTTTGACACGTTTCTGCCGGATTTGCTAAGACAGATCGGTGCGGCGTTCCTCAAGGGCGGCACCCGCACGCTGTTTGTCGGATTTGCTCGCGGCGTTTCCTCCTGCTTCACGAGTCTTGGAGGCGTTCTCTGTCTCATCGGAGCGGCCGCGGTCGGCGGAGGTGTCTACCTCGCCGTTCCCCATTCCATGGAGAAAAATACCGGACAGAGGGCGGGGGTCTGGGTCTGGGGCATCCTGTTGTTCTTAGCCCCGCTCGCGCCCTATTTCGTCATCGAAAATCCATGGTTTTCTCTCCGTGCGACAGTGCCGTCGTTTGTCGGAGCGGGACTGCTCATTGACGCGGCCCTTCGCTTGATCACCCGCCGCGAGCGCATTTTTGCCATCGTCTGCGCATCTCTCACTGCGATCTGTCTGGTGGCCGGCTTTTCGGAGGTGTCAGACTATCACAGGATGGGCGAGTATGACAACGCATTGTCAGCACAGATTCGTGCCAATGCGGATCAAATGAGCGGGCGCGTGGGAATCCTCGGCGTAGAGGAGCGTCCGCTGGCAGGGAATTATGGCTACCATGAGCACGTGGCGAGCGTCGGTTCGTCGGACTGGGCACTGTATGGCAAGCTGGTGGCGGACGGTAAAGCAGAGCTGACGCACTATTATCCGGTGCCGCTGGCATTGGAGGGATTTTCGTATTATGTGGAATGGAATCGGGAAAGCAAGCGAATCTCCGGATTTGAGCAGATATGGCTGTGGAATCCGAGGGATATGACGCTTGTACGGATGAATCCAATCGAAAGTGCGCCGGAGGATTATCTCATTTATGATCCGTCCGGAACGCTTTGGGGCAGGATCTTTGAAGAAAACGGGTACAGATATGTTTCCGTCGCCGATCCCGAGGAGAAATGATCCGTTCAGAAAAGCAGTTTACCGACAATGGAGACGGTAAACTGCTTTTTGTGCTTATATTCCGCCGCGGACAGCGAGAGGTGCGTATTCGCGGGGCTTGGAGATGGCTTTGTAGGCCGGTCGGATGATCTTTTTGCCGGTGGTCACTTCTTCGATGCGATGCGCACACCAGCCGGCCATGCGGGCGATGGCGAACAGGGGCGTGTAAAGCTCCTCGGGAATGCCCAGCATCCGATAGACAAGCCCGGAATAAAGATCCACGTTGGCACATATAGTTTTGTCAAGCTTCTTGTGCCTCGAATACACGGCAGGAGTCAGGCGTTCCACCGATTCAAGCAGGGCGAATTCCCGCTCGTATTCCGTGCCTTTTGCCAGATCCTTCGCGTATTTTTTCAGCATGACCGCACGGGGATCGGACAGGGTATAGATGGCGTGGCCCATGCCGTAGATGAGGCCGGAATGGTCGCCTGCCTCGCCGCGGATGAGCTTTTCGAGGAAGTGCGTCACCTCGTCATCGTCGCTCCAATCGGACACGCCGGCTTTGATGCTGTCGAACATTTCCGTCACCTTGATGTTCGCGCCGCCGTGCTTCGGGCCTTTCAGGGACGAAATGGCGGATGCGATGGCGGAATAGCTGTCCGTGCCGGAGGATGACACCACGCGGCAGGTGAATGCGGAGTTGTTGCCGCCGCCGTGCTCGGCATGGAGCACAAGACAGAGATCCAGCAGCTTCGCCTCCGCGTCCGTGTAGGAGCAGTCGGGGCGCATGATGCGCAGGAAATTCTGGGCGGTGGACAGATTGTTCTGCGGATTGTGGATGTTCAGGCTGTCGCCGTAGAAATAGCTGCGGTTGATGGCGTATGCCTGTGCCGCGATGATGGGGAGTCTTGCCAGCAGCTGCATGGACTGGCGGAGCAGATTCTCCAGCGACGTTTCGTCGGGATTCTCGTCATAGGCGTAGAGGGAGAGAATGCTGGTGGCGATCTTGTTCATCAGCGACGGCGTGGGCGCTTTCATGATCACGTCCTCGGTGAAACGGGGCGGCAGATAGCGATAGGAATCCAGCAGCGCGTCGAAATCGGCCAGCTGCTTCTTCGACGGAAGCTCGCCGAGGAAGAGCAGATACGCCGTCTCCTCAAAGCCGAAGCGATTCTCCTCGGTGTAGCCGCGGATGAGGTCGGCCACGTTGTAGCCGCGATAGTAAAGCTCGCCGTCGATGGCGATTTTGTCGCCCTCGTTGATGATATAGCCATGGGCGTTGCCGATCTTGGTGATGCCCGCCATGACGCCGGTTCCGTCGGGATTGCGGAGTCCGCGCTTCACGTTGTAGTTGGTGAAGGCCTGTGCCGGAATGGAATAATGCTCACGCGAACCTGCAAGAAGCGACTCAAAAAGCTCGCTGTTCTCGCTCATGGGCGTTGATCGCATAAATGACGTGTTGAAAGCCTGCTGCTGCATGGTAATACCTCCGTGGTAGGAAAAATCAATGGTTATTGATATATATTATAACATACTAAAGCAAAAAATGCAAGAGTAATTTATAAAATTGCAAAAAAATTCACGATTCTCTCAGATTACCGCAAAAGAAAGGTGGAATTTTATGAAAGTTGTCGCCGCGATACTTGCAATTTCGATAAGTTCTTGTCAATCGCCGACCTCCGCCGCACTCCTTGAGCCGGAGCTGACCATGAGCGTTTCCGGCGGGATGGATGTGCTCACGGTGGAGGAATACACGGCGGGCGTGGTGGCGGCGGAAGTGCCGTACACCTTCCATCACCATGCGCTGATGGCGCAGGCGGTGGCCGCGCGCACGTACGTCACCTATTGCCTCGCCCATCCCATTCGCGCCCACGATGACGGGGCGGACGTTTGCGCCGATCCTGCTCACTGCGCCGGATTTGCGACGGAGGCCATGCTGGCGGAGCGATACGGCGCGGAATATGCGGAGGCGGCCATGGAAGCGTCACGGGGGGCAGCGGAAGCGACGGCGGGGGAGATTCTCACCTGCGGCGGCGCACCGATCCAGGCGGTCTGGCACGCTTCTTCCGACGGCGCGACCGCATCCAGCGGCGAGATCTGGTCGGATGTGGCCTATCTGCAGTCGGTGAAATCGCCGGAGGAAGCGGAAATTTCGGCGGCGGAATTTACCATGGCGGAGGTGAAGGCCATCCTCGGCGGCGATTTCGACGGCAAAAAGAATCTTCGCCGCACCTTGACCCCCTCCGGCCGATGCGAGAGCCTGACCATCGGCAATCTCACGCTGACCGGCTCGGAGGTGCGGCGGAAATTCGGCCTGCGCTCCACGGATTTCACCGTCAGATGGCGGGCGGGGAAGCTTTGCTTTGTCGTTCACGGCTACGGACACGGCGTTGGCATGAGCCAGCGCGGGGCGGAAGCCATGGCGCAGGCGGGTGCGGATTATCGGGAGATCCTCACTCATTATTACACCGGCGCGGCCATCGAAAAGCCCGGCCGCGGTTGAAACCGCGGTCGGGCAAATATGGAGTTTTGGCTTATTTCAGCTCGTCGAGCATCTTCTGGATCTTTTCCTCAGCCTTGGGCTTGTTCGCTTCGATGATGGAAACGACCTCGCTCTTGCCGGAGATGATCTGCTCCTTCAGAGTGTCAGCCATGCTGGTGGTCCAGCCGTAGCACAGGCTGGCGTCGAAGGTGAGAGATGCGCGGATGATGTCCAGCATTTCGATGGAATCCTCGTTGCGCAGACCCTTCTGGGAGATGGTCTGATCGTAGTAGATGGGCAGGATGTCGCGGTAGCTGTAGTAGGACAGCGCGTCGAGGATGGTGGCGGTCTTTGCGGGATCCTTGGAGGTCTTGGGAACAACGAGAACCGGTGCGGCATTGTTGGTCCAGCTGTAGTATTCCTTCTGATTCTCGTCAAACTTCGGGTTGGGAACCATGCCGAAGGTGTCGGTGAACTCGCGGAATTCGCCTGCGGACTTCACTTCACCTGCCACGAACATGGAACGGCGGCCGCGGAACTGGGTCAGATAGGCATCCTTGGAGCCGTCGGTGGTGGAACCTCTGCGGAATTCGCCCTCAGAAGCGTACATATCCGCCAGCGTCTGGAGAATGTTCACAAAACGCTCGTCGCCGACAGAGAGAACCGGATAACCGTCCGCGTCCTTTTCGCAGAACAGACCGCCGCAGCCGATGATCTGAGCCAGTGCGCCGCTGTGCATTGCGCAGAAGCCGTAGACTGCATTGCCTTCATCCTGCCACTTCCAGCTATCGTCGCCGTTGAGCTGTGCGCCGGCCTTGGCCATGGTACGGAGCGCGTCAACCGTCCACTTGCCTTCGCGAACCAGATCATAGGGCTTGTCGATCTTGAGATTTTCCATCATGTCCTCGTTGAAGAACAGGCACCATGTGAGGTCAAATGCAGTGAGAGAGAGGTAAGAATGTGCGAAATAGCAGGTGTCCGCGCCGATCTTTGCCTGCTCCATGGTGGTCTGAATCCACCACGGCTGGTCGATGGAGAGATTGTCCAGCTCCATCAGATTGAGCAGTGCTTCATCGGTGATGAGCGAGCCCACATCTGCGCCGTAAGCGTAAGCCGCATCATACACGCCGTCACCGGACATCACGTCCTTGCGGATGGCGGTGTTGAGGCTTCCGTCATGGTAGCCGCTGTTGTGGATCACATTCAGCTTGAAGTTTAATTTTTCCTCGGCATTGCGGTTTCTGTTGTAGATCGCGTCATCGAGAGATTCGCCGGTCTGTGCTTCAAAATCGAGAACGGTGTTCATATTCCACAGCGTGAGCGGCACGTTGAGGATGGTGAATTCAAAGCCGCCCAGATCGTGGCCGGTGGCGTAAAGATCTGCGGTGGTTTCTTCGACGGGTGCGGTGGTGGTATCATCGGCAGCATTGGTGGTGTCGGTGGTGCCAGCTTCGCCGCCGCAGGCAGTGAGGCTTGCGAGCATAGCGATCAGGAGAGCTGCGGAAATGTGTTTTTGTCCAAACATGATGATCATCCTTTCAAATAGTTTAAATGGATTTTTGCTAGTAATTATTATAGCACAATTCCAAAATCTTGTCAATAGGGCAGAATAGTAAAAATATGGATGAATGGTTGGAATATATGGAAATATGGCTATGAATCAATATACTTCAATCACCGTTTTGCGGGCTTTTCTCGCAAGCTCGGTGAATTTGTACGCACCGCCGCGGGGATTGACAACGCAGGCGACCACATAGTCCGCGCGTTCCAGCATCCAGCGGTTGCGCTTGTCGATGGCGAAGCGGGGCGGGCAGTTCACCGCTTCCTCTGGCAGGAGCGTTTCGCCGGGCAGGAGGGGATTGGGATCGTCGGGATCGGCGGGCTTCGGATGGTACGCCAGCACGACGGTGTAGCGGATGGGATATTCCTCCGCCAGCGCACGAAGCTCCCGCAGCACCATGGCATCGAACGCGCCCTGATTGCCCACATAAAAATCGTTCACGCCGCGCTTCAGAATCAGCTCGGACAGCACCTGAGCCAGCACCGGCCGCACGGATTCCGGTGAATTTTTGCTTCCAAAAAATGTACAGGTTGACATAAAATATACGCCTCCGTAAAAATTATCATTATAATTATACTACACATAGTCAAGAATGTCAATAGTGTCGACTATATATAGTCCGAAAATTTTATTCTTCTGATATTATAATATTGTAGATGTTTCAAATATTATAATCAGAGGTGTAAACATGGAATACGCAGAAATGATCAAGTGCCGGATATTGGAGCTGGCAAAGCAGAACGGGATCAGTCTGAACCGTCTGGCACTGATGAGCGGACTTCAGCATTCAACAATCAGCAATATTATGTGCGGAGCATCCAAGAATCCTTCAATCAAAACCATCCACCGCATCGCCAACGCCCTTTGCATGACTCCGGCGGAATTCCTCGATTTTCCCGCCATGAATGATTGGGAGTTTGAGGATTGATTGCGAGAAAGCCATCCTCATCCTATCCAGCCAAAAACAGACTGAGAACCTCCGCAAAAGAATGAGGACTCGGAGCTTTTGGCTCCCGTCGCGTACGCGAAATTTGCAGAAACGATGAACCTCCGCTAAAGTAGATAGCAGGGTGGATAGCCAAAAGCTGCCGAGCGCACAAACTCCCCCACTTTAGCGCGATAAAATTTTACCCCAACGCCGGAGCAAATGCCATCAAAAACGGCGAAAATCGGCGAAAACGCGAGCTATCCCAAACATAAATCAAAATTTTGAAAAAACTTTTGAAAAACCCCTTGACAAGCGGGAAAGAATATGCTATAATATTACACGTTGTGATAGGCACAACCAATTTGTTGTGCAAAAATAAAATTTACGGAGGAACTATATATGTCCACATATATGGCTAAAAAGGAAACCCTCGAGCGTAAGTGGTATGTCATCGATGCAGCCGGCAAGCCCCTCGGCAAGACCGCTGTTCTCGCTGCTACCATCCTCAGAGGTAAGCACAGACCCGAATTTACCCCCAACGTTGACTGCGGCGAGTTCGTAATCATCGTAAACGCCGGCAAGGCTGTCCTCACCGGCAAGAAGCTGGAGCAGAAGAAGTATTATCATCATTCCGGCTACATCAGCGGCCTCAAGGAAGTAAGCTACAAGACCCTTATGGCTACCAAGCCCGAGCTTGCTATGCAGCTCGCAGTCAAGGGTATGCTTGCGAAGAACAAGCTGGGCGACGCTCAGATCGCACGCCTGAAGGTTTACGCAGGTGCAGAGCACAAGCAGCAGGCTCAGCAGCCCGTCGCTTACGGCGAATGATTGAAAGGAGATAACACACGATGTATACAAGTGCAAAGCCCTACTTCTACGGCACCGGCAGAAGAAAGAAGTCCGTAGCTCGCGTTCGCCTCGTTCCGGGCACCGGCGTGATCACCGTCAACGGCAAGACCCTTGACGAATATTTCGGTCTTGAAACCCTCAAGCTCATCATCAACCAGCCCTTCGGCAACCGCTACT
>SVSO01000043.1 GCA_015064195.1 Oscillospiraceae bacterium
TGATGTCAACATCGCTGAACAGCTCCAGATGGGAGGCGTCCATGATCTCGGTGACGATGGGAAGACCGGTGGCTTTTTTCGCCTCCAGCAGCAGCTCGATGCCGGCGGAGCGGAGACCCTGGAAGGCATACGGCGAGGTGCGGGGCTTGAATGCACCGCCGCGGAGAATGTTGGCGCCGGCTTTCTTCACGGCCTTTGCCACCTCGATGATCTGCTCCTCGCTTTCAATGGAGCAGGGGCCTGCAATGAATACAAAGCCCTCGCCGATCTTCACATCGCCGTCAGCTGTGGGAACGGTGACAACGCTGTCGTCGGGATGGAATTTTCGGTTGGCGTTCTTGTACGGCTCGCTGATGCGCTTGACGGATTCCACGATGTCGAGGCCGTTTATGGTATCGATGTCGATCCTGGAGGTGTCGCCCACCAGTCCGAGGACGGTCTGGAAATGACCGCGGCTGATGTGTACGCCGATGCCCGTTTCCTTGAGGAAATCCACGAGATGTTCCAGTCTTTCTTCATTTGCCTGAGGTCTGATTACTACTACCATTTTTCATTTCTCCTTTAAAATAAACTGTCCGCCGGGGATGGAATGTAAAAAGAAACGCTCCGCAGTGTTTTCACTACGGAGCGGAATTTATCCGATTGGTGCAGCGGATCGTTATCATCCGTTGATGCGCTCATCATCGCAGCAGAAAACACTATTACTTTTTTCCGGATAAAAGTAATAGTAATAATATTCGACTGCAAAATTACGAGCGAACATGATACAATCCATCCTCTTTGGTTGGGTTAAAACTTTATTTTATTATAGCACTAAAGCGATCACTTGTCAACCGTGAAATTGCACAAAAAACGACGGGCGTTTTGTGCGGATTGCGGTCAATTATGAAATCTCCATGGTTTCGATCTCGGCGATGACTGCGCGAAGCTCGTTGAGATAAGCCTGATCCAGCTCGGAGAGACGGTAGGAACGCTGATAGACCAGCATATCCTTGTAGCTGTAGTCCGAGTCGGATACCCGCCGCTGAACGAGGCCATAGAGATCGAGGATCGGCTGGGGGATGTTGGACACCCACATGAATGTGCCGGGGATGTTGGCGAGGAGGTCGAACTGACTGCCCCGCTCGAACACATAGATGCGCTTGTCGGAGTTTTCGATGTTCTCCATCCGCTTGGCTTCCAGCGTTGGCAGAGACGGCACCGAATTGTCGCTGTGCAGGATCTCGATGGCATCGGAAAAATCGGCGCAGGTCAGCACCGGCTTATTGGCCAGCGGATGATTTTTTGACATGACTGCCACATACTGGAACTGCCAGACAAGCTCACTCTTTAGATCTTTTTCCCGCAGAAGCCGCGTGAAATACGGCTCAAACACATCCCGATAACGGATGATGCCCAGATTGTAGTTGGACTGGACAATGTTGGAGATGGCCTGCATGGAGTTTGTCTCGCTGTAGAGGATCTCGCATTCCTTCGACGGATCCAGCGTTTTCACAAAGCGGGTGAAGGCGTGCGCCTGATAGCTTGCACGGGGAATGGAAATGCTGAAGGATTGCTTTGTGGAATGCTCACTTGAATAGATGGATTCCAGCTCATGGATCTGCGCGAGGATACGCTTGGCGTATACGAGAAATTCCTCGCCCTTCATGGTGGGGATGATGCCCTTGGAGGTGCGTTTGAAGATGGTGATGCCGAGGCTTTCCTCCAGCTCCCGGATGGCCTTGCTCAGATTGGGCTGCCCCATGAACAGATTCTCCGCCGCCTGTGTGATGGAGCCGGTTCTGGCAACCTCAACGGCATATTTCAGATGCATGATATTCATACGGATCGTCCTTTCCTGACAATATTCGGGATGTTACTCGGCGAAATACTGCTTGATAGCGTCGATAATGTAGAGGGATGCTTTGCCGTCGCCGTAGGGATTTTTCGCCGATGCCATGCGCTTATATTCCGCCTTGTCGGTGAGCAGTGTCTCCGCTTCCCGGATGATGCGGTCGGTGTCCGTGCCGATGACCTTCACTGTGCCGGCTTCAGCGGCTTCCGGACGCTCAGTTTCGGTGCGAAGCACCAGAACCGGCTTGCCGAAGGAGGGCGCTTCCTCCTGAATGCCGCCGGAATCGGACATGATGAACAGAGATTTGGACAGCATATTGTGCATATCGGACACATCCACGGGATCGGTCAGGGTGATGCGGGGATGATCGGACAGGAGCGGGAATACCACGCTGCGCACCGCCGGGCTGAGATGCACCGGATAGACAAAGCGCAGCTCCGGATGATTCTCGGACAGGGCGAGAATGGCGCGGCAGATGTTCTCGATGCCGCCGTTCTGATTCTCGCGGCGATGCGCGGTGACGGTGATGACCGGCTCAGCATCAAAATCGATGGCGCGGAGATTTTCGTCCTTGAACACATAGCCGGGAGTTACGGTGTACTGGAAGGCATCCAGCGCCGTGTTGCCGGTGACGAATACGTTTTCCGTCACGCTTTCGGCGGCGAGATTCCGCCGGTTCAGTTCCGTGGGGGCGAAATGGAGTGTGGTCAGCTTGGTGGTCAGATTGCGGTTGATCTCCTCCGGATAGGGCGAATAGCGGTCGAAGGTGCGCAGTCCCGCTTCCACGTGACCCACGGGGATTTTTGCATAAAATGCGGCGAGAGCGGCGGCGAAGCTGGTGGTAGTGTCGCCGTGAACCAGCACCAGGTCGGGCTTCGATTCGGCAAGCACCGGCTCAAGACCCATGATGACATCTGCGGTGATGCTGGAGAGGGTCTGCCCGCGCTTCATGATGTTAAGGTCATAATCCGGCACAACACCGAAATACGCAAGCGCACTGTCGAGCATTTCGCGGTGCTGAGCCGTGACACAGACCACGCTTTCAATGGCGGGTTCGGCCTCCAGTGCCTTGACCAGCGGACACATTTTGATGGCTTCCGGACGGGTTCCGAAAACGGACATGACCTTTATCATTGTTGTTCTCCTTCAGTTTGATTTTTATTCTCCAGCCGCTCCATCACATCGGCATATGCGATGCGGAACAGCTCCTCGGCGCGGGCGGATTCACCGGACAGATCTAAATATCCGAACAGTGCTTCCATTCCGGTGGCACGGCGATATTCTGCCGCCGATGCGCTTTTGGGGATGGAGATCCCGTGCGCATTTCTGCCGCGCTTGAAAATGTATTCTTCTTCTTCGGTGAGATGGGGCAGGAGCTTGTCCATGCCGGCACTTTGTGCGGTGGCGCGGACAAAATTCAGCGCCAGATGGCTGAGTGCGCCGCCGTCGGCAATGCCAAGCCCCACAAGATACCGGCGCACCAGCACCTCAAGCACGGCGTCGCCGAGATAAGCCAGCGTTGCGCCGCTGAGGGTTCTTGAAATCGTATTATCCATGAGCATCCTTTTCTTTGGTGGATATTTTGGTATAATCACTTACATTATATCATATTTTCCGCCATTAATCAAGACAAAAGCGAAAAGATTTTCCGGCGGGAAGTCTTTTCGCTTTTTGTTTCCTATACGAGATAGAAATATTTCAGCCACAGCCGTTCGATGAAGGAGGCATTGCGCAGGAGATACCGCTCCAGCTCCTCGTGATAGCCGGCGATGCGCTCCAACGCTTCCTGGGGCACATCCGGGGCGAATTCCGCAGTCCGCATGGATTCGGCCACCTGTTTGAACTCCGCGGCGGCGAATTTTCCGAACGCTTCGTCCACCCGTGCGGCGAAATCGGACAGATGCTCACCGGGGGCAGGAGTCAGCTTTTTGTGCACCAGCATATGGAAAATGCCGTCGTCCAGCGTCTGCGCCGCCGATTTGCGGGCATCGGGGGCGAGCTTGCGGCTTCGTGCGGCGGTGATGGCAGATGCGCGCCGATGGGCCGCAGCTTCTCCGCGCCGGTACAGCAGAAGCACGACTGCACCTGCCGCGGCAAGGATCAGCACAAGCACGATGAGCGTCACAATAACGCCGGTGTAATCCGCATCCTCCTCATCCGGATCAAGGATAATCTCATCGTCGATGATCTCCTCCGGATCTTCCGTATAATCGGGCACAGTGGGCGATGTGGAGACGGGCGTGCTTGCCTCCTCCTTGTAGGATCGTTCATACATATTGGCGTAATATGGTGCGGTGGCTTCATACTGCACCCAGCCGTAGTAGTCGTAATACACCTCGATCCATGCGTGGGCATTGCTGTCGATGATGGTGGAGGTGTAGCTTCCCGGTGCGTCGCCTTCCTCCAGCGGCTGGTAGGTGCTGGTGATGTAGCCCTCCGCATAGCGCGCGGGGATGCCCAGTGCGCGGAGCAGCATGACGGCGGAGGTGGCGTACTGGACACAGTAGCCCTCGCCGGTGTCAAACAGGAAGGATTCGGCGGCATTGACATAATTCCGGTCTGAGGAAGGATTTTTCGGCGTCAGGGTGTACACCATGCGCTGGGAAAGGAAGTCGATGATGGCCATGACCGCTTCATGACGGCCGGCAAAATTCCGGGCGGAGCGTGCATCCAGTCCGGCATTCCAGAGAATGTTGTTCGCGAGCGTGCCGAATTGCACGAAGTTCTCGCATTCGCTGAGATAATTGTCGTAGACATAGTCGTAATAGAGGGACAGATTGTCGAACAGGGCGTGGATGCGCTCCCGCGCCGCACTGTCCATGGCGTAGACATACCGCCACGCCAGCGAATCCTCGCCGCCCGGGAAGGTGTAATCGCCGGAGACGGTGGCATATTCCCGCCGGTTTTCCGGCATATCCGCCATCTGCTCGTACATCCGGCGGACGGTGGCTTCGTTGGAATCCGCGGCCAGCACCTCCCGCAGAATGGAGATGACCGAATACTGCGCGGCGAAATAATCCACCAGCGTGCCGATGTTTTTCGCAAAATCGGGATCGGTCAGCAGAGGTACATTGGAAAGGGTGGAATATTCATCGAGGAACAGATAAGAGGTGGCGGTGAAAATGCCGTCGTAATAGTTGCTGTATTCCAGATCCTCCTGCTCTCTTGTACCGTAACGGAGCAGTCGCTGACGCTGATCGGTGTAGGAGGGCATGAACAGCACATTGGCGCTGGGTGTGAGCTTTTTCACATGAACCGCCGTTGTGAGATAGCCGAAATTCGTGTGGGGGACAACTGCCGTTCCCTCCGGCAGTGTGCAGAGCGCGGGATCAAGGGCTTCCAGCAGCTCAAAGGTGAGCAGCTCCGGCGAAAAGCCGGCGCCGAAGGTGTCCCGATAATCGTCGATGCGCTCATAGGATGCGGTATGCCAGCTGTCGCCGTGATAATCCACACCTGTCCAGTTGCGCAGATAGATGGGCGACTGGATGTCCGCGCGGATCTCAAACAGCTTTGCGCCGGTGTAGGTGCGCCGCTGGCTGGTGGTGTCACGGCTGTCGATCTCCGAAATACCGGAGAAAATGAGGCCGCCGAGATCCGGACTGTCGCCGTTGATGACCGCCACGACGAAATTTTCAAGTCTGAGCATGGGATGAGAGATGGCGGGGATGTCGCGCATTCCCGAGGAAATACCGGAGGGGATCCACAGAAGGAGAAGCGCAATGAGCGCGGCCGCGATGCCGGTGAAGCCGCCCATGGCGGAATTGCCGCGCATGGTGTCGCGCAGTTCCCGGCGGCATTCGCGGGAGCGTCGGATGGTGCCCAGCACTTCCGCCACCTGCTTTTTGCTGCCGAAAATGCCGTCGTAATACGCCAGTGCCGCCACACCGCACAGAGATGCCAGCATGATGGCAAAGCCGGTATTGTCGGTGCAGAGGCCGAAATACATCATCAGCGTGCAGAGGGATGCGCCGGCGAACAGCAGGGGAATGATGCGGGCGCGGCGGAGAATGCAGACGGATGCCAGCGCGGCGAGGATGCCCATGACGATGCAGTAGGCAATGAGACGGCAGTCCGCTTCCGTCAGATAGAGCTGGCGGAGGGAATAATCGAAGTTGAGCACATTGCGCATCATGCCGTTGTAGCCCAGCTCATTGAGCCGCCGGAACCATGCGTTGTAGACGGCCACACCGGCGTAAAACAGGGTGTAAAGCCGCTTTGTCACGCTTCCGTAGGCGAACAGCCACAAAAGCAGTCCGCCGATGCCGAGTCCGAGACCGGACAGGAAGAACCGCTTCGAGATGCCCATGACGGCGAAAATGAGGATGAACAGTCCGCAGATGGCAAGCTGCGCGGGGACGTGGATGCCGAGGGAGAGGGAATCACAGAGAAAGACAGAAAGCCCGTATGTACACATAAAGGCAAGCGCGCACCGGCACAGATAGCCGAGCGTGCGCATATATGGCTTTGCGGCCTGACGTTCAGGCAGGATCAGCTCCGGGGTGGTGACGGCTTTCATGGGTGAATGTTACCTCTTTATGACGTACGGACGGATGTTTGACGGCGGCGGATCATCTCCACGGTGATGCCGCAGCTCTCCAGCTCATAGATGCAGTCCCGATACTGCTTTTCGGCATCGGGATCAGATGCAAACAGGGATTTGTCGGTGCAGCAGAGCAGCTCCGGCGGTTTGGATGTGCCGCCGTAGAGCAGAGTCAGCGCCTGATATTCGGCGGCGATGGCGGGATCCATGTGCGCGCTGACGAAGATCAGCGACGAATTTTCGATATCGGTACAGGCGGCGGCCAGCTTTGAGATATGCTTGCCGGTCGTGTCCAGCGGCGCAAAGGCGAACTGGCGGTAGATGCGGTCGAAATCCGCGATGGAGGTGAGAAGGGCTTCTCTTGGATAGCCGTCCCGCATCCACATAAGGGTCACATCGTTGCCGGCACGAAGCTCCCGCAGGACGGATGCGATGCAGGTCTCGATGACAAGATCGGTGGCCAGCATATCGATGATCTCCGCATATTCGGGCAGCGGGCGGAGAATCGTGCCGGTCTCGCCGGCATTTGCAAAATGCGGCTCAAGATCGCACAGAATGCACACGGAATTGCCCTTGTTGCGGGAATAATCCTTGACGATCAGCTCCTCGGATTTGGAGGAAAGCTTCCAGTGGATGCTTTTCAGACTATCGCCGCTCAGATAGGTGCGGATGTCGGAAAGCTCCGTGTTGTCGCTTCCCTTGGCCCGCATGACGCGCTGGGTGTCAAGCTCGCTCTCCGCCGAATGCGGGCGGGGCGGAAGCTCAAACCGGCGCGGCAGAACGAACAGCTCCGTATATTTTTCGCAGGGAATTCTCAGCATGACGGCGTGGAAGCAGTCGCAGACGGTGACAGAGCGGATGCCCACCCGATATTCGCCGCGGAAGCTGAAGGAAACGCTTCTGTCGATGACACAGCCGGAGAGGGGCGCGATGGACAGGGTGAAGGTTTTGCCCGCACAGCTGATGCCGCGCTCGTCGGGCAAAAGCAGCTCGGCCTCGACCAGTGGGAAGGGAAGAATGCAGTCGTTTGAGACAATGGCGGAAAATCCAGTGGGGGACAGCTTTTCCACCGTATCCGTCTCGGTTCGCACAGAGGTACGGATGAACAGAAGTGCCGCGAGAAGCTGAAGGATGGTGCCGATGGGCATGAGCAGGACGAAGATGAACACCATGTAGGAGACAGCCATTTTCAGCGACTGGGCAAAGAGGAGTGCCGCAAATACCAGCACCGGCCAGAGAAATACCTGAGCGGAGAAGGAGATGCGATGCCCGCGGATGGTGATGCCCGGCTTCCGCATGGTCAGCGTGCACCTCTCACGGGAACGGGTGCAGCACGGAGAATCTCATCGATGACCGAATCGCAGGTGATCTGATGGAGCTTTGCCTCCTGGGTCAGCACCAGACGGTGAGCGACAGCGGCGCGGAAAATGTCCGAAACATCCTCCGGGACCACATAATTCCGGCTGTGCATGAAAGCGTATGCCTGACAGAGACGCTTGAGGGACAGGGATGCGCGGGGACTTGCACCCAGTGCGACCGCATTGTGGGAACGGGTCGCCACAACGAGGGTGACGAGATAGCGGTAAAGCTCCGGATCGATGCGAACATCGGAGACGAGAGCACGCAGGAAGCAGATGAGGGACAGGCTGATGGCGGGCTTCACGTGCTTCAGCGGATCGCGGTCGCGGCGGTTTTCCACGATGCGGATCTCTTCTTCAAGGGTGGGATAGCCCATGGACAGCTTGAGGCTGAAGCGGTCGAGCTGCGCCTCGGGAAGCGGATATGTACCCACAAAGCCGGAGGGGTTCTGGGTCGCAATGACCATAAACGGCTCGGGAATGTCGTAGGTCTTGCCGTCCACGGTAACGCGGCCTTCCTCCATGGCTTCGAGGAGGGCGGACTGGGTCTTCGGCGATGCGCGGTTGATCTCATCGGCCAGCAGGACGTTTGTCATGACAAGGCCGGGGGTGAATTCAAACTGCTCGCTGCTGCGGTTGTAAATATTAAAGCCGGTGATATCGGAGGCGGTGATGTCGGGCGTGAACTGCGCGCGGCGGAAATCGAGGCCTGCCGCTTTTGCAAGAACAGCGGCGAGAGTGGTCTTGCCAACGCCGGGCACGTCCTCAATGAGCACATGACCGCCGGCAATAAGCGCGGTGATAAGCAGGATAATTTCGCGGTGCTTGCCGACGATGACGGACTCGATGGCATTTGTCAGTCGTCCGATGGCGGCATAGGCTTTTTCGGCATCCACATCATTGAAGGTCACACCGTTGAAGTCGCGGGGGAGCGTGCGTGCGGTATCATTGGGCTGGGAATTTCTATCCATGGCGGCATCCTTTCAGTTGCGACAAATATAAAATCTGATCAGAATAATTATATCATATTTTCACATATCAGTGCAACACTATTAATAATAATTTTACGAAAATATTAGCTAAACGAAATAATTTGACTGTTGTGAAATTTACTCAGTATAACCAATCGGAAAATGAGCAAAACCTATTGACAAGGAGCCGATGGCGTGATAAAATATATAGTAGTGAAATTTTTGGATAAAGGATGATCGATTATGGCTGAAAACGATACCATTGACCTGATACGCAAACGGCTCTCATCCATGCCCGCGGTGGGCAAACGAATCGGCTCATTTATACTGGCTGATCCCCAGAAGGTCACGGAAATGACGCTCCGCAATCTGGCAAATGAGCTTGACGTGGCGGAGGGAAGCATCATCAATTTTACCACGCGGCTGGGCTTTGACGGCTATACGGCACTCAAGCTGGCCATCGCGCGCAGTCTTGCACAGGGGGAAGCACTGCTCTATGAAAGCGTTGCTCCCGGTGACAGCGCAAAGGATGTCATGCGAAAAATGCGGGATAATGCGGCGGATGCTCTGCGCGCGACCTGCGAATCGGTGACGGACGAGGAGCTGATGCGGGCTGTGGAGATGCTCACCGGCGCAAAAAAACGCATCGAAGTGTACGGCATCGGAAGCTCGGCGATGATTGCCGACGATGCGGCCTTCCGCTTCATCAAGCTGGGACTTCCGGCAGTGGTGGTTAAGGACAGCTACATCGGCTCGGTGTCCGCATTGATGATGGATTCCGACTGTCTCGCCATGGCGGTCTCCTATACCGGCCGCACCCACGATATCATCAAAACCATGTCCATCGCCAAGGGAAAGGGCGCGAAGACCATGTGCATCACCTGCTATGCGGACAGTCCGCTGGCCCAGATGTGCGATCTTGCGCTGATTGCCGTTTCCGGTGAGGCGGTGGTCAACAAGCTGGCCACGGTTTCCCGCATCGCGCAGATGCTTCTGGTGGATACGCTGTGCGAATACATTGCGTCGCGTAAAGCGGATGCCAAGCGTCAGCAGAGCGAGATCATCGACGCATGGGGCGAATACTGGGTCGCGGACAAAACCAATAACGACGAAACAAAATGATTCTTGGAGGATTTCATGGATAAGCTTTATGACATTGTAATCATCGGCGCCGGCGTGACCGGTGCCATGCTGGCTCACAAGCTGGCAAAGTATCAGCTGGATGTGGCGGTGGTCGAGGCCGGCTGTGACGTGGCAAGCGGTGCATCACGCGCCAACTCTGCCATCGTTCACGCCGGCTTTGACGCTGCCTGCGGAACGCTCAAGGCAAAGCTGAATGTGAGAGGCTGTGCAGAACTGCCGGAGCTGGCCCATCAGCTGGACGTGCCTTATAAGAACAACACCTCCCTTGTCGTGGCATACGGCGAGGAGGATGAAAAGATGCTGGAAGTGCTTCTTGAGCGCGGCCGTACCAACGGCGTGCCGGATCTTGCGATCATCGACAGCAAGCGTCTGCATGAGCTTGAGCCGAATCTGTCCCCCGATGCAACGGCGGCACTCTATGCGCCCTCTGCCGGTATCATCTGCCCCTACGATCTGACTATGGCGGCGGCGGAAAATGCCTGCATCAACGGTTGTGAATTTTTCTTTGATTACGCGGTTGACCGTATCGAAATTGCCGACGACGGCATCATCAGCGTATGCGCAGGCGACAGAACCGTCCGCGCTCGCTATGCGGCAAACTGCGCCGGCGTGCATTCCGACGAGATCGCCCGCATGGTCGATCCGGAGTTCCCCGTAAACTGCATTCCGCGCCGCGGCGAATATATGGTGCTGGATAAAGCGGAGGGCAAGACCGTATCCGCCACGATCTTCATGGTGCCCAGCAAGGCAGGCAAGGGCATCCTTGTGTCCCCCACCGTTGACGGCAACCTGCTGGTCGGCCCGAATGCTCATGTGGTGGACGAAAAGGATGACACCGACACCACTGCTCCCGGTCTTGATGAGATCTCGGCAGGCGCTAAGCGGCTGGTGCCCGGTGTGAATCTGCGCGCGGTCATCACTTCCTTCTCCGGCGTCAGACCCACTCCCACCACCGACGATTTCCACATCGAGCCTTCGGCTAAGGCGGGCAATTTCTTAAATCTTGTGGGCATCGAATCCCCCGGCCTCGCATCTTCTCCGGCAGTGGCAGCCTATGCCATCGAGCAGCTTGAAAAGATGGGCGTTGTGCTGGAAAAGCGGGCGGATTACAATCCCTACCGCACGGAGAACGGCCACATGAGAAAGCCCTTCCGTGAGCTGTCCGACGAGGAGAAATCCGAGCTGTGCAAGGCTGAACCGGCATACGGCAAGATCATCTGCCGCTGTGAGACCATCACCGAGGGCGACATTCTGGCGGCGATCCACCGTCCGCTGGGCGCAAAGTCCATCGACATGGTGAAAATGCGCACGAGAGCCGGCATGGGACGCTGTCAGGGCGGCTTCTGCTCCCCGAGAGTTGCGGAGATCTTAGCCACGGAGCTTGGCGTTCCGCTGGATTCCATCACAAAGCGCGGCGGCGACAGCGAACTGCTCACCGGCAAGACGAAATAAGGAGAAACGACCATGGATTTTAATATGACAAAAAAGCTTGTAATTGTCGGCGGCGGCCCTGCGGGACTGGCGGCGGCCCTGGAAGCCAACCGGAACGGCATTGCCGCTGATGATATTCTTATCATCGAGCGCGACCGTGAGCTTGGCGGTATCCTCAATCAGTGCATTCACGCAGGCTTCGGTCTGCATATGTTCGGCGAGGAGCTGACCGGCCCGGAGTATTCCGGCAGATTTATTGAGGAAGTCAAGGCGGCGGGCATCGGATATGTGACGAACAGCATGGTGCTGTCCATCTCCGACGACCGCACGGTAACATTTGTTTCGCCGGAGATGGGCTTTGTCCGCATGAAGGCGGGCGCAGTGGTCATCTGCACCGGCTGTCGTGAGCGTACCCGCGGTGCGCTGAACATACCCGGCTCCCGTCCGGCAGGCATCTATTCCGCCGGAACTGCACAGCGTTATGTCAACATCGAAGGCTTTATGCCCGGCAAAAAGGTGGTCATCCTCGGCTCGGGCGACATCGGTCTCATCATGGCACGCCGCATGACACTGGAGGGCGCAAAGGTTCTCCGGGTGTGCGAGCTGATGCCCTATTCGGGCGGTCTGGCGCGCAACATCGCACAGTGCCTCGACGATTTTGACATCCCGCTCTACCTCTCCCACACCGTCACGGAGATCCGCGGCAAGGAGCGTGTGGAGGGCGTAGTCATCAGCAAGGTGGATGAGAATCGCCGTCCCATTCCCGGCACGGAAGAATACGTGGAGTGCGATACGCTCCTGCTGTCTGTAGGTCTGATCCCCGAAAATGAGCTGGCAAAATCCGCCGGCATCGAGCTTGACCGCGTGACCGGCGGCGCGGTGGTCAATCAGTTTAACGAAACCTCTGTCCCCGGCATTTTTGCCTGCGGCAATGCCCTGCACGTTCACGATCTCGTAGACTTCGTGACCCGTGAGGCGTACACGGCCGGAAGATCGGCGGCGGCATTTGTCACCGATGGGGGCTTTGATAAGACGGAAGGGGAGATCGCCTGCCGTGCCACCGGCGGCGTGCGGTATGTGGTGCCCCACAAGCTGGCGCGCACGGAAAATGCGGGCGAGCTGAAGTTCTTCTTCCGGGTGGATAATATTTACAAGAACGTGAAGCTGGAGATCCGATGCGGCGACGCGGTGCTGAAATCCGCAGGCAAACGCTCCGTTGCACCCGGCGAAATGGAATCGCTGACGCTGAGTGCCGAGGAAGCGGCAAAGCTGTATGCATCCGATGCCGCTGAAATTGAAATCACCATGATCAAAAAGGAGGCCGCGGCAAAATGAGCGAGCTTATCAAAAAGAATCTTACCTGCATCGTCTGCCCCGTCGGATGCCGGCTGGAGGTCACAATGGATGAAGCAGGCGCGATCCGGGAGATCACCGGCAACACCTGCAAGCGCGGCTACGATTATGCCATGACCGAATTCACCGATCCCCGCCGTACGCTCACCACTACAGTGAAGCTCACCGGCTCGGACAGCGACAAATTCCTGCCGGTTCGTACCAGCGCGCCCATTCCGAAGCCGAAGCTCATGGAAGCCATGGCGCTGGTGAATACGCTGACAGCATCCGCACCGGTGAAGGCAGGCGACATCATCTGCGCGGATTTCATCGAGGCGGGCATCCATCTGATCGCCTGCAAGAATATTGACTGAGGTGGGATGAAAATGGATATTGCAAAGCTCCCGCGCGGGATTTTCAGCGGCAATATTCCGCAGTGCGGGCACGTGCAGGGCATTGCCACAGACGGCGAATTTATGTACTTTTCCTTTACGACCAAGCTCATCAAGACCGACCTTGCGGGAAATCTTGTGGGATCGGTGACAGGGCTGACCGGTCATCTGGGCTGTATCGCCTATTCGGACACCGATCGGTGCATCTACGGTTCGCTGGAGTACAAAAATGACAGCATCGGCATGGGCATTCTAAAAGGGCTTGGACGGCAGGATTCCAATCCGGATGCCTTTTACATTGCGCGCTTCGAGACGGAGCGCATCTGTGAGACCGGCATGGATGCCATGACACACGGGATCATGACCATGGTGAAGCTGGCAGATGCGGTGGAGGATTACACCTGCACCACCGGCGCCAATCCCCATCGGTACGGCTGCAGCGGCATCGACGGCATCACCATCATGCCGGATTATAACGGTGCACGGACGATCTTCGTGGCATACGGCATCTACGGCGACGTGAAGCGGGATGACAACGACAATCAGGTGCTGCTCCGCTTCGATTTTGACCGGATAAACGGCAAATTCGCGCCTATCCGTCCCGATGACAAGGGCGACGGCATCCGCGCGGAGGAGAAGCTGTTCGTCTATACGGGCAATACATCCTACGGCATCCAGAATCTGGAGTACGATCCGTACACCGGCTGTCTGCTTGCGGCGGTATATCGCGGACAAAAGCCGCAGTTTCCCAACCGCGCCATGTATTTCATCGACCCGGCAAAAACGGTGACACTGCCGGACGGCAGAACCGGCTTCGGACTTGCGGAGCGCGGACTGCCCCATCCCTCCGGCATCTGGGGAAGTGATTTCTCCCTCGGTTCAACCGGCCTGATCGCGCTCGGCGGCGGATATTATTATTTCTCCCAAAACGGCACGACGGAAAATCGGGAACAGTTCTCCCGCGTCAGCCTGTATCGGCTGGAAGGCACCGGCGATTTTGTGAAGGCATAAAATAGAGACGGTTATTGCCAATGCATTCACCGCCGTCAAAAGCAGAAAAAGACCACACGCAAGGGTTTGCTCCCTGGTGTGGTCTTTCTTTGCTGTGCCTCCCGGAAAAACCGGTGACAACCTTCTTTATGTGAATTCTGAATGCAGCTGATCTTTCAGCCGGCTTTTGCTATGATTACCGTTCCGCTTCGCCGACTGCGCGGAGAATGTCCACTGCAGGTGCGGGAAGCCGTCCCAGCCAGTCCGGGCCGATGTTGAGAAGATAGTTGACGCCCTGCGAATTGAGGCGCTTTTTCGTCTCGATGACCGTGGCCGGATCTTTCCATTCCGTATCGAAATATTTGAAGCCCCACGTTTTGTTGAGGGTGGCCGGGCATTCGATGAGTCCGGTGCGCGCGCCCACCGCTTTGGCCGCATCTGTACCAACGTTGACATCGAAATTCACCTGATTGTCACCGCAGGAGCGATAATCGCCCACGCCGTTGCCGATGCGGGAATTGACCAGCGCATCCGGCTGATATTTTTTGATCATATCGTACAGCTCCATGCTCTGCGCTTCGGTGATCACATGGGGCGTATCGCACCAGATCAGGCAGAGATCGCCGTATTTTGTCAGGATCTCCTTCATCTGCGTCTTGATCTTGCCCTCAAAGCATTTCGAGAAATCCTTGGCGTCGTTGTCCGGATAATCCCAGTCGTTGGTCCAGCTCATGCCGCAGTTGGAGTGACCACTCCGATAGCCGCCGCCGTTGGGATCGTGCCAGTCCAGCTCCTGCGAATAGTACAGCCCCAGCTTCAGCCCATGCTTGTAGCAGGCCTCCGCCAGCTCTGCGATGAGGTCGCGGCCGAAGGGAGATGCCTTGGTGATGCTCCAGCCGTCCCATTCGGTATCAAACAGCGTAAAGCCGTCGTGGTGCTTGGATGTCACCACCATATACTCCATGCCCGCCGATTTTGCCGCCAGAACCCACTCCTCCGCATCAAAGCAGATGGGATTGAACGCCTTTGCCAGCTGTTCGTACTCTGCATTGGGAATGCGGAAATAGGACTGCGCCCATTCGCCGATGTAGCCCATCCGCTGACCCTTCCATTCGCCTGCGATGAGCGCATACAGGCCGAAATGGATCATCATGCCGAATTTCGCTGTCGGAAACCATTCTTTATTTGTCATTTGATTCACATCCTTATAAAAATTTATTGATAGTATTATACTATATGCGGTTGCCCTTGTCAAGAACGATAATCAACACAAATATGCCAAAATCGCCTTTTGGAGAAAAACGCTGTGAGCGGAATGCCCACAGCGTTTTTGGTCATTGATCGATCATACCACGGAATTTTTCCAGAGACTGCCGGCATTTTTCAATGTATGCCGCCTCGCTGAGCTTACCCACATAGGGGCAATAGTTCAGCTCCAGCGTCAGATCGCCGGCATAACCGCAATCGCCAAGCTCCTTCGCCGCCAGCGCAAAGTCGATGCCGCCGTCGAAGGGAATCAGATGCTGATCGCCCTGCCCGTCATTGTCATGGAGATGAGTACAGATCAGCCGGCCGCCGACACGGGGCAGAAACCGTACACCCGGTGTATAGCAGGCTTCGTGGCCGATGTCGTAGCAGAAGCCCACGTGCGCATCGGTGAAATGCGCCAGCGTTTCAAAGAGAAGCTCTGCATGATTGATATTCTCAAAGGCCAGCTTTACGCCAGCTTTTTTGGCAAATGTCACCGCGCGCTCCAGCCGTCCGATGCCAAGTGCGAGATCCGGCTCAGCTCCGCCGGCCGTCACGTGTACCACGAGGATCGGAATGCCAAACTGCCGGCACACATCGATGTTGCCGAGCAGCACATCCATGTACGCATCGCCGGCCTCACCGCCGTACCAGATCGTATTACTGCCGGGGATGGTGGAATGGGAGGTCTCCTGGTTCAGTCCCAGCGCATCCGTCAGCTCCCGGACAGCGGCCATCCGCGCGGCATTGTTCGCATAGCTCTCGCCGGTGAAAAATCCGTCGAAGCCTTGCGCTTTTGCCATGGTATACAGCCGCCGCCACTCGATCCCGGCAAAAACGTCAAGATTGAACCTCATTTTCCCGCTTCTTCAAGCAGCTTCAGATTCTTGTCGATCAGCTCGCAGCGCTGTGCCACGCACTCCACGGAGCGCAGGGGATCTGCGGGCGTGTTGAACACATAGTCCACCAGCTTGTCGATGGTCGTTGCGGCCACGTGCAGGCGGGTGTCGCTGGATGCGTAGTAGATGTAAACATTGCCGTTGTCACAGGCAATGGCGCCGTTGGTGAAGGTCACGTTGGACACGTCGCCCACGCGCTCGATGCCGCGGGGAGCGATCATGAAGCCGGACGGCTCTGCGATCACCTTGGCGGGATTGTCAAGTGCAGTCGCGAAGGCGTAGATGACATAGCGCAGACCTGCCGCCGTATTGCGAACGCCGTGTGCAATGTGAATCCAGCCGCGGTCAGTCTTGATCGGCACTGCACCCGCGCCGTTCTTCACCTCGGTGATGGTGTGATACTTGCGGCAGCTGGTGATGATCTCCTCGTCAACGACGGGATTCATGATGTCCTCGCATACGCCGAAGCCGATGCCGCCGCCCGAACCGGTGTCGATGAAATCGTCCATGGGGCGGGTGTAGAATGCGTACTTGCCGT
>SVSO01000044.1 GCA_015064195.1 Oscillospiraceae bacterium
CGCCCATCGCGGCATCGGCGTCGTTTCGACAAAATACGGCAAGATCGACGATATGGTGCTGAGAATGGAGGTCGTCCTCCCCAACGGCGATATTATCGAAACTTCCCCCGCGCCCAAGCACGCGGCAGGCCCCGACCTCAACCAGATCTTCATCGGTTCTGAGGGCACACTGGGCGTTATCACCAAGGCGCAGATGCGTATCTATAATCAGCCCGAAGAACGTCGCTTCCGCGGCTTCCTGTTCCACAATATGACCGATGCGTTCAATGCGGGACGCGAGCTGCTGCAGAAGATCAAGCCCTCTGTTATGCGCCTGTATGACGAGGCGGAGACTTCCTCCCTCATCAAGAAGATCGTCGGCGTGGCAAAGCCCGGCGCATTCATGAATGTGGCCATCGAGGGCGTGTCCGAGATCGTGGCGGTGGAGGAAAAAATCCTCCTCGAAACCTTCGCAAAATACGGCGCGGAGGATCTCGGCAGCGAGTACGGCGAAAAATGGTGGAAGGAAAAGATCACCTTCTTCTATCCCGGCCATATGATGGATCTGCCCCAGATGTTCGGTACGATGGACTCCATCGCACCCTATGACAAGATCGAGAAGATCTACTGGGCAATGAAGGAAGCCATCGAGACAAACTTCCCCATGGCAAGATTTATCGCGCATTTTTCCCACTGGTACGAGTGGGGCGCAATGATCTACGACCGCTTTATCGTGGACGATGTGCCGCAGGATCCCCACGAAGCACTTCGCCTGCATAACGCCATCTGGAACTGCGGCGTGCGTACCGCCATCGCCAACGGCGGCGTTGTCAATGACCACCACGGTGTCGGCGTGAAGCTGGGACGGCTCATGAAGGAGCAGTACGGCCCCGCAATGCAGGTGTTCGAGGGCATCAAGAAGTCCCTCGACCCCAACGGCATTATGAATCCCTTTAAACTTGGTCTGTAAACGGAGGTAGCGAATTATGTTAATTTCTCAGAGAAGCAAAGAAACCATCGACGCCTGCCGTTTCTGCTGGATGTGCCGCCATCTCTGCCCCATCGGCATGGCCACCGGTCAGGAGAGAAATACCGCACGGGCACGCGCACTCACCCTTTCGCTGGTGGAACGCGGCGCGGCGGAGCTTTCCGATGTCATCGACAACGTGTACGAATGCGCACTTTGCGGCGGATGCACCAACAACTGCATGACCGGATGGGATCCGGTGAAGTTCACCAAGGAAGTGCGCCTTGAGGCAATCAACACCGGCGTCGCTCCCGAATATATCCTCAAGCTGCTGGACAATATCGAAGCTGCCGGCAATGCTTACGGCATTACCGAGCTTCCCGGCGAGATCGCCGAGCTTGCCGATGCCTGCGCCGAAAAGACGGATACACTGCTCTATCTCGGCACGGACGTGAAGTATAAGAATCCCGCGTTTGCAGTGGATGCGGCGGCTGTGCTCCGCGCGGCCGGCGTGAAGTTTACCGTGCTGGCGGATGAGCCGGACAGCGGTGCGGCGCTGGATTTCCTCGCCGGTGAAGCGGGCGAGACCGTGGACGCGGCAAAGAAATGCGCGGCGGCGCTGGCAAACTTCAAGAAAGTGATCGTCCTTGATCCGGCGGACGCAAAGATGATGAAGCATGAGTATAAGGAATGGGACATCGCGCCGGAATGCGAGATCGTCACCTTTACCGCATTTGCGGCATCGCTCATCGAAGACGGCACACTTTCCGTGAAGAAGCTGCCCGTTCCCGCGGCATATCAGGACGCATTCGCGCTGGTGCGCGACCTCGACGAATGCGAAGAACCGCGCATCATCATGAACGCCTGCACGAATCTGACGGAAATGCTGCTCAACCGCAAGGAAATGATCTGGGGCGGCAACACCCTGATGGCAGAATACATCCCGGACGTAATCAAGCTGGTATCGAAGAACCGCTGGGCAGACGCGGCACACATGAACGCCAAACTGCTGGTTGTCGCAAGCCCCAGCGAATATGTAGCCCTCGCAAACGTAAAGCCCGACGACATGGAAATCATGTCCCTGCCCGAGCTGATTCTGGCGACGCTGTAACCCACGCGCGCTTGCAAAATAAAAAAGCAAACAAGTTTGCAGAGACAGTTGCCGGGGTAGGGGACCCGGCTGCCTCTGTAGCCAGTTCGCGCACAAACTAACGGGCTGTGAGCGATAGCGTTGAATAAAGTTCTTTGCGGAGCTTTCTTTCAAGAAAGCGACCGTAATTCCTTCCAGCAAACAAGTCTGAAACACAAACCCAAGGAGAATAATCATGTTAGTTACTTTTGATGAGATTCTGTCCATCGCGGATAAGGGTGGATTTGCGATTCCCGCGTTTAATGTTTATAATATGGAAACGACGATGGGTATTATTGCCGGTGCGGAAGCGGCGAAAGCTCCCGTTATCCTGCAGTTTTATTCCCGCCTCGCCGCAAATGAGGAGGGATATTACCTCGCTCCCATCGTGCTGGCGGCGGCGAAGGCGGCAAGCGTGCCCGTATGCTTCCATCTCGACCACGGTGCAGGCGAAAAGGAGATCATGCGCGCCATCCGTTACGGCGCGACCGGCGCGATGATCGACGCTTCCACCCTGCCCATGGACGAAAATATCGCCGTTACCAAGAAGATCCGCGAGCTTTGCGGCTATAATAATATCCAGATCGAGGGCGAGATCGGCCATATCGGTTCGGCGGCGGCCGGCGATGAGGAAAGCACCTCCACTACCGTTGAGGAAGCTGTTACCTTCGCCAATGAAACCGGCGTGCGCGCACTGGCCATCATGGTCGGCACGGCTCACGGCCGCTATAAGAAAGCTCCCAAGCTGGATATCGACCGCATCGCTGAAATTCATGCGGCAATTCCCGGCGTTTCGCTGGTGCTTCACGGCGGCAGCGGCATTCCGGATGAGCAGATCAAGGCGGCCATCGATGCCGGTATCCGCAAGATCAACTTCGGTACGGATGTGTGCTTCTCCTTCCTTGACAAGGTGTTTGAAACATCCCGCGAAACCTATGCGGTTGACCTGTTCATGAAGGGCGCAGTCCAGAACGTCAAAGCCTTCGCCATCGAGAAGATCAATCTGCTCGGCGCGGCAAATCGGGCTTGACAAATCGGAAAAGGTGTAGTATAATGAAGAAAATAACCGGAATCGGCGCGAATGTGTACGACACACTCATCATGGCGGAATGCTATCCCCGCGAGGATACCAAGCTGAAGGCGGAGGAGATCCGAACCGTGGGCGGAGGCCCGACGGCGACCGGTCTTGTTGCGGCGGCAAAGCTTGGCGCGGGTATGGAGCTTGCGGTGAAGTTTGTCGGAAGCGTGGCCGATGATGAGCGGGGACGCTTCCTCCTCGACGATTTTGAAAAATGGGGCGTTTCCACCGAATGCGTCACCACAGAGCCGGATTGCGAATCCTTCTGCTCCTTCGTTCTGCTGTCGGCGGAAAAAAAGACGCGCACCTGCGTGTTCCATCGCGGCAATAAGCCTCCGCTGGCGCTGAATGACGCACAGCGGGAGGAAGTCCGCACTTCGGATATCCTCATGGTGGACGGCAATGAGCTGGCGGCGGCCATCGACGGCGCAAAAACCATCCGCGAGGCTGGCGGCGACGTGCTGTATGACGCAGGCGGACTCTATCCCGGCATCGAAGCACTGCTCCCCTATGCCAACATTCTCATCCCGTCGGAGGAATTTTCCCTCGGCCATACCGGTGAGAAAACGGCGGAGGATGCAGCAAAAAAATTGATGGAGATGTATCATCCCGACGTGGTGGTCATCACACAGGGAAGCCGGGGCGGTCTGGTGTACGATAAGGAGGGACTTACCCATTACGACATCATCGATACCGAGGTCGTGGATTCCAACGGCGCGGGCGATGTGTTCCACGGCGCGTTCGCATTTGCACTTGCGCAGGGCTGGGATTATCGGAAGTGCGCCATGTTCGCAAATGCCACCTCGTCCCTCAAATGCACGAGAGTGGGAGCACGGGCGGCAGTTCCGGGCTATACGGAAGTTATCAATATTTTAAAGGAGAACGGCTATGAATTATAAGAAAACATGGACGAAAAAGTTCGGCAAGTCGGAGATCTACAAGGCCGGCGAATGTGCCTGCAAGAAGGTAGAGATGGATATGCTCCGCCTCGCAGACGGTCAGACCAAGACCTATCGGGAGGAGAACAAGGAATTCGCGCTTGTTATTCTCGGCGGCAAGTGCACCGTCAAGGGCGAGGGCTTCTGCTATGAGGCTGTGGGCAAGCGTGAGACGGTGTTCGACGGCGCGGCAACCTGCGTTTATGTGGGCCGCAACACGGAATTTTCCGTCACCGGTGTGGGTGAGGTTTCCATCGCGGTGTCCAAATCCCCCGCGATCAAGGATCACAAGCCCGCGCTGATCCAGCCGGAGGATGTGGTCATCAAGAATCTGGGCAAGCCCGGCTGGGAACGGGAAGCGCATTTCATCCTCGACGACCGCACGGATGCGGATATGCTCTACATCGGCGAAGCATTCGTCAAGGGCGGTCAGTGGGCAAGCTATCCGCCGCACAAGCATGACGACGACAATATGCCCACGGAAGCGGAGACAGAGGAGATCTACTACTACGAATTCAAGAAGGACAGCGGCTTCGGCATCCAGCGCGTCTACACCATGGAAGGCGATGTGGACGAGGTTTATGTGGTCAAGTCCGGCGATTTCGTGGAGATCCCCAGGGGCTATCACCCCTTCCATGCCGCACCCGGATACGACAACTACTATCTCTGGATCATGGCAGGAAAGGATCGCGGCTTCTTCATGACCACCGATGAAGAACACGCATGGCTCAACAAATGACAGCACTTGAATCCCTGAAAAAATCCAATCCCACGCTGGCGTTTTACAGCGTGAACGACCCGGAATTCGCCCGCTACGGATGCGTGGTGAAGGGCGATTTTGATGCGCTCATCGATGCGGCACTGGCACTGCCCATGCCCGGGGAAGGCTCGAAGTACGAGCCGACCGTGCCGAGCTTCGAGGTACTGCCCGTCAAGGAATGGATGCGCGACGAGATGTTCGGCGAGCTGCCGGTGCAGATGGGCAACTGCTGGGGCTATAACCGGCAGATGAACGCTATGGAATGGCACAAAAATTCCGAGATCAACGTGGCCGCAACGCCGCTGGTGCTGCTGCTGGCGAAGCTGGACGATCTTGTGAACGGTAAACTTGACGCGGCGAAGGTGAAGGCCTTCTATCTTGAAAAGGGCGAGGCTGTGGAGGTCTATGCGGATTCTCTGCATTTCTGCCCCTGTCAGGTATCCGACGACGGCTTCAACTGCGTGGTCGTCCTGCCCGAAGGCACCAACACGGAGCTTGCGAAAAAGCCCGCCGATCCGCTGCTCTATCGCAAAAACAAGTGGATCATCACCCATGAGGAGAATGAGACACACAAGGCGAAGGGCATCATTCCCGCAATTTCCGGCGAGAATTATATTGTAAAATATTAACCTCATGCGGAGTGCGCAGCTGCGCATTCCGCATCATTTTTAAAGGAGAATCCCATGAAATACATTCTCGGCATCGATTTCGGCGGCGGCGCATCCAAGGCGACGCTGCTCCGGGAGGACGGCATCATCGCCGCCACCCATACCGTTGAATATCCCACCTCCTATCCCGCGCCCGGCATGGCCGAGCAGAACCCCATGGACTGGTACATCGCCGCCCGTGAGGATATTGCCGCCGTCCTTAAAAAGAGCGGCATTGCCCCCTCCGACATCGCGGCGGTGGCACTGGATGCGGCCACTCATACCGCCGTTTTGTGCGACAGGGACTGGAACATCCTCCGCCCGTCCATTTACTGGACGGATTCCCGCGCCATCGAGGAGGTGGCCGAGCTGAAGCGGGACTGGGGCGATTTCATCTATGAGCACATCCTGCACAAGCCGGACACCATCTGGACGCTGCCTCAGCTCATGTGGGTGAAGCGTCACGAGCCGGAGCTTTGGGCGAAGGTGGACAAGATCCTGTTCGCCAAGGATTTCGTGCGCCATATGCTCACCGGCGACTACGTGACCGACTACATCGAGGCGGAAGGCTCCATGTTTTTCGACTACACGACGCTGTCCTGGTCGCGTGAGCTGTGCGCACTCATGGATTTCGATCCCGCAAAGCTTCCCGCCATCGTGAAGCCCACGGATTTCACCGGCACGATCACCGCCGAAGCCGCCGCGGACACGGGACTGCTTGCCGGCACGCCGGTGGTCTGCGGCACGACGGATACCGCCATGGAGGTGTTCGCCGCCGGTGCAGTGGAGAAGGGACAGATGACCATCAAGCTTGCCACCGCCGGCCGCATCTGCGTCATCACCGACAGATCCTATCCCGACCGCAATCTCATCAATTATTCCCACATTGCCGACGGCCTGTGGTATCCCGGCACGGCCACCAAGGCCTGCGCATCCTCGCTCCGCTGGTATCGCGACACCTTCGGCGGCGATTACCGCACCATCGATGAAGGGGCGGAAAAGATTCCCGTCGGCTCGGAAGGACTCGTTTTCCATCCTTATATAAATGGCGAGCTGACGCCCTATGCGGATCCCAAGCTTTGCGCAAGTTTCATCGGCGTGCGTGCGGCTCACACCAAGGCCCATTTTGACCGCGCCGTGCTGGAGGGCGTGGCCATGTCCATGCTGGACTGCAAAAAGGCACTGGAAGCCATCGGCATCGAGCATTCCTCCAAGGCGACCATCATCGGCGGCGGTGCATCCAGCCCCCTTTGGCGGCAGATCGTGGCCGACGCGCTTGGCTTCACGCTGGTGCGCAACGAAAACAGCGATTCCTCCTTCGGAATGGCCATGCTGGCGGGCACGGCGGTGGGCATTTTCCCCGATTTCAAATCCGCGCTGGCCATCTGCAACAAGGTGAAGGATGAAACCCTGCCGAATCCGGACAATGCGGCAGCATATGAGAAGCTCCACGCCCGCTACAAGGCGGTGCATGACGCCCTCGCGCCCATTTACGACGCGCAATGAAATACATCGTTTTTGCAAAAGTGGTGAAGGGCGAGCTGTCGCCCTTCGATGAAGCGGCACTGGAATGTGCGCTCCGACTGCGGGAAGTCTCGCCGGGGGAGCTGATTCTCGCATCCATGGCGCCGGAGAGTGCCGCCGATGCCCTGCGTGCCCTGACACGGCTGGGCATCGACCGGACGGTTCTGCTGACCGATCCTGCCTTCGCCGGCTCGGACACCGCCTGCACCTCGCTGGTGCTGGCACAAGCCGCGAAGGGATTCCTCGGCATTGAGCGGGAGTATCTCATCCTGTGCGGCCGTCAGAGCATGGACGGCGACACGGCGCAGGTTGGCGTATCCGTGGCCGCAAGGCTTGGAATTCCCGCCCACACCAACGTGATGGCATTTGACGGCGCAGGATGCACCACGCGCATGGGCGGGGAGGAGCTGAAATTGCCCGCCCTCGTCACCGTGGAGCGCATCGCCGTCCTGCGAAGACCGTCCATGCGCGCACGTCCCCGGGACATCGAGCGCATGGATGCACGCACGCTTGGCATCGACAAAGAGCGCGTGGGACTCCGCGGCTCGCCGACCAGGGTGCTCCGCTCCTTTGAAAGCGACCGGGGCCGACGGTTCTGTAAATTCCTCACCCCCGATGCGCTGGCAGAAAAGCTGGCAGAGCTGATGCATACGCCCCGCGCGGCGGCTGAAACGGAGGAATCCGAGGCAAAGCTGCCGGAAATTTTCGCTGTGGGGGAGGATGTGGCGGCCATCGCGGGACGGATCGCCCATCATGTCACCGTCCTACCGCGCATGAGTGCCGACGAATATGTGTCGATGTTTCGCGATGATCCGCCGGAGGTGCTGCTGTTTCCCGCCGATCTGTGGGGACGGCGGACGGCTCCCGAGGTGGCGACGCGGCTCGCAGCCGGTCTGTGCGCCGACTGCACGCGGCTGGAAACGGACGGGACACGCCTGCAGATGTACCGGCCTGCGCTGGGCGGACGGGTGACGGCCATGATCGAGTGCCGCACCAAGCCGCAGATGGCCACGGTGCGCACGGTGAGCGAAAGCGCAGATGTCATCGTCTCCTGCGGCTTCGGCGTGAGAGGCGGGATCGCGGCGGCGCAGACGCTGGCGGATCGGCTGGGCGCGCAGATGGGAGCGTCGCGGAAGCTGGTGGACGGCGGTTTTGCGCCATATGAGCAGCAGGTGGGCATCACCGGCCGCACGGTCGCACCGAAGATCTACCTGGCGCTTGGCATTTCCGGCGCGGTTCACCACACCGCCGCCATCGAAGGAAGCGGCTTCATCCTCGCCGTCAACCCGGACAAAAACGCGCAGATTTTCGATTTCTGCGATTTCGGATGTGTCTCGGACGCTGAAGCATTTTTTCATGCCGCGGAGAGTGCCAAATTTTGATACCGAAATTTGGTAATTCTGCACAATCCAATAAATGGAAACTATGGGAATGACCGGAGTTTATGGAATATAATCAAAATAAAAGAAAATTATATGACACAGTGCACTGAAAAAATCAAAAAAAAATCATCATTTTTGATAACTTTTTTTTAAAAACCTATTGCATTTTCAAAAAAAGTGTGCTATAATATATCACGGATATGTGAGATACATATACCAAAATAAAATCATTTCGAAAGGGTTTTTAATCATGAGAAGACTTACCTCTTTTGCACTTGCAGCTCTGCTTGCAACCGCTCTGGGCGTATCCGCTTCTGCTCTTGAATTCAAGGCAGCTTCCGGTACCGCTACCATCGACGGCGTTATGGATGATTGCTACCTCGCAGCTGAAGAGATCGCTGTTAAGTATCAGTCCTCCGGCACCACCGGTGACGGCAAGACCTTCGCTTCCGCATACTGCGTATGGGATGCAGACAACATCTACGTTCTGTTCGACGTAACTGACCCGGTTCTCTCTGAGTACCACCACACCACCACCTTCTGGTATTCTGACTCCGTTGAGTTCTTCCTCGACCTGACCAACACCAACGACGGTACTGACATCACCACCATCAACGCTGGTCAGTACACTGCAGCTGCAGACCTTCCCGGCAAGGACAACACCATCTGGAACGGCCGCGGCGGTCACTGGGATGCAAACGTAGCTAACGCTAAGTGGGAAGCAAAGAAGACCGATAAGGGCTACATCACTGAGATGCAGATTCCGTGGGGCGCTGACTACACTCCTAAGGCTGGCGCTAAGGTCGGTGTTGTATTCCACATCAACTCCGATGAGGACGGCGTAGTTGAGTCCCGTGAGGGCGAGTACTTCGCTAACCCTGATCTTGACCAGTCCCAGGCTTGGTCCAAGGTTGCTAACTTCGACAGCCTCGTACTTACCGACGCTGTATACGTTCCGCCGGTAGAAGAGTCCGCTACCACCGCTGATGCAGGCGTTATCGCAGCTCTCGCAGCTCTCGCTTCCACCGGCGCAGCAGCTCTCTCCCTCAAGAAGAGAAAGTAATTCTTAATTGAATTCAAAAAAAGAGTCGCCTTATGGCGACTCTTTTTTGCGCGAATCGGCAAAAATCGGGCATCCCGAAGGATGCCCGTGCTTTTATATCAGTGCGCCGTGATCGGTGAGGATGTTCTGCAGCCGCGTCACATCGATGTCGGTGGCCGCCGCATCCGCTTTGCGCATGAGGGATGCCGCCGCACCTGCCGCTTCGCCGATGCAGCTGGTGATGGGCATGATGCGCAGGGAGCTGTGCGCCTCGTGTGTGGAGGAGATGGGTCTACCGGCCACAAGCAGATTGTCTGCGCCAACGGGAATGAGGGCGCGGTAGGGGATGGTGTAGTAGTCATTCTCCGGAACGGGGCAGTGATAGGTGCCCGTACCGGCGGGATTGTGGATGTCGATCTCATAGGTGGCGCGGGCGATGCGGTCGTCATGCTTGACGGCACCGGTCACGTCCTCGGTCTTGATCACATAATGTCCCACAATGCGGCGGGATTCGCGGATGCCGATCTCACCGGCACTGGCCACGATGTCCGCATCCTCGAAGCCGGCCACGTTTTTCTTCAGGAAATCCAGCATTTCAAACATCTGCTCGCGTGCGATCATTTCGCTCTCGGACACATCATAAACGCTGACGGGATTTTTGCCCACGATCCGCGTGGTGTTGAAATGCATGATGTTGTAGATGGGATAGCGGAAGACCAGGATATCCTCGCGGGGATTTTTGATGAGCCCCTTCTCGCGGAATTCCTTGTAGAGCGCATTGGCGGCCTTTCGGTCATATTTCGACCAGTCCACGTTGGTCATGCGGAAGTTGAGGGTCATGGGCTGGCAGAGTCCGTCAGACTCGCGGCCAAGCTCATACTCCAGCCCCGCAAATGCGGTCAGGTCAGCGTCGCCGGTGGCATCGATGAACACGGGCGCGGTGACTTTGATGTTGCCCTCGCAGGTGGAAATGGTGATGGACTTGATGATCCGGCCGTCCCGCTCAACCTCAGACAGCAGCGAATGGAACAGCACCTTTACCCCCGCCTCCCGCACCATGCGGTCGAGGATGAGCTTCATGTATTCCTCCTTGTAAGCGGTGGACGTGTCGTTCACCGTGCCGCCGATGGCCGCCATTCTCCGCAGAAATTCCGCGAACAGGCCCGCATTGGCAGGTGCACCGGAGCCGCGCTCCCGGTATGACATGAAGGGGAACACGAGGCCGGAGGTGGCCATGCCGCCGAGAAAGCCGCATTTTTCCACGATGAGCACCTTCATGCCCTCACGCGCCGCCGAAACCGCCGCGAATACGCCGGCAAGACCGCCGCCGGCAATTACGATATCAAATTCCATAAGAAACCTCCCGAAAATTAGATTTGCAACTTTATTATACTACGAAAAGCACGGTTTGTCTGCGAAAAATCAAGTCAGGAACCGGAAAAATCAAACTTCTTATTGATTTTTTCGCGCAGATATGGTACAATAATAATGGAGGTGACGGCATGATCCGATTTGAAGATTCCCGGCCGGAAATGCGCATGGCATTCCGCACGATTTTGAGAAAATACGCCGCCGGTGTGGAGCATCACAAAATCTCCATGACTTATCGGCTGCTGGTGCTGCTCCGGGGCAGCTTTCTCCTGCGCTGTGACGGCAGTGAGGAGCAGTGTCAGGAGGGCGACATCATCTTCATGCCGCCGCATACGGATTATACCACCGTGTTCGGCGGAGATTCTCAGTTTTTGAATATCTTTTTCGATTTCTTTCCCCGGACGACAGTGCCGGAGACAATGCCGCTCGGGGCGCAGTATTTTGTTATGGTGGATTATGAGCCGATCTGCCCGGAACGATTTGCCGAAAAGCTGACCTTCGAGGATGTGCCGGAGTTCAACGCAACCTTCGTCATGCGCGGCCTTCCCGATACGTTGGAAAAATGCCGGGAGCTGTATGATCTGTATCACAGCGATAAGCTGTGCGCCAAGCTGCGTCGGAATGCAAAGCTTGCCGAGCTGCTGGCGGATATTGCAGATTGCGCCGGACAGCCTCATTGCTCCTCCAGCCTTGCCACTGCGCGCACCATCATCAGCTACATCAATGCGCATTACAACGAGCGGCTGACCTGCAGGAGCGTTGCAGAGCATTTCGCCTATCATCCGAACTATGTCAACCGCATCGTCCGCGAGCTGACCGGATATTCGCTTCACGATACCATCATCCGGGTGAAGATCCGCCATGCGGACGAGCTGCTTCTCGACTCGGATATGTCCATCACCGATATCGCTTATTTTCTCGCATTCCACGATTCCAGCCACTTTTCCAGCGTCTATCAGGCGCACACGGGTATGAAGCCGTCCGAGCGGCGGCGGATGTCGGCGGAGATCCGGAGCGGTCTGTAAAGGAGAGATTTCATGTACTATCGTCAGGGCTTACTTGACAAATTGGAGAAAAAATGCGGCTGGCTGGCCATCCGCAATCTGATGCTCATTCTGGTGGGCGCAATGGCCATCGTATTTATCATGGACCGGATGCTCATGCCCATGACCGGCGTGAGCCTCGCCTATACGCTGAATTTCGACCGCGCCGCCATTCTGTCGGGGCAGGTGTGGCGCATCTTCACCTTCCTGTTCCTGCCGCCGGAGTATAATCTGCTCTTTCTGGTCATCCTGCTCTATCTCTACTACCTCATCGGCACGACGCTGGAGAATCAGTGGGGCGCATTCGGCTTTACGGTGTACTATCTGCTGGGCGTCGTGGGCGCGATCATCTCCGGCTTCATCACCGGCTATGCCACCAACGAATACCTCAACCTGTCCCTCATGTTCGCCTTCGCCATGCTCAATCCCAACTTCGAGCTGCTGCTGTTCTTTTTCATCCCGGTGAAGATGAAATGGCTGGCACTCATCGATGCTGTCGGATTTGTGCTGCTGTTCGTGCTGGAATCATGGGCGGGCCGGCTTTCGCTGATCTTCGCGGTCATCAATGTGTTCATCTTCTTCACGCCGCATTTTATCGACTGGGTGAAATCCCTGTGGCGGCGGTGGAAATGGAGACAGAACTTTAAAAAGTAAAAAATTCACAGACGGGGAACAAATATTTTGTTTTCCGTCTTTACATTTAAAAAAATATGTGGTATAATAAGAACATGATTCGATTTTTCCGGAGGTATTCATGGACAGATTCAAGCTGCATTCTCCCTATAAGCCCACCGGCGACCAGCCGCAGGCCATCGACCGTCTGAGCGCGGGCGTGGAGGCGGGCGAGCGGTGTCAGACCCTGCTGGGCGTCACCGGCTCAGGAAAAACCTTCACCATGGCCAACATCATCGCCAACGTGAACCGGCCTACGCTGGTGCTGGCTCACAATAAAACGCTGGCATCGCAGCTCTGCTCCGAATTCCGGGAGTTTTTTCCCGAAAATGCGGTGGAATATTTCGTCAGCTACTACGATTATTATCAGCCGGAGGCCTACATTCCCGGCAAGGATATGTACATCGAAAAGGACAGCGCCATCAACGACGAGATCGATATGCTCCGCCATTCCGCCACCAGCGCTCTGTTCGAGCGGCGGGATGTGATCATCGTCTCCTCCGTCTCCTGCATCTATTCCCTCGGCGATCCGACCGAGTATCAGAGTATGCTCATCGCGCTCCGGCCGGGCATGGTCATGGAGCGGGACGAGCTGTGCAAGCGGCTCATCTCCATGTCCTACGACCGCAACGATATGAACTTTGCCCGCGATAAATTCCGCGTGCGCGGCGATGTGGTGGAGATCTTTCCCGCATCTTCCGGCGACAAGGCCATCCGCGTGGAATTTTTCGGCGACGAGATCGAGCGCGTGTCCGAGATCAACACCGTCACAGGCGAGCTTCTGCGCGTCCTGAACTACGTCTCCATCTTCCCGGCAACGCACTACGCCGTCTCCGATGACCGCCGCGAACAGGCGCTTCGGGAGATCGAGGACGAGCTGGTGGAGCGCATCGACTTCTTCCGCAGCCAGAATAAGCTGCTGGAGGCACAGCGCATCGAGGAGCGGACACGGTACGATCTGGAAATGCTGCGGGAGATCGGCTTCTGCTCCGGCGTGGAGAATTATTCCCGCGTCATGGCAGGCCGCGAACCGGGTTCAACACCGTATACGCTGCTGGATTATTTCCCCAAGGATTTTCTGCTGTTCGTGGACGAGTCCCACGTGACACTGCCGCAGGTCAAGGGCATGAGCGGCGGCGATCGGGCGAGAAAGACCAATCTTGTCGAGTTCGGTTTCCGCCTCCCCTCAGCTTTCGATAACCGCCCCCTGTTCTTCGATGAATTTGAATCCAAAATCAATCAGGCCATCTTCGTCAGCGCGACCCCGGCGGAGTATGAGAAAAAGCATTCCACGCAGATCGTGGAGCAGATCATCCGCCCTACGGGACTCCTTGACCCGGAGATCGATGTGCGCCCCGTGGAAGGACAGATCGATGACCTCATCAGCGAGATCCATGCCCGCACGGAGCGAAACGAGCGGGTGCTGGTGACGACCCTGACCAAGAAAATGGCGGAGGATCTCACCGAATATCTGGAAATGAACCTCATCAAGGTCAAATATATCCACCATAAAGTGGAAACCATGGAGCGGAGCGAGATCATCCGCGACCTGCGCCTCGGCGTGTTCGACGTGCTGGTGGGCATCAACCTCCTGCGCGAAGGCCTCGATATCCCCGAGGTGTCGCTGGTGGCCATCATCGACGCGGATAAGGAAGGCTTTCTCCGCTCGGAATCGGCACTCATCCAGACCATCGGCCGCGCCGCACGAAATGCGGACGGCAAGGTCATCATGTATGCGGACAATATCACACCGTCCATGCAGGCCGCCATCGATGAGACAAACCGCAGACGGGTGATGCAGATGGCGTATAATAAGGAACACGGCATCACCCCCCAGACCATCAAAAAGAGCGTGCGCGACCTCATCGAGATCGGCAAAAAGGAGGCAGAGCGCGCACCGGAGCGTAAGCTTAAGCAGGCGCTGACGGATAAGAAGCAGTTGAGCGCAGACGAAAAGGCAAAGCTGATCGAGGAATTGACCGCCGAAATGAAGGAATGCTCGAAAAAACTGGAATTCGAGCGCGCCGCATATCTGCGCGATAAGATCAAAGCGCTGCAATCATAACATCCGATCAAATCATGTTCGCACAACCTCTGCAAACAAGTTTGCAGAGACAGTTGCCGGGGAAGGGGCCAGCAAAGCCCAGTGGGCTTTGCATGGAAGAATTTCGCAAGCTTGCGAAATTCTTCTAAGCAGACCGCACTGCGGTCTGCTGGCTGCGTCTGTAGCAAGTCAGCGCACAAATTAACGACCTGTTAGCGATAGCGTTGTATAAAGCTTTTTGCGGAGCTAGCAAAGCCCGGTGGGCTTTGCACTGAAGAATTTCGCAAGCTTGCGAAATTCTTCCAAGCAGACCGCACTGCGGTCTGCTCGAAAAAGCGACCGTCTCCCCTAAACAAACAACCAAGAATCACAAACCCAAGGAGCAAAACCAATGCCAAATTTAACGATGCGCGGCGTGCGCGTGCATAATTTGAAGGACGTGGAGCTGACGATACCGCGGGATCAGCTGGTGGTGTTCACCGGACTGTCGGGATCGGGAAAATCGTCGCTGGCGTTCGATACCATATATGCGGAGGGACATCGGAGATTCGTGGAATCGCTGTCAAGCTACGCGAGAATGTTCCTCGGACAGCTGGATAAGCCTGACCTCGATTCCATTGAAGGCCTGTCGCCGGCAATCTCCATCGACCAGAAAACAACTTCCAAAAATCCACGATCAACCGTCGGTACGGTGACGGAGATCTACGATTATCTCCGACTGCTCTACGCCCGCGTGGGCATCCCTCATTGTCCGGTCTGCGGTAAAGAGATCCGCCAGCAGACGGTGGATCAGATCATCGACCGCATCATGATGCTGCCCGAAGGCACGCGGTTCATGGTGCTCGCTCCTATGGTGCGCGGCAAAAAGGGTATGCACGAAAAGATTTTCGAGGATGCCAAAAAAGGCGGCTACGTCCGGGTGCGCGTGGATGGCGCAATGTACGACCTGTCCGAAGAAATCAAGCTGGATAAAAATATCAAGCATACCGTGGAGATCGTGGTGGATCGACTCGTCAGACGGGAGGATTCACGATCGCGCCTCGCCGATTCCGTGGAAACCGCGCTGGCACTGACCGAGGGAAGCCTCACCATCTCCATCGTTATGCGGGACGGCGAAAGCTTCGACGGCGAGACGGAGATGAGCTTCTCCCAAAGCTATGCCTGCGAGGAGCATGGCATCTCCGTGGGCGAGCTGTCACCGCGAATGTTTTCCTTTAATAATCCCTTCGGCGCGTGCCCGAAATGCGCCGGCCTCGGCGAAATGCGGGTCGTGTCGCCGGAAAAGGTCATCCCCGATAAAAGCCTGTCCCTCCGTGAAGGCGCAATCGCCGTCAACGGCTTCAAATCGCTGGAGGAGGAGAGCTGGAATGGCCCGCTCTATGAGGCGGTGGGCAAGCGGTACGGCTTCACGCTGGATACGCCGCTGAAGGATTTCTCCGAAAAAGCGTATGAAGTCCTGCTCTACGGTTCCGGCGCGGAGGTTTACGAAATTACCCGCTATTGGGAAGGCGTGGGACGGACAACACGCATCAAATTCGAGGGCATCCTGAAAACCATCCAGCAGCGGTATGACCAGATGCAGAACGAATATTACGAGGAATTCATCGAGGATACGCCGTGCCCCGAATGCCACGGCAAGCGGCTGAATCCCATTTCGCTGGCTGTCACCGTGGGCGGCATCAACATCGATGACCTTTGCAAAATGTCCGTCACAAAGGCGCTGGCATTTGTGAATGAGCTGAAATTCTCCGAGATGGAAGCCGCCATCGCAAAGGAGATCGTCAAGGAGATCAAATCCCGCCTCGGATTTCTTGAGAGCGTGGGGCTTGAATATCTCACCCTTGCACGAAAATCCGGCTCGCTGTCCGGCGGTGAAGCCCAGAGAATCCGCCTCGCAACTCAGATCGGCTCAGCACTCATGGGCGTGCTGTATATCCTCGACGAGCCGTCCATCGGTCTCCATCAGCGGGATAACAGTAAGCTCATCGCCACGCTGAAAAAACTGCGGGATGCGGGAAACAGCCTCATCGTCGTGGAGCATGACGA
>SVSO01000045.1 GCA_015064195.1 Oscillospiraceae bacterium
TCGGGCCGCGGCGGAAGATGAAATCGGTGGTTTTCTGATCGAAATAATTGATGCCGGTGATGTCACTGGGAAGCAGGTCGGGGGTGAACTGAATGCGGCGCACATCGCCGGAGATGGATTTTGCCAGCGCTTTGGCGAGGGAAGTCTTGCCCGTACCGGGAATGTCGTCAAGCAGCACATGGCCGCCTGCGAGCATGGCAGTGAGAACAAGCCGGATCTGGCGATTTTTGCCGTAGATCACCTTTTCCACGTTACCGATAATATTGTCTGCGAGAAGTTTGCAGTCCATAAAAGCCTCCTGAATGTTTGGTGTACCTCCATTATATCATACGTTCACGTGATTGTCAATAGGAATATCAAAATTGTCGGGAATTTTTTACTATAAAAGAACTTTACTCTTGCAATCTGAGGGAAAATGTGATACAATGAATATGCGGCAAGGACCACGATGCCGCGGAATAAATGTAAGGAAAGGAGTGGTGTTTCAATGACAGAGATTAAGGTGGTTCGGGAGTAACCCGGATCGGCAGTTCCGATTTGGTTGGCGATCCGAGCGTTATCCCGGGACTTCGCGGAAGGGGGAACCTTCCGCGGGGTCTGTATGAATAACGAGAGGAGAGCAAAATGGCGTATCAGAACGCAAGGGAGATTCTTCCCGCCGCGCTGATCGAGGAGATTCAGAAATACATAGACGGCGAGCTTTTATACATTCCCACAAAATCGGATAAGACCGAGTGGGGCATCCGGAGCGGCGCACGGCAGAAATACGCCGAACGCAACCATGCGATCCGTGAGCAGTACAAAAGCGACGTGTCCATCGAGGAGCTGGCAAAGCTCTACTTTCTCTCCACCGACAGCATCAGAAAGATCGTGTACGGCGATAAGCGCGCACAATAAGAAAGGGATCGGCTCGTGACCGATCCTTTTTTCATGAAAAAATGCAGTTGTTAATAAATTATACATTGAAAATTCCGCTTTCATATGTTATAATAATGAAGTCAAAAGGAGGGCGACAGGAATGCTCAAATGTAACAGTGACGGAAAATTTACGATTCTGGTGACGGCTGACCCCCAGTGCGACAACGATTCTCAGTGGGCGGAAGCGGCTCGTGAGCTGGAAATTCTCATAGAACGGGCAAAACCGGATTTTGTGCTCATCAACGGCGACATGGAGACGAACAACCGCGTCACCGGGGAAGGCTGGGCAACACTCATCGCGCCTCTCACAGAATGCGCCATTCCGTGGGCGACGACCAACGGCAATCATGACCCCTACGATCCGTCCATCGACCGCATCTACACCGATTATGCGGACTGCCTGAACGAAAAAGTCAGCCCGGACGATCCGGATTATGAGCCGGAGCGGCCGGTGAATTATCGGCTTCCCGTCTATGCAAACGACGGCAGGACGGTGGTGTTCGCCATCTATGGCATGGATTCCGGCATGGATCGCATCGGATGGAATTGGGACGGCTTTACCGAAAAGCAGCTGGCGTGGTACAAGCGGCAGTCGGATGCGCTGAAGGCAGAGAACGGCGGCAAGCCCGTCACCTCGCTGATGTGCTGTCACATTCCCTTTGAGGAAGTCAAAACGATGGACATTCTCCACGGCGTGTGTCACGAGAATGTGACCTGCACGGGCGGCAGCTTCAACCGCGGCACCATGCAGACAATTCTCGCACAGGGCGACGTGAAGATCGCGGTGTTCGGTCATTCCCACAACATCAACCGGGTGGGCAAAAAAGACGGCATCATCCTCGCCTATGCCGGCAAAATTTCCTCCGGCAGCTACCATGACGAGTTCGCACGCGGCGGCCGTATCATCACCTTCCATCAGGATACGCCGGAAGCATTCGCCACAAGCTGGCTCGGCACCATGGAAACCTCTGAGGATCAGCCGGAAGTTTCGCTGTAACACAGAAAATATTTTATTTGGGAGATATACATATGAAAATCAATGCAAATTATCTGAAGCTCAAGGAAAGCTATCTGTTCTCCGATATCGCGAAGAAAACAGCGGCTTACAAGGCAGAAAATCCCGATGCGGACATCATCCGTCTCGGCATCGGCGACGTGACCATGCCCCTCTGCAAGGCGGTAGTGGAGGCGTTCCACAAGGCATCCGATGAAATGGGTGCAAAGGAAAGCTTCAAGGGCTACGGCCCGGAGCAGGGCTACGGCTTCTTAAAGGATGCCATCAAGGATTACTACAAGGCAGAGGACGATGTGGATCTTCTCGCTGACGAGATCTTCATATCCGACGGCGCAAAGAGCGACCTCGGCAACATCCTTGACATTTTCGCAAAGGACAATGTCGTTCTCGTTCCCGACCCGGTTTATCCCGTTTATGTGGACACCAACACCATGGACGGCCGCGAGATCCGCTACATGAAAGGCTCGGCGGAGAATAACTTCCTCCCCATGCCCGACGATGCCGTTGACGCGGACATCATCTACCTCTGCTCCCCCAACAATCCCACCGGCGCGGCGTACAATCATGCACAGCTGGCAGAGTGGGTTGCATACGCCAAGAAGAAGGGCGCCGTCATCCTCTTTGATGCGGCATATGAATCCTTCATCACCACAAAGGAGCTTGTCCGCTCCATCTATGAGATCGACGGTGCGCGGGAATGCGCCATCGAGTTCTGCTCCTTCTCCAAGACGGCAGGCTTCACCGGCACGCGCTGCGGCTGGACGGTTGTTCCCATGGAGCTGGAGAGCGAGGGCGTGAAGCTCAACAAGCTGTGGCTGCGTCGTCAGACCACCAAGTTCAACGGTGTATCCTATCCCGTACAGGCTGCGGCTGCGGCAGTATTCACCGAGGAAGGCCGCCGTCAGATCGCGGAGAATCTGGAATATTACCGCGGCAACGCCAAGATCATCACCGAAGCACTGGATGAGATCGGCGTATGGTACACCGGCGGCGTGAATTCCCCCTACATCTGGCTCCACTGCCCCAACGGTATGGGCTCGTGGGAATTCTTCGATCTGCTGCTCACCAAGGCAAACGTAGTCGGCACTCCCGGCGCAGGCTTCGGCGAAATGGGCGAGGGCTTCTTCCGCCTGACCGCATTCGGCGACCGCGAGCGCACCAAGGAAGCCGCTGAACGAATCAAAAAGCTGTTCAAATAAGGAGAATCATCATGGAGAGAGAGTTTATCTGCCGCAAGGAAGTCGAAGTTGCCGGCACGCTTTCCGGCATCGTGACCACCCCCACCGATTTCGATCCCGCAAAGGAATCGCTTCCCGTTATCGTGTTCCTGCACGGTGCCGGCGAGCGCGGCGACGGTTCGGATGAAGGCGTACAGAAGGTCAAGGTTCACGGCATTCCGAAGATCTTTTCCGCCGATCCCGACTATCACGGTCTGCGGGTCATCACCATTTCGCCTCAGTGCCCCACCGGCATGACGTGGAATCATCTGGCATATCCGCTGATGAGCTGGATCCGCGCAGTTGTGGCGGAACTGAACGGTGACGAAAAGCGCATTGCCATCACCGGTCTGTCCATGGGCGGCTTCGGCACTTGGGAAATGCTCATGACTTTCCCGGAGGTGTTCTCCTGCGGTGCGCCCATCTGCGGCGGCGGTCTGTCGTGGCGTGCCGGTGCACTCCGCGGCATGGATCTGCGCGTCTATCACGGACTTGACGATCCCACCGTTCCCTTCGCGGATTCGGAGATCATGGTTCGCGCGGCACGTGCAGGCGGCGCAAACGTGGACTTTATCGCCTACGATAAAGTGGGCCACAACAGCTGGACCAGAGCCTATGAGCAGACCGACCTCATCGAGTGGCTGGTCTCCCACAGCAAATAAACGCGAAAATCCCCCGGCTCAGCCGGGGGATTTTGTTGTTACAGCGAGGCGTTGATCTCCTCCGCATAACGGACGGTCTCCATGGCATCCTTCGCGTATTTGTCTGCACCGATGGAGTCGGCGTAATCCTTTGTCAGCACCGCACCGCCGACGATGACTTTGCACCACGGCGCACGCTCACGCAGGAGCTTGATGGTTTCCTCCATGGCGGGGACGGTGGTGGTCATGAGGGCGGACAGTCCTGCCATGGGCGCATGGAGGGCTATCACCGCATCCGCCACAGCCTGCGGCTCCACATCCCGCCCCAGATCGGTGACGGGGAAGCCGTAATTTTCAAGCAGCAGCTTGACAATATTCTTGCCGATGTCATGGATGTCGCCCTTGACGGTAGCGAGAACGAATGCGCATTTGTCGGCGGATTTTTCGGCGGGAAGGGCGGCTTTGATGACCTCGAAGGCTTCCTTTGCCGCTTCAGCCGCCATGAGCAGCTGGGGCAGATACACGGTCTTTTTCTCGAATCCCACGCCCACCTGATCCAGCGCCGGGATGATCTCCTCCTGCACCACAGTGAGGGGCGGCACGGTTTTTATGCGCTCTGCCGTGAGTGCGGATGCCTGCTCCTTGAGCCCCTTGACAATGGCGCGGCGGAGAGGCGAGCCCGATACCTCGCCGGAATCGGAGACTGCGGGAGCGGCAGTCGGTGCGGCAGGTGCGGCAGGTGCGGCGGTCTGCGGCAGTGTGCCGGCGAATTCGATGAAGTGCTGGCAGTTGTCGTCAAGTCCCGCCAGTGCCAGATAGGCATGGTAGGACTTCATCATTTCATCGGAGAAGGGATTCATGATGGCGGCGGACAGACCGTTCGCCATGGCCATGGTGAAAAATGTGCTGTTGATGATGTCGCGGTTCGGCAGACCGAAGGAAACATTGGACACGCCGAGGGATGTGTGACAGCCCAGCGCACGGCGAATGATACCAAGGGCGCGCAGGGTCTCCTTGGCGGAATTCTGATCCGCGCTGATGGTGAGTGCCAGCGGATCAAAGACGAGATCGTGCTTTGCAATGCCGTATTTTTCCGCTTCGGCGATGATCTTCTCCGCAATTCTCACGCGATCTGCGCCGGATGCGGGAATGCCGTCCTCGTCCAGCGTCAGCGCAACGATGACGCCGCCGTATTTCTTCGCCAACGGGAAGATGGCATCCATGGATTCTTTTTTGCCGCTGACCGAGTTGATCATGGCCTTGCCGTTGTAACGGCGGAGAGCGGCTTCCATGGCGATCGTGTCGGAGGTGTCGATCTGGAGAGGCAGATCGATGACCGCCTGCAGTTCACGGACGGCGGTCGTAAGCATCTTCACCTCATCGATCTCCGGCAGGCCCACGTTCACATCGAGAATGTGGACGCCCTTCTCCTGCTGGCGGATGCCTTCGCCGAGGATGTAGTCGATATCGCCCGCCCGGAGTGCCTCCTTGAATCGCTTTTTGCCCGTGGGATTGATGCGCTCGCCGATGAGCAGAGGCGCATCGCCGAATTCCACGGCGTGGGTGTAGCTGGAGACGAGGGTACGCGCTTTTTCGGTGAGCGGCACGGGCTTCATGCCGGCGGTGTATTCGGTCAGTGCGCGGATGTGGTCGGGAGTCGTTCCGCAGCATCCGCCGGCAATGCGCACGCCTTTTTCGATGAGCGTGCGGACGGATGCGGCGAATTCGGCGGGGCTCACGTCATAGACGGTCTTGCCGTCCGCAACATGGGGGAGTCCCGCGTTGGGCTTGAGAAGCACCGGGACGGATGCATATGCCAGATACTGCTCCACGATGGGGGCCAGCGCATCCGGGCCGAGGGAGCAGTTGCATCCGATGGCATCTGCGCCCATGCCCTCCAGCATGGCGGTCATGGCGGCGGGAGAGGCACCGGTCATCAGCTTGCCGTCCTCTCCGTAGGCGTTGGATACGAACACGGGCAGGTCGGCATTTTCCTTGGCGGCCAGCAGTGCGGCTTTCGTCTCGTAGCTGTCGTTCATCGTCTCGATGAAGATGAGATCACAGCCGTATTTCACGCCGAGACGCACGGTTTTTGCAAAAATTTCCACCGCATCCTCGAAGTCGAGATCGCCCAGCGGTGCCAGCATCCGCCCCGTCGGGCCGATGTCGAGGGCTACGAATTTTTCCTGCGTGCCGGCGGAATTTTTTGCGGCACTGCGTGCATTTTCCACGGCGGCGCAGACGATCCCGTCAAGCTCCGCCTCGGAGAATTTCAGGCAGTTCGCGCCGAAGGTGTTGGTGTTGACCACGTTGCTTCCCGCGTCGAAATAATCCCTGTGGATGGCGGTGATGATGTCCGGATGGGAGAGATTCCACCGCTCCGGAAGCTCGCCGGGCATCAGTCCCCGGGCCTGCAGAAGCGTGCCCATGCCGCCGTCGAGATAAAGCAGGTGGTCTTGCATATAATCTTTGATGTTCATAGGTTCTCCTTGATTCCAATAATGGCCGTCACGGATTTGGACGGCGACATGAGCAGACTTTCATTCAGCGAAAGCCCGATTTTGCGCTGACAGTCGAGGGCGCGGAAGATCTCCCGCTGAAAATCCAGCGGAAGGTCGCCGTAGCCCGGTGAAAAGCGGGGCAGAGGTGAAAAACTGTCGCAAAGTGCCTCCACGCGCTCCACGCCGATGGCATCCAGCAGGAGTGCGCGGGCGGGAGAGGTGACGGTGGTGCGGGCAATGAGCCGGTCAAGACCGATGCCCACCGTAGCCGCCAGCAGCATGACGGAGGTGCATCCGGTGAGAAATTTCGCCAGCGATGCGGATTTTACCGATGCGAAGCTGAAATCCATGCGATCGCCGTCCATGCGCACCGGAAATGTGCCGTGACAGGCGCGATAGGTCAGCACCGGCTGGGCGATGGCAAGGCATTCGTCAAGCAGTGCTTCCGTGGCCGGATCGGATGTGCGCACACCCGCATAGCGGAGGATCTCTCTGCGGTCGATGGGCGGCGCGTCGGGGCAAAACAGCGCGATCATGCGATGATATCCGACAGATTTGCCTGAATCTTCGCCGCCACGTCCGGTTTGTTCATGGAATAAACGTGAACATTGCGGATGCCGTTGGCGTACAGATCGATGATCTGATCGGTGGCGTATGCGATGCCCGCCTGCTTCATGGCCGCAGGATTTTGGCCGAATTTGTCCACCAGACTCTTGAACCGCTGGGGCATGAAGGAGCCGGACAGCTTGATGGCGCGCTCCACCTGATTTGCGTTGGTGATGGGCATGATGCCGGGGATGATGGGTACGGTGATGCCCGCCTCGCGGATCTTATAGAGGAAATTGTACAGCAGATTGTTGTCGAAAAACATCTGCGTGGTCAGAAACGAACAGCCCGCATCCACTTTTTCGCGAAGATAACGGATATCATCCTTCTGATTTGCGCTCTCCGGATGGATCTCCGGATAGCACGCGCCGCCGATGCAGAAATCCGCGCCGCTCTCACGAATGTCGCGGATGAGGTCAACGGCGTGACGGTATGCCCAGCCGGAACGGTCGGACTGCTCCAGCTCCGGTGTCAGATCGCCCCGGAGAGCCATGACATTTTCGATGCCGGCTTCCTTCATTTCGGCGATCTTGCGCAGAACCGTCTCCCGGGTGGAGGAGACGCAGGTGAGATGGGCCAGCGTGGGAACGCCGTACTGCTCCTTGATGTTTTTCGCGATCTCCAGCGTGTAGCGGGAAGTTCCGCCGCCCGCGCCATAGGTGACGCTCATGAAGGAAGGGCGGAGCTTCGCGATCTCCTCGGTGGCGTGCTTGACGGAATCAAAGGCGGTGTCGGTCTTGGGCGGGAAAACCTCAAAGGAGAGGGAGAGCTTGTCCTGCAGGAATAATTCGCTGAGTTTCATGGTAAGTTCCTTCTTTATACAAAAAATAACATATATTAATTATACCACACATTCCGGCCGCCTGCAATGGTTTTTGCGGATATTTTTTGGGGAAAATGCAAAAAGTGGTTGACTTTTAGTTCTTATTATGCTATAATGTATTGAAACATAATTTTAAGGAGGGTTGTCCTATGAAGAAAAAACTGATACTCATTTCCATCGATGGTATGCGCCCGGACGGATTTGTCACCTGCGGCAATCCGTTTGCCGATGAAATGCGGAAGCTCGGCTCGTACACGCTGACTGCCCGCACGGTCATCCCCAGCGTCACATTGCCCTGCCATATGTCCATGTTCCACAGCGTTCCGCCCATCCGCCACGGCATCACCACCAACACCTACGTTCCCATGGTGCGCCCGCTGAACGGTCTTGCTGAGCAGGTGAAAAATGCCGGCGGTATTTCGGCTATGTATTACGGCTGGGAGCCGCTCCGTGACATCTGCCGGCCCGGCTCTCTGCGGTTTGCCGGCTATCTGAACGCCTATGCGGAGGATGCCACCGATGCATCGCTCACCGACATGGCCATGGAGCGCATGGAAAAGAGCCATCCGGATTTCGTGTTCCTTTACATGGTGGAAACGGATGAAAAGGGCGGACACGATCACGGCTGGATGTCACCGGAATATCTGAATGTTGTCGGCGCGGCTATTGACAATGTGCGCCGGGTCTGGGAGAAATTCCACGACGAGTACACCATCATCGTCACCGCTGACCACGGCGGACACGATCGCGGTCACGGCACTGAAATGCCGGAGGACATGACCATTCCCATGTTCTTCATCGGCGACGAATTTACGCCGGGACGGGAGCTTTCGGATGTGACCATTCTCGACATCGCCCCCACCGCTGCCGCTGTCATGGGTGTTCCCGCTGCTCCCGAATGGGAAGGCAGATCGCTTGTATAATAAAAACGAACGGCCGCAGAGCAATCGCTCTGCGGCTGTTTTGTCAGTGTGCATCGACAAGCTCGAATATCCAAACGGTTTCGGCCGAATCCTGCAGGGTTTCGGGAATGGTATAGATGTGCAGTTTGACCTGACATCCGTCATTTCGCGTGTAGATGTACTGGGGCGTGTGTCCGGCGAACAGCTGACGCTTCAGGATGCGGTATCGGTGCTCAGCGTGACATGGTATGCGCCGGTGAAACGCCGTGCTATGACGGACAGACAGTGATCCACCTCACGGATCCCCGTGCGGCAGATATGCGCCATCGGATCCTCGCTTTTACGAAGCCCTGTCGGCATATGTACTTCATAATAGGCGGATTTGTCAAGATACATGGTCTTTTCTGCCTGCGAGACCAGCTCCTCTATGGCCATATCACCGTCATGGATGCAGATACCATAAAAAGCAAGAACGCCTGCCGTGATCCCGATACGTTCGAGCAAAGCACAAAATGTTTTATCATCAAGTGTTTTTTTCTTCATCAAATATTTCAAACGAACGTTCCTTGCGAGAAATTGAAATTGTATTTTCGCTTCGATAAAACAAATAACGATCAAGCTTTTGAAGTTGCAAACGATATTTCTTATATTCTTCCGGTTTTGACTGCAAATAGCCATTACTTTGAAGCAGGGGATGGAGCGCACTTATTTCTTTCAATTCGGATTCATAGGTATCTTGCGGAATCTGCATCCCAAGTTTGAAAGCATACTCAAAGATAGCTGCCTCCGACAAGGCTCATATACTCACTCCAACAATCGTGAAACTTTTCGAAGATCTCCTTCTGCTCGTCGGTGAAGCATTTCTCCAAGTCCTCGTGATGTCTCAACATATAGCCGAGAAGTTCTTTCATTTCTTTGGTATTTGTTCTGCTATCTTCTTGTGGAACGATATCAAGGATATTTACTTAGGCGGTGCTCGGGCGTGATGCCAACAACAGTAGATTGACATCACGAGTCCCCGAACACAAAAAGGAATCCGAACCCTTCGCCTACCGGCTTTGGGTTCGGATTTCTACTGTTTGGTGCACCTGACAGGACTTGAACCTGCACACCTCACGATACCAGATCCTAAGTCTGGCGCGTCTGCCAATTCCGCCACAGGTGCATTTAAAATATTATATCACAGATAAAAGATTTTGTCAAGGGCTTGATTTTTAATTCAATCTGTTGTAGAATATATAGGGAGACATGAATTCCCATCGCGATTTTATGATCCGAAAGGAGACGACAGTTTGTGAAGGTTCTGATTCTTTCCATCACCGCCGGACAGGGACACAATTCCACGGCCAAGGCCATCTGCGCCTATTTTGAATCCATCGGCTGTGAGGCGGAAATGCTGGACACGTTTGAATATCTGAATCCACTGCTCTATGAGACGGTTTCGCGCGGCTATCTTTTAGCGGCGGATAAGGCCAAGCTCGCCTACAAGGGGGCATACCGGCTGGCCGAGAAGCGCCGCAAATCCAAGACCGACGCCTCTCCCACCCGTGTCACCGGCGGCGTGATGGCGAAAAAACTGCTCACCTACATCAATGAGCATCAGCCCGATGCCATCATCTGCACCCACATTTTTGCCGGCATTCTGCTGGATGTGCTCAAGAAAAAAAGGCTGATCACCGCAAAAACTGTGGGCATTCTCACCGATTTTGCCTTCCATCCTTACTGGGAGGAGGCCATCCATCTCGATTATGTGGTCACGCCCAGCAAAATGCTCACCGCGCAGGCACTCAAAAAGGGCTACACCGAATCGCAGGTGCTCCCCCTCGGCATTCCGATCCATCCCAAATTTGCCGACAGCATCTCCAAGGAAGAAGCCCGCGCCTCGCTGGGACTTGACATCAACAAGCGCACCGTTCTGCTGATGAGCGGCAGTATGGGCTACGGAAACATTGAGGAGACCGTGCGCGCTCTCGACAGTGTGCCCCACGATTTCCAGCTTATCACGGTTTGCGGCAACAACAGCGCTGCCAAAGCCCGCATTGATGAAATGCAGACAAAAAAGCGCATTCTCAATCTTGGTTATGTGAACTATGTGGACACCCTCATGGATGCATCCGACTGCATCATCTCAAAGCCGGGCGGGCTTACCACCTCCGAGGCCATGGCCAAGCGGCTGCCCATGGTCATCGTCGATCCCATTCCCGGTCAGGAGGATCGCAACACGGAATTCCTCACCAACAACGGTGCGGCCATGGCTGTCACCCACACCACGCCGCTGGACGAGGTGATCTATCAGCTGCTGTGCGATCCCCGGCGTCTTGACGTGATGCGGGATGCCATCGAGATCATCCGCAAGCCCAATTCCACCCGCGACATCTGCGAATTCACGAAGCAGATCACGGAGCCTGGCACTCAGAGAGGAAATTAAAAATGCCCGATTATTTCATGAAAAAAGATACATATGCCAGCGGCGAAGGCTCGGTCTGCCCGACGGATGCCGCCATGCCCTATCCCCGCATCTGTGCCCACCGCGGATTTTCCACCGTCGCACCGGAGAACACCTTGCCCGCCTACGGCGCGGCAGTGGGACTGGGCGCGGATGAGATTGAGCTTGATTTGTGGGAGACGGCGGACGGTGTGATCGTGTCCTGCCACGATTCCAGTCTTGACCGCGTTTCCACCGGAAGCGGCCTTGTGCGGGAGAAAACATACGCGGAGCTGCTGGAGCTTGACTTCGGCGTGAAGCATTCGCCCCGCTTTGCCGGACTGCGCATCGCCTCCTTTGAGGATATCCTCCGCGCCTTCACCGGCCGCACGATCATGAACATCCACATCAAGCCCGACGACATCAACATGACCGAAATCATGCGCCTCATCCGCAAATACAATGCGCAGGACTACTGCTATTTCATGGGCATGACCGAGGTCCTGCTCGGCAGACTGCGGGACGAAGCGCCGGAGATCCCGCGATGCTTCGGTGGATTCACCACCACATGGAACATCGTGGAGACGGCGGTGAAATACGGCTGCAAAAAGATCCAGATGTTCAAGCCCTGCTATAGCAGGGAGATCATCGACGACGCCCACAAAAACGGTATCATCTGCAATATTTTCTGGTCGGATGATCCCGGGGAAGCGAAAATGATGCTGGACATGGGCATCGACTGCATCCTCACCAACGATTTTCAGATCGTCAACGAAGCCGCCAAGGAATGGCTGAAGGAGAAGAAATGACTGTTTATGAGAAAATGAGATCCGGCGAGCTGTATTTCTGCAACGATCCGGAGCTGATGGCACTGCAGGCAAAATGCCTTGAGCTGCAGTATGATTACAACATGACCCGCCCGTCCGAGATGGAAAAGCGCATCGAGCTGCTTGGGAAAATGCTTGCGGAGGTGGGCGAGGGCTGCTACATCGAGCCGCCGCTTCACGCAAATTGGGGCGGTCATCACGTCCATTTCGGCAAAAATGTGTACGCCAATTTCAACCTGACGCTGGTGGACGATACGGACATTTATGTGGGCGACAGTGTGATGTTTGCGCCCAATGTGGTGGTGGCTACGGCGGGACATCCCATAAATCCCGAGCTTCGCCGCCGTGTGGGACAGTACAATATGCCGGTGCATATCGGCAATAATGTGTGGATCGGCGCGGGTGCGATGATCATGCCCGGTGTGACCATCGGCGACAATTCGGTCATCGGCGCAGGCAGCGTGGTGACAAAGGACATCCCCGCAAACGTGGTGGCGGTGGGCAATCCCTGCCGCGTGCTCCGTGAGATCGGCGAGCACGACCGGAAGTATTATTTCAAGGATCGCATGATCGATCCGGCAATTTTTGAGGAGGCGTAAATGAAGCAGCTGAAACTCAACCGCACGGAGCTGACCGTTTCCGAGATCTGCCTTGGCGCAGATCGCTTCGGCTCGACACTCGACCGGGAGACCGCATTTGCCATGCTGGATAAATTCCGTGCAGCCGGCGGCAATTTTATCGATACCGCCAGCCTGTATGTGCGCGACTGGGATCGGAAGATCTCCGTCAGTGAAGAAATTCTCGGCGAATATCTGCGAAAAAACGGCAAGGATTCGCTCATCATCGCCACCAAGGGCGCGCATCCGAACCTCGATACGATGCACATTTCCCGCATCAACCGGGAGGAGATCACGGCGGATCTTGACGAAAGCCTTACCACGCTGGGACTGGACTGCATCGATTTTTACTGGCTGCATCGGGACAATCCCGAAATGCCCATCGGTGAGATCGTGGAGCTGATGGAGGAATTCGTGCGCGCCGGAAAGATCCGCTATTACGGCGGCTCCAACTATACGGCGGCGCGGATGCGTGAAGCGGATGCCTATGCGAAGGCTCACGGACTGCATGGCTTCTCCGGCGTTTCCAATATGTGGATGCCCGCAAAGCAGAATCCCGGCCATCCGCTGTACAACGACAAAACGCTGGTCGGCTTCACCGATGAGGATCTGACGCTGTTTGCCGACACGGGCATGGCCTTCGTGCCGTTCAGCTCCACGGCGAGGGGCTGGTTCTCCAAAGCGGCGGCCGGCAAAGCAGACGAGCGTCTGGATGGGGTGTTCGACAATGCGGAAAACCGCGCACTGCTTGAAAAATTCAAGGCGGCGGACTGCTCCGTGCAGACCGCGCTCCTGCGTCACATCCGCACCTATCCCGTGCAGATCGTGCCGGTCACATCCGCCAGCCGTCTCTCCCAGCTGGACGATATTCTTGCCGTATGATCTGCCTGTTTGCCCTCAATTCGTCCTATTCACACACCAATCCCGCTGTGCGCTGCATCAAAAAAAGCCTGCGCACGGCGGGCTTTGATGCCGGGATCCTGGAGTTCGGGCTGAAGGATAAGCGGCGGCGCATCCTGTCCGCACTGGTGGCGGCGGATGCAGAAATCTACGGTTTTTCCGCCTACATCTGGAACATCGGCGAGCTGTATTCCCTCGCCGCCGACTTGAAAAAGCTCCGTCCGGCATCGCGCATCGTGTTCGGCGGGCCGGAGGTTTCCTTCGATGCGCCGGAAATTCTCGCCGCCCATCCGTACATCGACCACATCATCACTGGTGAGGGGGAGGCGGCGTGGGTCACGCTGGCGGAGGATTTTACCGCCGGACGCACGATCCCGCAGATTCTCGATGGCGGCATGTTTTATGGATTTTCGGCTCAGGGCATGGTCTACGACGAGACGGATGCACACGCGCGGATGGTGTACTATGAGTCCTCCCGCGGCTGTCCGTTCCGATGCGCCTACTGCCTGTCCGCGCTGTCCGGCAGTGTGCGCGCCAAGGATGCCGATGTGACACTGGCGGAGCTTGCGGAGTTCGAGAAAATGACCGGCATCCGTGTGGTGAAATTTGTAGACCGCACCTTCAATTTCGACAGGGAGCGTGCGAAGAAGATCTGGCGCGGACTGCTGTCGGAAGCCTTCACGAAAAGCTATCATTTTGAGATCTGCGCCGAGCTTCTGGATGAGGAATCCTTCGCGATCTTAGCAAAGTTTCCGCCGGGAAAGGTGCAGCTGGAGATTGGCGTGCAGTCATCGGATCCGGCGGTTCTCGCCCGGGTCAACCGCCGCTCGGATATGGACAAATTGCTCGAAAACCTCACGCGGCTCCACCGCCTCGGCAATATGCACATCCACGCCGACATCATCGCCGGACTGCCGGGGGAGGATTTCGCCGGTGTGGGGCGCACCTTTGACGCGCTCATCGACCGCTGTCATATGCTGCAGCTGGGCTTTCTCAAGCTGCTGCGCGGTTCGGTTCTGCGGGATCGTGCGGCGGCGTATCATTACCGATACTCAGATGAGCCGCCCTACGAGGTGCTGGAAACAGACGCTCTCACCTATGAGGAGCTGTGCCGCCTTCACGACATCGACGAGCTTTGTGACCGCATCCACAACAGCGGTGCATTTTCCCGTGCGCTGGCGGTCATCACGGCGCGGGAAGCATCGCCGTTCCGGATGTTTTGTCAGTTGGCATCGGAGTTTGCGGCGGATGGAATCGCGGTATCCGAGCTGTCTCAGCCAAATCTCTATGCGCGTCTGTATGAATACCTGCACGACGGGGAGGATGTGCCGCTTGCCGAAGCATTGACGCTGGATTTTCTCACCCACTGTATGCACAATCCTCCGAATTTCGGCGGGATCGGGCTGGAACGGCTGACGGACGATACCCGACGGCGCTTTCTGAACTTTGCCGCCGACGCGGGCATCGATACCTTCGCGCCGGCACTGGAAGTCCGCCGGGGCAGCGGCATTTTCGTCATCGACCGGAAATGCGGCAGAGCGTTCCGGGAGACGGTGGGCGGATTCGTCGAAATCTGATAAAAACTGCCCCATGTCGCCGCATCAATACGGAATTTTGCCTATTGAATTTTAACGCGAAATATGGTAAAATAGATATAATTTCTATTATTTTTGATAAGGTGGATATTCAACATGAAAATTTCGTTTTCCACGCTGGGCTGTCCCGATTTCGCGTGGACTGATATTTATTCCTGCGCCAAGGACTTCGGCTTTGACGGAATCGAGATCCGCGGCCTCGGCAATGATATTTTTGCCGTAAAAGCCCGCCCGTTCACCGATTCTCAGATCGGCACGACCATCGCAACGCTGGAACGCCTCGGCCTTGAGATCCCCTGTCTCGCTTCCGGCTGCTGCCTGAAATTTGCAGACAAGCTGGATGCGGCCAAGGATGAGATCAAGGAATATGTGACGCTGGCGGCGAAGCTTGGCACGCCTTATATCCGTGTGCTGGCTGACCTGGATGCCGCACCTGCGGGCGAGATCGACGATGTTTACATGGCAGATGCTATCCGCGAGGTGGCAGAGATCGCCAAGGATACCGGCGTGACCCTGCTCATCGAGACAAACGGCGTTTATGCCGACACCAGGCGTCTGAGAGCACTCCTTGACGCGGTGAATCTGCCCTATGTGGCGGCGCTGTGGGATACCCATCATCCCTACCGCTTCATGAATGAGCTGCCTGCGGAGACTGTTGCCAATCTGGGCGATTATATCAAGCACGTTCACGTCAAGGACTCCGTTATGGAGAACGGCGCTGTCAAGTACAAGCTCATGGGTCAGGGCGATATGCCCATTCCCGATATGCTCCGCGCGCTTCAGTCCATCAGCTACGAGGGCTTCATCTCCCTCGAATGGGTCAAGCGCTGGGCAAAGGACATCGCCGACTGCGGCATCGTGTTCCCCCATTTCGCACGCTATATGCGCAGTCATATGGCCGAGGTGGAGCCGCCGCTCCAGACATCCCGCCGCGGCATCGGCAAGTACATCTGGCCGAAGGAGCATCTCATCGACTACACCTTCCCCCAGCTTCTCGACCGTATCTGCGAGGAATTCCCGGAGCAGTATGCGTTCCGCTACACCACCCTCGATTACACCCGTACCTATCCCGAATTCCGGGACGATGTTGACACCTTCGCACGTGCGCTGGTGGCAATGGGCGTCAAGCGGGGCGACCATGTGGCGATCTGGGCTACCAACGTGCCGGCGTGGTACATTACCTTCTGGGCAACCGTCAAGATCGGCGCGGTGCTGGTCACGGTCAACACTGCCTACAAGATCCACGAAGCGCAGTATCTGCTCTCCCAGTCGGATACGCATACGCTGGTCATGGTGGAAGGCTACAAGGACTCTAAC
>SVSO01000046.1 GCA_015064195.1 Oscillospiraceae bacterium
TATATATATATACTGTTAACAAATGGTGAAATTATATGAATTTTGTATGAATTATCTTCGGGAGGGATCGTTATTCAAGGGGGATATTTGATTTGTGAATATTTAGAGGTTCCCTTTACTACAAAATTGAGAATTTTGCAAGCACTCTTCGACAAAAATCTCAAAATGCCAAGAGAATTTCCACCCGCTTCCGGCTGGCTTTTTATGCTTTTTCACCAAAAGACGCTCCATCGCCGTGAATTGAGAGTACAAATCGTGAGAAATCAGAATTTTTACAACTTTTTTTGCAAATCCTCTTGCAATTCCCGCAATTCTGTGGTATAATATTACTGTTATCGTATGAAATCACGCTGTGTGTCAAAGCGCACGCAGCTTCAAGGAGGTAAATGAATCATGGCAAAGTGTGAAATCTGCGGAAAGGCAGTTGTATTCGGACAGGCGGTTTCTCATTCCAACCGCAAGACCAACAGAACCTGGAAGCCCAACATCAGACGCGTGAAGGCAATCGTTGACGGCACTCACAAGACCATCAACGTATGCTCTCGCTGCCTGCGCTCCGGCAAGGTCAACAGAGCTGTTTAATCAGAGTATCAGCAAAAAAACCGCCATGGCGGTTTTTTTGTTTATCCGGAGGTTTTTATGAAATACCTGCTTCTCCATCATCGCGCCGCCGAACGCTTTTCCGCATCCCTTGCATCGGCGGACTTCATTCCCGTGCCGCTTTTCCCCGATGAGCGGCTGAATCATATCGTCGCCGCTCATGCGGATACGCTGATTTTTTCCGGCATCGGTGCGCCCATGGTAAACGAACAGTACGCCGCCGCACTGCCGGAGGAGATCGTACCGTGGCTGACGCTGACCCCCGATTCGCCCTACGGCGATTATCCCACGGACACTGCATTCAATGCTCTCGTCATGGGCCAGCGGCTCCTCTGTCGGCCGGAAAGCCTTGCGCCGTCCGTGATGACCGCCGCGTCGGATGCGGGCATGACGATCATTCCCGTGCGGCAGGGCTATGCAAAATGTGCTGTTCTCGCCATTCCCTCCCGCATGGCCGCCATCACCGCCGATACCGGCATGGCGGATGGGATGGAAGCCTGCGGCATCCGCGTTCTGCGCATCACGCCGGGTCACATTGCCCTCGACGGCTGTGACTACGGCTTCATCGGCGGCGCCTCCTTCGTCCACGATCCGGAAATCTGCTGCTCCATGATGGCGGATGTGCGGCCCACAGTGTACTTTTTCGGCGATATCTCCGCCCATCCCGACAGCGCGGCCATTGCGGAATTTCTCTCCCGCCTCGGATGCCGCACCGTCAGCTTCGACGGGCCGCTCACCGACTTCGGCGGCGCGGTCATTCTGTGATACGCGGCACGGTAAAATATGCGCAAACTCCCGCACGGCTTGACCGTGCGGGAGTATTTATCGTTCAAAGGGTTTTGACGGCATCAGCTCGGAACGTCTGCGCAGCTGCAGATATTCCGTGGGGGAGAGTGTGGTATATTTCTTGAATTCCCGGGAAAACCAGCAGAAATCTGTGAAGCCCACCCGTTCGGCGATCTCACCGATGGGCAGAGGATCGCCGCCGCTGTTCATGTAATCCGACAGCGCACGCTGGATCCGGTATTCGATGAGATATCTGGAAAACGGTTTGCCGAAATGCCCCTTGAACAGCCGGCAGAAATAGCTGTGACTGTAGGGAAACCGCTCACTGATCTGCTCCGCCGTGATGCGTTTTGCATAATTTTCCTCGAGGAATGCCGTCATATCCCGCAGGAAGTCGTTGGATTTTTCCACGTTATGCTGATGCAGATACCCGCCTTCCGCAAGAAGTGCGAAGATGGTCTGGATCGCCGCTGACAACCGCAGCTCCGCCACGCCGCTGCTTCCCTGACAGGCGTAAAGCTCTGCCAGACTGCACACCAGCGCACCGATCTCCCGCGTCCGTTCACTGTCGGCAATCACCGTGTCGCAGATGAGCTTTTCCCCCGCCCAGTCCGCCAGGGAATATTCCCAACCGGCATCTGTCATTCCGATGGGCATGAAGCCCGCAGGTTCAAATGTGGCGAAGGTATAGCGTACATTCGGCTGATCCACATCCAGCATGGCGCCGTGGAGCTGATACGGGTCAAATATCAGCAGTTCCCCCGTCTTGACCCTGCACCGCTCGCTGCCGTACACCACCGTCATTTCGCCCTCGTTGATATAGATGACCTCCGCCGCCTCATGAATGTGCGGCAGGAAGCAGATGATCTGCCGACGGTCGGTGAGCCAGCCGTTATCCCGATTCACCAGCGAAAAGCATTCGCGCGGCCGATCGAATATCAGCTCCTGTGAGCTGATAGACATATTTTTATAATAAAGCGCATGGGTGCGGGAAATCTGATTCATGTCACTACACCTCTTTTCATAATGTATTATACCATATTCCCACAAAAAAGTCAATACAGTTCAAATTAAAATCAAGCAAATTCTAACGCTGCGGGCGGCGGGTGTGGTATACTATAATTACAGCAACGTAAAGAAAGCAGGAGGAAAGTATCATGCTTTGGAACGAGAATACTCCCTTCCCCGCTGTCGGCGATCTTCGCAGGATCGACGGTATCGAGCACATTCCCATCCATCGGGCCATCGGCGGCGGTTATCAGTTTCTGCTGGGCGCGGCTATTGTGAAGCATGGCGGCAGGCTGTATGCCAGCTGGCTCAATTCATGGCGCAGAGAAAACGATCCCTACTCCGTGCTTGCGCAGAAATGCTCCCTCGACGGCGGACGGACATGGCAGGATGACACGATTATTGCGGGCGCATCTCCCGACGGCTTCTGTCACAGTCACGGCGTCTACATCTCACATGGCGGCAGGCTGTATGCCTATTGCCCTCGGGCAAAATTCGACTATGATGTCTACCGTAAGCTTGTCTGCGAGGTCTGGGAGCTGACGGAGGGCGGCTGGGTCTGCCGAGGCAATGCGGTGAACGATCGATTCTGGCCTCTGTGTGAGCCGATCCGCGTTGGTGATCACTGGGTCATGGCAGGGCTTGAAACGGAGCGCGCGCAGGCGGCAGTGGCACTCAGCAACGGAAGTGATCTCTTTCACTGGCGAATGGTCGAGATCCCCAATCCCGACGGCATAAAATGCTGGGGGGAAACGACGGTCATTGACTGCGGCGATCATCTTCACGCCGTTGTCCGTGACAGCGATAACGACCGCGAGACCGCACTTGAAAGCGAAAGCTATGACAGCGGCTGCACATGGACACCGCTCCGGTATGCCAATCTTCCCATGGCCTGCTCCAAACCATGCGGCGGCATTCTTCCAAACGGCGAGCGGTATCTCATTTTCAACGCAGCCGGACGCTGGTATCGCCGTACATTGGTCATCGCCGTTGGCAAGGAGGCCTTTGAGCGGGTTTATATCATCCGTGACGAGGATTTGGAGATGCCGCGTTTTCACGACGGGCCACAGGAGTGGTCTTATCCCTATGCCCACATCGCAGACGACAAGCTGTATGTGGTCTACGATCAAAACAAAGAGGACTGCGAGCTGGCAATCCTGCCCCTTGCATCCTTAGAAAAATGAAGGAGGATTTCATATGAACAAGAATCGCACACTCGCACTGATTTTGGCAGGACTGCTCACCGCATCCGTTTTTTCCTGCGGTGATGCTGCCACCGACGCCACGGATACGACCGATACAACTACCGCCGCGACGGAGACCGAACCTCCGCTGCCCATTCCCGAAGCGGATTACGGCGGCGCGGATTTCAATATTTATCTGTGGGATCTATCCAAGCTCCCCGTCACCGAGGAGAACGGCGACATTCTCAACGATGCTGTGTACGCTCGAAACCGCAAGGTGGAGGATCTGTACAACGTGAAGCTCAACTACACCATCAGTGCCGGCGGCATTGCGGAAATCGGTGACTGGTACGGCACCATGACCGCTTCCATCATGGCCGGCGACAATGACATCCAGCTGGCCGGCGGCTACGGCTACCGCCTCGCATCCCTCACCCTCGACGGCAATTTCGCCAATCTTCTCGACATTCCTGAGATCGACTTCTCCGCCGAATGGTGGCCGCAGAACATTCAGGAGGCCGGAAATCTGGGCGGTAATATGTACATGGCCATCGGCAATATCGATTATAGCTATTATGAGAATATCTTCGCCATTTTCTTCAATAAGCAGCTGGCGGACGAGCTGAAGATCGAAAGCCCCTACGAGCTGGTGAAATCCGGCAAGTGGACGCTGGACAAGCTGATCGCCCTTTCAGAGCTTGGCGGCGCAGATCTGGACGGTGACTCCAAGATGACGAACGCCGACCGCTTCGGCTACATCACCGGCCAGCACACCCGTGTGGATGTGTTTGTCGCGGCCTGCGATATTCCGATCACCGAATGGAACAGTGACGGTATTCCCTCCCTCGGCCCGCTGTCGGAAAAATTTTCAGATCTGTCGGTAAAGCTGAAGGATTTCCTGAATGCCAAGGATTATGTCTGGTACAAGGATGATGCCAACAATGACACCATGTTCTCAAACAATCAGGGACTCTTCTTCATGCAGAAGATGAGCGCAGCCGATGCCCTTCGCGATATGGACGCAGACTTCGGCATCCTCCCCGCGCCCAAGTGGGATGAAGCGCAGGAGCAGTATTACACCAACCAGTGCATCGGCGACTCCACCACCTATATCATCCCCGTCACCGCCGACCACTCCCAGAGCGGTACCATCCTCGAAGCGCTCAACTATTTCGGCTGGACCGATGTTCTGCCCGTCTACTATGAGAAAGCCCTCAAGGGTAAGAGTGCCCGCGATAACGAATCGCAGGAAATGCTTGACATTATTTTTTACAGCGTCATCTACGATTTCACGCAGATTTACGCCTACAACTTCGGCGATCTGAAGTCTCCGTACATGATTCTCCGCCATGTAACGACCAGCCCCAAGGATCTGGCATCCAGATGGGCCACCTTTGAACCGTCCATGGTCGAATCCATGAACAGCATCGTCGCATCCCTCAAATAAACCGCAAACAGCCGCCCGATTACATCGAGCGGCTGTTTTTGTATTCCGTCGGCGACATTCCGACGATTTTTTTGAAGCTGTGGGAGAAGCGGCTGTAGTTTGGGAATCCCACCCGTGCCGCAAGCTCGCCGATGGGAATCCTGGAGTCCGGATTTTTCAAAAAATGATCCACCGCCTGCGTGATGCGGTATTCCTCCAGATAATTAAAAAACGGCTTGCCGAAATGCTTTTTGAACAGCCGGCAGAAATAGCTGGGGTGATAGGAGAATTTCTCGCAGAGCATCTCCATGGTGATCTCCTCCGTATAATGCTTCGCGATGTATTCGCTCATGCGCAGGGTGAACTCCGGCAGACCCGGCACATTCGGCTGATTCCGTCGGATGCCGCCCGCACGGTCGATCTCGTGCAGTACGCCGAAAAACAGCATCGTGATCTCAAGCTCTGCACTGCTGTCTGTGCCGCTGTCCTTGCATTGTGCGGCGATCTCGTCCATGAGCCGCCCTGTCTCCTCCGACCGGATGCGCCGGACAAATGTGGATTTTCCATTTGCCAGATCCGCCGGAATGCCGCCGGTGATGCCCGGATGAAGCATCTGCTCCAGATCGAATTTCAGGTAGGTATATTTCACATAGGGCAGCGATTTGTCAACGCAGCCGAAATGCGGTTCGTAGCGGTTGAACATCAGGATATCCCCCGCCTGCGCTTCAAAGGAATCCTCGCCCGCCTCCACGTGCATCGCTCCCTCTATCACGTGCTGGATCTCGATGGAGCTGTGAAAATGATTCCGATAGCAGACCATCGTGTCCGGCGAAATCTCCGGATGACTGGGATCGGGGAACCGTTTGGCATCCTCCGAGGTAAAGGTGTACGTATGCGCAAACAGTGGAAGATTCGCCAGCTGCCGTCTGCGTCCTTCAAAATAGATGTTTCTCATGTCATCCCTCCTGAATATAGTATATCATACATCCGCAAAAATGTCAATACATTACATATTTTTGTCAATACATCGCTTTATTTTGTTAGAACTTCATGTTATAATAAATACGAATAAGGACAAGGAGGTTTTAAACAAATGGCTAAAAATCGAATCAGAATCACAGCATTTTTCATTCTATCGGCAATGCTTGCGGCAATGTCGGCCTGCGGCGGTGAAAGTGTGCCCGCTGCCGACGAGTCAACTGACAGCACATCTGCCCCGGAAACGGAAGAGCTCATCCCCCTGCCCGAAGCCGATTACGGCGGCGAAACGGTGAATGTTTTCCTCTGGCAGAATGCGGAAATCGATGTAACGGAGGAGAACGGCGAAGTGCTGAACGATGCCATCTTCCGCCGCAATCAGACCATCGAGGAACAGTACAATTTCACGTTTTCCTTCACCACCGCAGAAGGAAGCGGCGGTAATTACGGCACGTGGCTCGATACGCTGAGCAGCAGCATCATGGCCGGCGACGATTCCATCCAACTGGCCGGCGGTTACGGATACCGTCTGTCCGCCGATTCCCTCAACGGAAATTTTGCAAATCTTCTTGACACTCCCATCGATTTCACCGCCGAATGGTGGCCCCAGAATCTGGTGGAGGCCGGCAATCTGGGCGGTGCGATGTACATCTGCTTCGGTAATCTGGACACGGATTTCTACAGCCGGATCCAGGTCATCCACTTCAACAAACAGCTGGCGATCGATTATGGCGTCACCGATGTCTACGATCTGGTGCGGGAGGGCAAATGGACGCTGGATAAGCTCATCGAATATTCCTCCAAGGCCGGCAAGGATCTGAACGGCGACTCCAAGATGACCGAGCTTGACCAGTTCGGCTATATCACTCAGCCCAACATGGACATCGACGGCTTCTTGAATTCCTGTCATCTGAAATTCACAGAGCTGGATGAAAACGGTCTGCCCGTCATGCTTCCGCTGCCGGAGCGGTATCTGACCGTGTTTGAAAAGATCAAGTCCTTCGCCCGGGAGTCGGATTTCACCTTCTACGACCGCAACAGCAAGCTGACGCCCACCATTTTCAGTGAAGGCCGCGCACTGTTTGCCCCCTTCCAGCTCCGTTCCACCAACACGCTCCGGGAGATGGAAGCGGATTTCGGCATCCTTCCCTATCCGAAATTTGACGAGGCGCAGGACGGCTACGGCACACCCCTTTCCGTGGGCAACTGCTCCGCGTATATGATCCCCCAAACCGCCGACAAGGACATGGTCGGCACCATTCTCGAAGCCATGGCTTACTACGGCTGGCGCGATGTGATGCCGGAGTACAAGGAGATCACCCTGAAGGTCAAGGGCACCCGCGATGACGAATCGGCAGAAATGCTGGACATCATCTTCGCCGCCACACGCTTCGATTTCACCTCCTTCTACAGCTTTGCCTTCGGCGATCAGAGTGCGCCGGGTATGCTGCTCCGCCAGTGCATCAAGAACAACAAGGACATGGCCTCCAGCTGGGCATCCTCTCAGTCGCTGTTCGACAAAACGCTGACTAAGCTCATCGATGCACTGAAATAATCACAAGATCCCGCACGGTCATTCCGTGCGGGATCCTCTTGCTTTCATATATTCGCTCGGCGACATTCCGATGAGCCGCTGGAAGGTATGCGAAAAGCGGCTGTAATCGGTAAAGCCTACCGCGCTTGCAATCTCGCTGATCTTCATCGGTGTCTCGGATTCCGAGCAGATCCGGATGGCCTTCCGGATCCTGAATTCGGCAAGACTCTGGAAGAACGGCTTTCCGAAATGCTGCTTCCACAGCCGGCAGAAATAGCTCTGATTGTAGGGAAAATGCGCCTGCACCAGCGTCCATGTCACCTCCGAGGTGTAATGCTCCTCCAGAAATTCCATGGCTTTTCTCATGAAATTCAGCTGCGCTTCATCCGTGTCGCTTTTTTCGGAGAAGCAGCCGAGCCGCCGCATCCGGTCGATGATCTGATAAAACAGCAGCATCATGGCGCATTCCGCCGAACCGCTCCCGTCCTGCTGCCGGTAGAGTGCCGGCATACGGCAGATAAGTGCGGACAGAGATGCATCGTTGGAATACGCGGTAACGCTCAGTCGGGCACCGGCAAGCAGGGCGAGCATTCCCCTGTCGCCGTTCGGACACAGCAGCCGGCAGTTGGCGGTAAAATAACAATATCTGACCGAATCGGCAGCGTTGTCGATGTACGCTTCATGGACGGTAAACGGTGCAGCCATCACCACGTCCCCTGCCTGTACCAGCCGCTCATCCCCATCGATTATCATGTGCATCGCCCCATCCGTCACGGCAATCAGCTCGATATCCTCATGAAAATGCGGCGGAATGACATATCGCGCCGATTCATTTGCCGGATGCCGGATGAGCGCCGGGTCGGACAGTGCGAAGCTTTTTTCCTGCGAATAGATGGGCAGAATGATATGCCCGTATCTCTCGCTCGTTCTGAATGCACCCACTTTCATCACCACCCACCTTTATTATATCACAAAAACTCGCATCTGTCAATGAATAATGTCAATGAGGTCAAGTGAAAGTCAATTTTCAGTCTGTACAAAAAGCTTACATTATGTTATACTGTATATGTACACTTCAACCGATCCATTTGTTTGATAGGAGATAATCATGAAACATTTCACGAAAAATCTGACCCTCGCACTGCTTCTTGCGGCGATTCTGGCATCCGCGGCAGCCTGCGGCGAAGCAAACAGCAACATATCCGAATCGGGCGACACATCGACGGCCGAAGCGGAATATGACCGTCTCGCCGAGCTTGGCGCGAAGGATTTCGGCGGCGAGACATTCACGATTCTCGATGCCAACGACAAGCCGGCGACGCACATCAATATGCACTCGGGCGAGATGAACGGCGATATCGTCAACGATGCGCTGTTCGGGCGCGATTCCTTCATGGAGGAGCGCTACAATGTGAACATTGAATATGTGCAGATTACCGGCGGCAAGGCCGGAGCGGACGCGCTGAAGGCAAGCGTGCTTGCCGATGATGATGCCTACGATCTCTGCATCTCCGTTTTGATGGGCGGCAGTCTTGGCACGCTGGCAACCGAGGGCATCCTCGCCAATCTGACGGAAATCGACGCGCTGTCGCTCGGGGAGAGCTGGTGGAGCCGGCTTATGTACGACAATCTGCAGCTCGGCGGCAAAATGTACTACACCACCGGTGATATTTCGCCCTGTATGTATCAGATGGCAGGCGCGTTTTTCCTCAACACCGGACTTTGCGAGGATTACGGCATCGACACGGATTTCTGTCAGCTGGTGCGCGACGGAAAATGGACGCTCGATGCGGTGTATTCCTTCATTCAGGATAAAAACATCGACGTGAATGCCGACGGAAAGATGCACGCAAATGACGATTTCTTCGGCTTCATTCATCAGAATTATTCCACCACGACCGCGAAATCTCTGCTCGGCGGTGCCGGCATCAATCTTGTGGATGCGACCTCCGACGGCACGCTCGTCAGCAATGTGAACAACGAAAAAACGCTGGCGGTGCTTGAAAATACCGCGCGTCTGATGACCGACGTTCAGTATGACAATCAGAACGACATCATGAGCAAAACCTTCGCCGAGGACCGCGCCATCGCCATGATGCATTTCACCTCCAGCGCGTCGGTTTATCTGCGCGATATGGAGAGCGATTATCTGGTGCTTCCCATGCCGAAGGCGGATGAAGCGCAGGAAACCTACCGCTCCTACGCCAATCCTTGGATGGATGCGTTCATCGCCGTTGCAAAGACGGCAGATACGGATTTTGTCGGATTTGTCACCGAAGCGATGGCGTACTACTCCTACGTCAACGTCCGTCCGCTGGCATATGAGCTGACCTACATGACCAAAACCAGCCGCGATGAAAACAGCGCAGAGATGCTCGGTATTATCTTCGACAATCTCTATCTCGACTTCGGATGCATCACCGATTTCGGCACACAGTCCGAGGTGCTGGCAAACGTCCTTGCCGGCAAAGCGGAATTTTCATCCCGAATGGCAGCGATATCGGATCCGCTCAAATCGGAGCTTGCCGCCTTCGCGGATGCGTGGAACAATCAGTAATGCGAAAACGAGAACTCCCCGTTTACACGGGGAGTTCGGCTATTTTTTTGATCACATGACCGGCGATGATCAGCCCGGCAACCGACGGCACGAAGGAGATCGAGCCGGGGATATGGCGGGTCGTCTGACCTTCCAGCTCGCTTGCCGCGCCGGTTTTCACCGGCAGCTCGTCGGAAAACAGCACGTCCACATGGGAAATGCCGCGCTCCCGCAGCTTCAGGCGCATGACCTTGGCCAGCGGACAGGTGTGGGTCTTTGCAATATCGGTGATGCGGAAGCGGGTGGGATCAAGCTTGGCACCGGTGCCCATGGAGGAGATCACCGGAATCCCCCGGTTTATCGCCGTTTCGATGATGGACAGCTTTGCCGACACCGTATCGATGGCATCGATGATGTAATCCGGCGCGGCTTCGTCAATGAGAGCGGGGATATTTTCCGGCGCTGCGAACACGTCATGCCGCACCACGGTTAGGGACGGATTGATGGCGTGCGCACGTTCCGCCGCAACCTCGGTTTTCAGGCGGCCAACGGTGGTGGTATCGGCGATGATCTGGCGATTGATATTCGTTTCGGAAACCGTGTCGCAATCCACGAGGATCACGCCGCCGATCCCGGCACGGACGATGGCTTCCAGCGCATAGCTTCCGACACCGCCCACGCCGAACAGCATCACCCGGGCATTCTGCAGCTTTTCCACTGCCGCGTCGCCGATCATCATCCGTTCACGGTGGAGGAAATCAGCCATTTCTTCTCTTTTTCTTCTTCGGAAGCAGCTTGCCGATGGAATTTTCCAGCACATACCAGAAGTTTCCGGCAAGGCATACCGACGAATACAGACCGGCTATGATGCCCACGATCAGCGGAAGTGCGAAATCCTTGATGGAATCCACGCCGAACAGGTAGACCATGCCGATGGTGAACAGGGTGGTGATCGTGGTATTCACCGATCGGGTTATGGAGTGATGGACGCTTCGGTTGACGATCTCGCCGAAATCCGCGTCAGGATTGTTCTTCCGGCTCTCACGCACATGGTCGAAAATGACGATGGTGGCATTGATGGAATAGCCGAGGATGGTGAGCAGTGCCGCGATCATGGTGGACTGCATGGGGATCTGCAGCAGCGAATAGGCGAACATCATGATAAACAGGTCGTGGACAAGGCAGAGCACCGCCGCCATGGCAGACGTGACCTGGAAGCGGAAGGCGATGTAGAGGAGCATCAGTGCCACCGCGATGGCAGTTGACACGATCGCCGCATTGCGCAGATCCGCACTCATGGACGCGCCCACATTGGTCACGCCCTGCAGTGCCTCATCGGTCAGCGAATATTTCTCGGAAAGTGCAGCAAATACCGCCTCGCGGGTTTCCGAATCCAGCTCGAAGGTCTTGATCATCACATCGCCGCCGTTTCCGGCCTTCTGAAGACTGGAAACTTTGCCGCCGATGATCGGCTCGACCACGGCACGGATCTCGTTCAGCTGGGCCACGGTCAGCTCCTGATCCTCATAAATGCGAACGTGCATATTGGTACCGCCGGCGAAGTCGGTGTCCACGTTGAAGCCGCGCACGAAGAAGCAGACGATGCCCAGCAGGAAGCAGACTGCGGTGATGATAAAGAATATCCTGCGATTTTTCACAAAGTCAAAGTTTTTCATTCCTGCGCACCTCCTTCTTCTTCTGCGGTGGTTTCGACGATTTCCGGCGTTTCGGGCGAAGAAGTGTCAACGCGGAAAGGCTTTTTGACGATGGTGGACGATTTCACGCCGTACAGCTCGGATTTGTTCACGCGCATTCCCACCAGTCGGTTGAGTAAGAAGCGGGTGATGACCACGGCGGAGAACATGGACAGCAGCACGCCGATGAACAGCGTCACCGCGAAGCCCTGCACCGTACCCGTGCCGAAATACCACAGCACGCCGGATGCGATGAGGGTGGTGATGTTACTGTCAAGCACTGCGGTAAATGCGCGGCCGAAACCGGATTTGACCGCCGCACCGGTGGATTTGCCCTCGCGAAGCTCCTCCTTGATGCGCTCGAAAATGACCACGTTGGCATCCACCGCCATACCGATGGACAGGATGATGCCCGCGATGCCGGGGAGAGAGAGGTTGATCTGGAATTTCACCAGAATGATGCCGGTCAGCGCAATGTAGGCGAAGAGTGCCACCGATGCGATGACACCGGGCAGACGGTACATAATGATCATGAAGATCATGACCAGCAGAATGCCGATGCCGCCGGCGATGAGGCTTGTCTCCAGCGCGCGCTCACCGAGGGTCGGGCCGACAGAATCCAGCTGAATCTCGGTCAGGGTGAAGGGGAGCTGGCCGGAGGAGATAATGCCGGCAAGCTGCTGTGCTCTCTCCTGATCGAAATTGCCGGTGATGGAAACCTCACTGGTGCTCAGACGCTCATTGCAGTACGCCACCGACTGCTCCTCACCGTCAAGGGTAATGGCGATATAGTTGAGGCGCTGATTTTTCAGCTGTGCCACACGTTCGGTCGCGTCAGCGAACTTTTCAACCGCCGCTTCCGTCAGCTTGAGCGAGATGAAATATTCGGGATAACCCCTTCCCGTGTCCGCATAAACGGCGCGGGCGTATTCGACATCGCCGCCCTCCATGACAACGGTGCCTTCGTGATCCACAAACTGGAGAATCGCCGTGGAGCCGAGCAGCTGAACCGCCTGCTCCGGATCGGAGATGTTGGGGATCTCGATGATAACGCGGCGGTCGCCCGACAGGGTGACATTGCCCTCCGTGTAGCCGAGATTGTCAAGACGGCTGCGCATCATCTGCAGAACCGTCTGCATATTTTCCGCTAAGGTTTCCGGCGTTCCCTCCACATCCGCTTCGTAGACGATGTAAGAGCCGCCAACAAGGTCAAGGCCTTTGTTGATGGCATCTTCCTCAAACACGCCGGGCAGAAAATCGCCGATGCCGAACACCGCGATGCAGGCGACCGCCGCAATGAGAACCAGCGCCAGTGCAAACAAAAGACCGTTTTTTGTCTTTGATTTCATGTTATGTCCTTTCCTTGGCACAAACCAAATTTAATCATCCTTATAATTATACAACATTTCATACGGAATGTCAAGACAATAAATAATTTTGCAATTTTTTTAAAAAAGGTATTGACATTCGGGAAAATGTGTGATATAATATCTGTGTTGTTCCGAAGACCGCAGGATTTGGGTCATCCCATGTAAAAGACGAATGTCTCCCTGCCGAGGATATACTTCCAAATTTATAGAATATTCTGTATTTGTGAAGTCCTCGTCTGATCTCCGGGCGAAGGATTTTTTGTTTCGTCCGATGGACGATATCTCATCAGGAGGTGAAATGTATCATGGCAAGTGAGAAGATTTTAGCCGCGAAGCAGGCGCAGGTTGCAGCGCTGACCGAAAAGATCAAGGCTGCTCAGTCCGGCGTTATCGTAAACTATTCCGGTATCACGGTTGCTGATGACACCGCAATGCGTGCAGCGCTCCGTAAGGCAGGCGTTGAGTATTCCGTTGTCAAGAACTCCCTGACCGGCAGAGCTTGCGAGGGTGCAGGCTACGGTGAGCTGAAGAGCGTGCTCGAAGGTATGACCGCTATCGCGATCGCTACCGATGACCCGGTTGCTCCCGCAAAGATCCTCAAGGAATACGCTGACAAGATCGAATCCTTCGATCTCAAGGGCGGCTTCGTTGACGGTTCTGTACTCGACAAGGCTGGCGTTGAAGAACTCGCTGCAATCCCGCCGAAGCCCATTCTTATCGGCAAGATGCTCGGTTCCATGCAGAAATCTCTCTACGGTCTCGCTTATGTACTTCAGGCGAAGATCGACAAGGAAAACGGCGGAGCAGAAGAAGCTCCCGCAGAAGCGTAAGCTACGCACCAATCTAATTTATTTATAATTCGGAGGTAAATGAAAATGGCTACTGAAAAGACTACCGCTATTCTTGAAGAAATCAAGGCTCTTACTATTCTCGAACTCGCTGACCTCGTTAAGGCTCTCGAGGAAGAATTCGGCGTATCCGCTGCTCCTGTTGCAGTTGCAGGCGCTGCAGTTGCAGCTGCTCCCGCTGCTGAGGAAAAGACCGAGTTTGACGTTGTTCTCACCGGCGCTGGCGCTAACAAGCTCGCAGTTATCAAGGTTGTTCGTGAGCTCACCGGTCTCGGCCTGAAGGACGCTAAGGACATGGTTGAAGGCGCTCCCAAGACCATCAAGGAGCAGGCTTCCAAGGAAGACGCTGAAGCTATCAAGGCTAAGCTCACCGAGGCTGGCGCAACTGTTGAACTGAAGTAATTTCGGTCGGCAAACATAAGAAATCATCCCTCGGGACAATTTCTTGACTTAGGAAACTTCGGGGGAATCATAGGATTCCCCCGTTTTTCATTTCGCAGGAGCTGCGCGGATTTATCGCATGGAGTGCGCTGCTCCTCTTCCCATCTCCGTGCAGAATTTATTTTTTGAGGAGGTTATTCTCATGGCAGGATTAAATGCTTTCATGGAAAACCAGGAAGTCAAGACCGTTGACGCTAACAAGAAGGTTCGCATCGGTATTATCGGTACCGGCTGGATCGCAGACTCTCACATCGCAAGCTACAAGAAGCAGGCAGATGTTGAGATCGTTGCAGGTGCTGACCTCATCCCCGGCAAGGCTGCTGCTTTCTTCGCAAAGCACGGCGTTGAGGGCGTAAAGACCGATTACGCAAGCCATAAGGAAATGCTGGATGACGAGTCCCTGCAGCTGGATGCAGTTTCCATCTGCACCTACAACCGTCAGCACGCAGAGCCTGCAATTTATGCACTGAAGAAGGGCGTAAACGTTCTTCTCGAAAAGCCTATGTGCGTTACCCTCGACGAGGCAGTTGAAATCTGCCGCGCTGAGAAGGAAAGCGGCAAGGTTCTTTCCATCGGCTTCCAGCCTCGTCTGGACGCTAACATGAAGATGATCAAGCGCATCGTTGAATCCGGCGAGCTTGGTCAGGTTTACTACATTCAGACCGGTGGCGGACGCCGCCGCGGTATTCCGACTCCCTTCGGTACTTCCTTCATCGAAGACAAGACCGCAGGTCTCGGCGCACTGGCTGACATCGGCTGCTACTCCCTCGATATGGTTCTGAACGCTGTCGGTTATCCGAAGCCTCTGACCGTTTCCGGTTACAAGTCCGCGTTCTTCGGTACTGATCCGAACTACTCCAACTATGTAAAGACCGGTCATCCGGAGTATGCTAAGCTGTTCGGCGTTGACGACTTCGCAGCTGCATTCGTACGTCTTGAGGGCGGCATCATCCTCGACTTCCGTATTGCATGGGCTATGAACATCAACACCCCCGGCGACACCATCATCCTTGGTACCAAGGCTGGTCTCCGCATTCCTTCCACCGACTGCTGGAACGGCTCTATCGGCGGCCCCATGACCATCTACCGCGAGCTTGGCGGCGAACAGATCGAAGTTCCCGTACCGGTTCTGCAGCAGAAAGAAGGTCTGTTCGATCTTAAGATCCGCACCTTCCTCGACGCTTGCAAGTACAACCTGCCCGCACCCGTTCCGTCCTCTCAGATCCTCTACAACCAGGCTATCCTCGATGGTATCGCAAGATCCAGCGAAGCAGGCCGCGAAGTTGAGATCGTTATCCCCGAGATCTAAGTTTCGGACAAACAATCAGCCGCTCGGTGCGCCAATGTCATTCACATAAGCAAAATCCGACAGGCATAAACATCCCCCGCCAATCTCATTTGAGAATGGCGGGGGTGTCTTTTTGTTTCATTAGAAATGTTTATTTCTTATTCTCGTCCATCAGCTTCTTTGCGCGTTCGATGTATTCCTTGAATTTTTCTTCATCCCTTACCGGGTTGAACCATTCCCAGCCGCGCGGCGCGGTCATGCCGTAGTGCATGAGACTGCAGTCCCCCTCAAAGAGATGGTCATACGCAATCGCCTCTTTCGTTCCGTCAGGGAGAGTAATGATGGACTTGCCCTTGATAATCTTGATACCACCGTAGATTAGCGGATCGCCGACCTCCATTTCTTTACCATCGGGAATTTTATCCCACTTCGGATA
>SVSO01000047.1 GCA_015064195.1 Oscillospiraceae bacterium
GATGCGTTCCTCGACGATCTGTCGGACGGCTATTATTACGATGCGTTCTGCGCATTTGCGGATCGGGTGGACGAATTTTTCACCATCGCCTATGAGGGCGAGCCGGTGGATGTGGGTTCCTACTCCGAGCCGTTCAATGTCCCGCAGGCGGTGATCATCTCCCTCATCATCGGCATTGTGGGCGGATTTGTCTACGTGGGTTCGCTGAAAAGCTCCATGACAACGGTGAAAATGGCGCAAAACGCCAAGCCGTACGTGGATGAAAACAGCCTCACGCTGACAAAACAAAGCGATCGCTTCCTGTATGCCAAAACGACGCGGGTTGCCCGTAATACGAGCAGCTCCTCCGGCGGCGGAAGCAGTACCCACAGAAGCTCCTCCGGCCGTTCACACGGCGGACGAAGCGGACGGTTTTAGGAGAATCTGCGGCGATTCAACCGATGGTTGGATCGCCGCTTTTTCATGGGAATCGCGCCTTTTTTGAAGGGATTGAAAAATAAATATAAATTTTGCGCGAAATACTGGACATCGCGCCAAAAAAGTGGTATAATAATATGAATAAACTGGAATAATCTGCCCTGATGGGTGGTGAGGTGTCAATTGGATCAAAATAAACATGAATCACAGATGGAAGGACGGCGCACGTTCACTCTGCCGGCGCAGGTGATCTTCTGCATCGTCATCCTGCTGTTTTCCTTCATATCGGCGCTCAATCCGCTGGGACTTGTCGGCCTGCCCACTGCCATTCTCGCGGCGGCCATGACGGCCATGCTGGCACTCAGCTGGCAAAGCTCCCGCGCAAAACTGCTCTTTCTCGTTCTGCTGTCGGTGATCCCCTTCGCCGCGGCGACGGTTTATCACGGCTCGCTCTCTCTTGCATTGGCGGCACTTTTTCCGCTGGCCATGGCGCTGCCCATTTTCCTGACGGTGCGCATGGGCATGGGACGTGCGGCCTCCATCGCAGGTGCGGCGATCGGCGGAATGGTTGTCTGGCTTGCCTATTTCGCGCTGGCCATCACCGCGGAATACGGCGCGTGCAATGCCGAAACCATCGGTCAGATGCTGGATACCGCGCTCACGCCGGTGAAAGAGATGCTCAGCCAGCTGACCTTCGAGAGCGAGAAGGGTGTGATGCCCTACTACAATGCGGAGGACATCGAGCTGCTGCTGTATTACACGAAAACACTGCTTCTTGGCGTGCTGGCGGCCATGATGCTGGTCAACGCCTACTTTGTCACGCTGGCGGCAAGGCTCATCTCCGGCATTTTTGATGTGGAAACGCTCCTCCCCATGAGCCTGCGGATCTCCATGCGCGCCACCATGACCGAGGACGGCCCGAAGCTTGACATTTCCCGCGAGCTTGTACCGTGGCGCATCGAGATCGACAGTGTGACCGCCGGCGTGTTCATCGCCGCATACGTGGTGTCACTGCTGCTCTCCTTCATGGGCGACGGCGCACTGACGCTCTACAGCGCACTCCAGAATTTGGTGGTCATTCTCGCTCCCGGCTTTCTCTACAGCGGTGCGCGGGATATCCTGCTCAGCCTGCGCGGAAGGGCATCCTTCGGCGGACTCAGCAAATTTGCGCTTATTTTCGACGCGGTTCTGATCTTCATCAACCCCTCGTCTGCTGTGACGCTGATCTCAGCGCTGGGCGTCATTGTGACCCTGCGCGAAAACCGACTGCGCCGACACAGCGAAACCAATACAGAAGGAAAGGAATGAATCCGGCTTGAAGCACAAGCATGAATCGAAGCCAAGGAGCTTCTCCTACCGTGTCATTCTGACGACGGTACTCGCGGTTCTGTTTTTTATTGTCTATGCACTGATCCTGCGCTACTCCAAGCTTGATGCGCTCATCGTGGGCGCGATCATGATCGTCTGCTTTTTATTCACCGAGCTTCTTATCCTCAAGCTGTACGGATTTTTCAGCTTCCGGATCATCGGCCCGGATGATGAAAAGCTCTCCCCCATCCTCGGCAATATTACCCTCGATTTTATCTTGAAGCTCTACCTTCCCGTGGTCATCTGCGACGAATCGGGCAGGATCATCTGGTACAACAACGCCTTCACCAAGGCGGCAAATCCCCGAGAGGTGCTGTATACCAAGTATATCGACACCATCGCGGAGGTAACGGTGGATGCCATCCTCGGCGATACCGTCACCGCGCCGGAGGATACCCAGTCGGAGGACGGCGTGGAAGCGGTGGCCTATGATCGGGTGTTCCGCATCAAGGGCTACAAGATCGTTTCCCAGGGCAAAAATTACATCATCACCGTATGGAATGAGCGCACAGAGCTTCGCTCGCTGGCGAAAAAGCTGGCGGATGAGGAAACGATCATCGCCTATGTGATGATCGACAATCTGGACGAGCTGATGCAGTTCGTGCAGGAGAAATACCGTTCCGCATCGGCGGAAGTGGAAGCCATCCTGAAAAAATGGGCGGATTCCGTGGGCGGCATTCTCAAGGAATACGAGCGCGACAAGTTCATCTTCCTCTTTGAAGCCCGGTATCTGGACGAATTCATCGAGAAAAAATTCGACGTACTGGACAGAATCCGCGAGGTGCGCATCGGCGAGGGCAGTATGCCTGTCACCGTATCCATCGGTATTTCCCGCGTCAAAGGTTCGCTTGCCGATAAGGATCACGATGCCCACGCCTCCCTGGATCTGGCACTCCAGCGCGGCGGCGATCAGGTGGTCGTCAAGAATGCTCACAATACGGAATTCTACGGCGGCCGCACCAAGACCGTCCAGAAGCGCACCAAGGTTCGCGCCCGTGTCATCGCCAATCAGCTGTCGCTCTCCATGGCAAAGGCCAGCAATGTGCTCATCATGGGCCACCGCAATCCGGACTACGACTCCATCGGCGCCTGCATCGGTATTGCGAGACTGGCCATGTTCTGCGGCGTGAAGGCAAACATCGTGGTCAACCGCGAGGATGCCAATATCAAGCCCGCGCTGTCGAGAGTGGCCGCACTGCCCGAATATGCGAGCATTTTCGTGGACAGCATCACGGGTCAGGACATGATCCATTCGGACACGCTGCTGGTCATCGTGGACGTGAACAATCCCGCACAGTTTGAATCCCCCGACATTGCGGAGAATGTGGGACTGGTGGCCATCATCGACCATCACCGCAAGACAGGCGATTATCGCCGTGAGCCGGTGATCTCCTATATCGAGCCGTCCGCATCGTCGGCCAGCGAGCTGGTGTCGGAGATGCTGGAGCAGGCACTTCCCATGGGCAGTCTCCATCGGGAGGAGGCCGATGTGCTGTATGCCGGAATGCTCCTCGATACCAAGCAGTTCTCCCGCAACACCGGTGTGCGCACCTTCAGTGCCGCGCTCTATCTGCGCTCGGAAGGGGCAAGCCCCTCCGAGGTTCAGCTCTTCTTCAAATCCGGGCTGGACGACTTCATGCGGGAAGCGAGATTTACCATGAACGTCATCACCTACCGTCAGATCTTCGCCATTTCCATGAGCGATTCCGACGGTGAGGCGGCCGACCGCATCGCGGCGGCAAAGGCGGCGGATAAGCTGCTCAGCGTATCCGGCGTCATGGCCAGCTTCGCGCTGGTGCAGATCGACGGCAGCGTGCATATTTCCGCGCGCTCCGCAGGCAATGTCAATGTACAGCTGATCCTCGAAAAAATCGGCGGCGGCGGTTATTACGAATCGGCGGGCGCACTGCTCCGCGATTCCTCCATGACCGCGGCGCTGACCAGCCTCAAGGACGCCATTGACGATTATATGAAGAAAAACTAACCATTACAAGGAGAAAAAAATGAAAGTTGTACTCACACAGGATGTAAAAGCACAGGGCAAGAAGGGACAGCTCGTTGAGGTGTCCGACGGATACGCACGCAATTTCCTGCTCCCCAAGGGACTTGCCATCATCGCTGACAGCAAGGCGATGAATGAGATCAAGGGCCGCGAGGAGTCAGAGAAGCACAAGAAGGCAGTGGAGCTTCAGAATGCCAAGGATACCGCGGCAAAGCTGGAGACCGTTTCCGTAAAATTCACCTGCAAATCCGGTGCGGACGGCAGAATCTACGGCTCTGTCACCACCAAGGAAATTTCCGAAGCTCTCAAGGCTCAGCACAACATTCTCGTTGACAAGCGTAAGATCCAGCTTCCCGAATCCCTCAAGACCTTCGGCACCCATCAGGTAGATGTAAAGCTGCACACCGAGGTTTTGGGTAAGATCAACGTGGTCATCGCCGAAGAAAAATAAATCATGGCGGAGAACGATTTCCAAAGAAAGCTGCCGGCTCACCTTGAGGCGGAGCAGGCACTGCTCGGCTCGATCCTCATCGATCCCAAATGCCTGAACGAGGTTGCGGGAATCATCAAGGTAGAGGATTTCTACTTCGAGCATCACGCGGATATCTATCTCGTCATGCAGGAGATGTACCTGAAAAATCAGGACATCGACGCGGTGACGCTCATCGATGCGCTGGTCAGACACGGCGTATACGATGAATCCACCAGCAAATCCTACATCAAGCTGATCATCGATGTGGTGCCGGATGTGGCCAACGTCAAGGATTACGCCAAGATCGTCAAGGATAAAAGCAAGCTGCGCGCCCTCATTTCGGCAGCCGGCGAGATCACCGAATCCGCCTATGCCGCCGAGGATGACGTGGATCACATCATCGGCAACGCGGAGCAGCTGGTGTTCGACATTTCCGCCAGCAATGTGCAGAAGGGCTTCGTCCACATCCGCGACTCCCTCATCTCCGTCTACGAGCATCTGCATCTTCTGCAGACCAACCGGGAGGAGACGATGGGTACGCCCACGGGCTTCGGCGATCTGGATAATGTGCTGGTGGGCATGGGAAAAGGCGATTTCATCATCGTCGGCGCACGTCCCGGCGTGGGCAAAACCTCCTTCACGCTGAACATTGCGTCCAATGTGGCGAAAAACACCAAAAAAGCGGTCTGCGTATTTTCGCTGGAAATGTCTGCCGATCAGCTGGTGTCCCGTATGCTGTCCAGTGAAGCGCTGGTGGATTCTCACAACATCCGCTCCGGTGAGCTGACGGACGAGGACTGGGACAAGCTGGCTCATGCATCGGCCAATCTGTCCGAATGCGACATCTGGATCGACGACACCACCGGCATCACGGCGACGGCGATGAAGGCAAAGCTCCGCCGTGTCAAAAATCTGGGCCTTGTGGTCATCGACTATCTCCAGCTCATGCAGTGCGACCGCAGGATCGACAATCGCGTACTGGAGGTTGCGGATATCTCGCGAAATCTGAAAATTCTGGCAAAAGAGCTGCAGATCCCGATCATCTGCTGTGCTCAGCTTTCCCGAAGCCCGGAATCCCGCACGGATAAGACACCGATGCTGTCTGACCTGCGCGACTCCGGTGCCATTGAGCAGGACGCGGACATGATCATGTTCCTGTCCCGCGACTATTACAACACCGACCCGGACAAGCAGAACGTGGCGGATGTCATCATCGCGAAAAACCGTCACGGCTCCACGGGAAAAGTCACCATGGGCTGGTTCGGTCAGTTCACGAAGTTCACATCCCTTGCACCCGAGGAGGGAGCGCCGCCCATGTAAGCGGCCGAAAGTATGGCAAAATCAGGCAAAAAACAGCTGATGGATTCCCTTTGCCGCATCTTGTCAGAGCGGCCCATCGCCGGCATTCTCGTCGGTTATTCCGGCGGCGCGGATTCGTCGGCACTTCTGCGGCTTCTGTGGGAATATTGCTCAAAACGCGGCATCTATCTGTGCGCCGTTCACGTCCATCACGGCATCCGCGGCACGGAGGCTGATCGTGATGCGGCATTCTGCAAGGCGCAGTGTGAGCATCTCAGCGTGGATTTTTTCTGCGAATATGCGGATGTTCCGACACTGGCAAAAGAATCGGGGCGGGGCATTGAGGAAACGGCGCGGGACTGCCGCTATGCGGCATTTGCAAAAATTGCCGCCGCAGACGCGCGCATTTCTCACATCGCCACGGCCCACAATGCGGACGATCAGGCGGAGACAGTGCTGCTCCATCTCATCCGCGGCTGCGGCATCGACGGACTTTGCGGCATTCCCACAGAGCGCACACTTGACGGCGTGACGGTCATCCGTCCGCTCATCGGAGTTTCAAAGTGCGACATTGTGGGATATTGTGCGGAAAATCGCATAGAATATATACTTGACAGCACCAATTCGGATACGGCCTATGCCCGCAATTTTGTCCGGCATGAGCTGCTGCCCGGCATTCTGCACCTCAATCCGTCGGCACTGACGGCGATTTCCCGCATGACGGCGGCACTTTCCGAGGACAGCGAATATCTTGCATCGGAGGCGGCGGCATTTTTCGCGGAAAATGTGCGGGAGAATGCCATCGATGCGGCGGTGCTTGCCCATGCACCGCGCCCAATTGCGGCACGGACGGTGGCTATGCTGTTCGCGCAGCTGTCGGAGAAAATGCCGGAGCGCGTCCACATCGACGCAGTTCTGGCGCTGGCATCGGCGGAGAACGGCGCGTCTGTCTCACTGCCCGACGGGATCACGGCGACAAAGCACAACGGCACGCTGCGTCTGTCGCGGGAAACGACCGCATCCCCCTTCTGCTATCCGCTGAAGCCCGGCATCAACCGCTTTTCCGAGCCGGATTTTGCCGTTTATCTGACAAAACGCGGGGCTTCCGGAGCGGATTTTAAAAAAGATAACGAATACCTGAAAAATATTTACAAATTATCAATACACACATCGGTAAATTCTGCTAAAATTAAAGGTGAGCTTTTTGTGCGCTCCCGCATGGATGGTGACGCATATCGGTACGGCGGCATGACCCGCCGGATCAAAAAGCTCTGCAACGACAGAGGACTGTCGGCGGTCATGCGGGCGCACCTTCCCATGATTTGCGACGGCGACGGCATTCTGTGGGTGCCCGGCTTCGGAACAGCTGACCGCGTATGCGGCGGCGAAGAACTGCTTGACATGATTTATTATTATAACTGAGGTACGCAATGATTAACGAAGTAGAAAAAATACTGGTATCGGAGGCGGAGATCGATGAGATCGTGACCCGCATCGCCGCAGAGGTGAGCCGGGACTACGAAGGTCGGCGTCTGGTGCTTCTCTGCATTCTCAAAGGCTCAGTGGTATTCATGGGCGATCTGATGAAAAAGATCACCATTCCCGTGGAGATCGACTTCATGAAGGTATCCTCCTACGGAAGCGGAACCGCCACCAGCGGTACGGTGAATCTTATCCTCGACCTTCACAGGAACGATCTGGCAGAGTCGGATATCCTCATCGTGGAGGACATCATTGACAGCGGACGCACCCTGTCCTATCTGGTGAATTATCTGAGGCTCAAGGGCGCACGCAGTGTGAAGACCGTTACCATGCTGGATAAGCCCGACCGCCGTCAGGTGAAATTCACGCCGGATTACTGCGGCAAGGTGATCCCCGACGAATTCGTGGTGGGCTACGGACTTGATTACGCGGAAAAATATCGGGCACTGCCGTACATAGGCATCCTGAAGCCCGAAGTGTACCAGGCATAAATACCGGCAAATCCATAGTTACGAGGTAAGCAATGAAATCAAACTACAAAATTCTGATCTTCTATGTGGTGCTGATCGGCGTGATTCTCATCTCCACCGCAGCATTGTTCGGCGGAAGGCCCGGCGAAGCGGTGATCTACAGCGACATCGACAAGCTGTTCTATGAACAGCAGGTCAAGGCGTTCGAGATCGATGCGAATGACCAGCTGACCATCATCACCCACGATAACCGCACCGTCACTTTCGGACTGCGCTCACTGGATATGTTCTGGTGGCAGTTCGAGGACATCATCGAGGAGCAGTACCGCGCGGGAATCATCGAATCCTACAATATCGCAGAGCCGGTGGAGATCCCGTGGTGGATCAGCCTGATGCCCTACGCCATCGTCATCATCCTGTTCATCGTGTTCTGGTTCTTTGTGGTGAATCAGGTGGGCGGCGGCAAAGGCGGCAAGGTGGGCAGCTTCGGCAAAGCCCGCGCCAAGCTCGGCTCGGATGAAAAGAAAAAGGTGCTGTTCAAGGATGTTGCCGGCGCAGATGAGGAAAAGGCAGAGCTGCAGGAGATCGTGGAGTTCCTGAAGGATCCCGCGAAATTCTCCCGTCTCGGCGCACACATCCCTCATGGCGTGCTGCTGGTAGGCCCTCCCGGTACCGGTAAGACCCTGCTTGCCAAAGCGGTGGCAGGTGAAGCCGGCGTCCCCTTCTATTCGATCTCCGGCTCGGATTTCGTGGAAATGTACGTGGGTGTCGGCGCATCCCGTGTGCGCGATCTGTTCGATACCGCCAAGAAAAATCCCGCAAGCATCATCTTCATCGACGAGATTGATGCCGTCGGTCGTCACCGCGGCGCAGGTCTCGGCGGCGGTCACGATGAGCGCGAGCAGACACTCAATCAGCTGCTGGTTGAAATGGACGGCTTCGGCGGCAATGACGGCGTGATCGTCATGGCGGCCACCAACCGCCCCGACATTCTCGACCCGGCACTCCTGCGTCCCGGACGTTTTGACCGTCAGATCACGGTCAACTATCCCGACATCAACGGCCGCGAGGATATCCTGAAGGTTCACGCGGAAGGCAAGCCCTTCGAGGAGAATGTGGATCTCCGCACCGTGGCAAAAACCACCGTTGGCTTCACCGGCGCGGATCTTGCCAACCTGCTCAATGAAGCGGCACTGTTAGCAGCGCGCAAGGGTAAGAGCCTCATCGGTATGAACGACATCGAGGAAGCGACGATCAAGGTCATGGTCGGCCCGCAGAAGAAATCCAAGGTGGTCAGCGAAAAGGAAAAACGCCTCACTGCATATCACGAGGCCGGTCACGCGATCACAACAAAATTCCTGCAGCCGGATACGCCGGTGCATCAGATCTCCATCATTCCCGCAGGCAGAGCGGGCGGTTACACCCTGTCCCTGCCGCTGGAGGATAAATCCTATCAGTCGAGAAGCGACATGGAGAACGAGATCGTCTCCCTGCTGGGCGGACGTGTGGCAGAGAAGCTCATTCTCGGCGACATTTCCACCGGCGCGTCCAACGACATTCAGCGTGCCACCGGTATCGCCCGCAATATGGTCACGCGCTACGGCATGAGCGACACTCTTGGCCCCATCGTCTACGGCTCAGAGCACAACAGCGATGAGGTATTCCTCGGCCGCGACTTCAACACCTCCCGCAACTATTCCGAGGATACTGCGACCACCATCGACAACGAGATCAAGCGTATCGTGACCACAGCTTACGATACCGCCATGAAGATCCTCAGCGAAAACGTGGAAAAGCTGCATTTCATCGCTGAATTCCTGATGAAGAATGAGGTCATGGACGAGGCGCAGTTCAATGCGGCCATGGACGGCAATCCCACCATCGAGGAGCTGGAGGAGATGGCTGCCGAAAAGCGCAGAAAGAGCGAGGAAGAAAATGAAGTCCGCGCCAAGGCTGACGAGGAGGAGCGTCTCCGCCGCGAAGCCGAAGAAAAGGCAGAAGCGGAAACAGCGGAGGAGCAGTCACAGGATGACGATACCTTCCCGCCTATCATGAAGGACTGACATAATGATCCGCCGGAGTTCATCTCCGGCGGGAATCATACATAAGAAAGGACGAACGATCATGCAATCTGAAATCAAAACAACACGCGCAAGTGCAGTGTGCGACACACTGGGCGGCGAGCTTATCTCCTATAAGCTGGACGGCAAGGAGTACGTCTGGGAGGGCATCCCGGAATACTGGGCAAGCCATACCCCTGTTCTGTTCCCCACGGTTGGCTCAACACTGGAGGGCAGTGTAAAGTTCGAGGGAAAGGCATATCCGCTGACCAAGCACGGATTTGCAAGAAAGCAGCAGTTCAGACTGCTGGAATCCACTGCTGACACACTGGTTTATGAGCTGGTTGATTCCGCGGCGACCCATGAGGTTTACCCCTACGCATTCCGCCTGCTCATCACCCACAAGATCTCCGACACCGGATTTACCACTACCTTCACCGTGCAGAATACCGATGACAAGCCCATCTGGTTCTGCATCGGCGGTCATCCCGGCTTCCGTGTTCCCATGAACGAGGGCGAGCAGTTCTCCGACTACAAGCTGGTCTTTGACAAGGTGGAGAACGAGGACGTCATCTACACCACCAATTACGGCGGCGGCTACATCGATGCAAGCCTGCCGGTGGTTGACAAGCTGAAGAATACCAACGAATGGGCGCTTTGCCACGAGGATTACGATGTTGATGTGCTGCTCACCAAGAAGCTGCAGAGCCGCAAGGTGAAGCTGGTCAACAAGGATACCGGCAAGGGTCTGGAGTTCGACTTCAACGGCTTCTCCGCGCTGGGTGTATGGACACCTCCGCAGAAGAAGGCACCCTTCGTCTGCCTCGAGCCGTGGAACGGTCTGCCCGCACATCTCGACGAGACGGGCAACTTCGAGGACAAGCCCTACGCCATCAAGCTGAACGTCGGCGCGGAATATTCCGTCGGCTACAAAGTCAAGATCCTCGCATAAATGCGAAAAAGGAGCTGCTTCGCAGCTCCTTTCTATTTTCCATTCCGATAATTTGCTGGCGTCATGCCAGTGTAGCGGCGGAACAGGCGAATGAAATACCCCACGTTGGTGTAGCCGCACCGCATGGCCGTCTCCTGCACCGAAACGCCGTCCATCAGAAACGATTTGGCATATCCGACGCGAATGTCCAGAAGATACGCCCCCGGCGTCATGCCCAGTACACTGCGGAACAGCCTGTCGAGCTTGGCGCGGCTGATGAAGAATCGGCGCGCCAGCGATTCGAGATGAAGCGGCTCATTGTAATGTGCGCCGATGTACTGGCAGATGGCAAGCACTTGCCTGCTTTCTGTGTGGGGATTGTGCTCCGGCGCACGGAAACGCTCTGCCACGATGGGCGCAAGCTCGATCAGCAGGATGGCGAGGAGATGCCGCCGCCGTTCATCCTGCGTTTCATTGGGCTGCTCCGCCAACATCAGATCCATAAACGGTACAAGCCGCGCGTATTCCTCGCCGGTCAGCGAAATGGCGAAAAAATCCCGCGGGATCGCGTTCATCGGCACCATACCGTCCAGCTGGGATGCGCTGTATTGGATCCGGTGGCGGAAGTAGGGCTTGTCCGGATCGTTGCGCTGGGTGTGGGGAATATTATGGGGATAAAACGCCACCGCCGGCGCTTCCAGATGGATCGTTTCGCCAAGACAGGTCATGGCAGAACTGCCGTCACGGATGAGCACAAGCTCATCCTGCCTGTGCTGATGAAAGCCGCCCACCGAGCGCCACCAGTCGTTATTCTGATCAACATAATCCTGTGTGTCAACGAAATACTGCGCCATTCCCTCACCTCCCGGTATTATATGACTATTATAACATAAAAAAGTGCCGATGTCAAGGCACAATATGAGAATATCCGACGATCATATGAGTAAAACCGACATTGATTTTGTCTGAGGGATTCGATATAATATAGGTATCACTAAAAAAGGAGATGCTTTCTATGAAACGTACACTTTCAATCGTTCTCTTGATGTCCATGCTGGCATCGCTTGCAGCCTGCGGTTCTTCCGGTGATACCACTGCCGATACCACAGCGGCTGGCGAGACTACACCTGCTGAAACGCTGTCCGATGAATACAAGAATCCGGGCGTGGATTACGGCGGGGAAACCTTCAAATTCCTCGATTTTCACACCGACACTTACAAATGGCAGGCGAGAGGTTACAGTGAACTCAACGCCGCCGAGGAGTCGGGTGAGCCGATCAACGATGCGCAGTATAAGCGCAATGTAAAGGTAGAGGAGGAGCTGAACATCAAGCTCGATACCTATCTGCATGAAAAGCCGTCTGAGGAACTGATCAAACTGGTTATGGCCGGCGAGGATGAGGTGGACGCGGCGTTTGTGTTCGCGGATACCACCAACAAGCTGCTCAGTGATAAAGGAATGCTTCAGGATCTGAAGAAGATCTCCACCATTGACCTTGACGCATCCTGGTGGAACCAGAATGCGCTGGAGACCTTCACGCTGGGCGGGGAACTGAAGGTAGCAACCGGCGACATCAGCCTCTATTCGTCCTTCTCGCCCATGATGATGTTCTTCAACAAAAACGTAGCCGATGAATTCAAGATCACCGATCTGTATGACCTTGTGCGTACTGACAAGTGGACTTGGGATAAGTGCGCCGAATACTGCAAGATGGTTGCAAGCGATGTCAACGGCGACACGGTTTACGATGAAAACGACCGCTACGGCATGGCGGAACAGCTGTGGATCGTATCCTCGCTGGTCTCCTCGGCAGACATCGACTTCACCTCCCGCGATAAGGACGGCAATATCACCATGGCGCTGAACAATGAGCGGACGGCAGATTTCATCTCGTTCCTCATTCCGTTCCTCAATGACCGCCAGACCAACTGTGTATCTCAGGCATTTGAGAGCAAATATGCCAATGTCTTCTATGACCTCCACATTCCCATGTTCAAAAACGACCAGATCCTGTTCAATCTCCAGCAGCTGCTCATTTCCTTTGAACTGCGCGCTATGGATACGGACTATGGCCTGCTTCCGCTGCCGAAATTTGGTGAGCAGGAGAATTACGCAACGCCCATCAGCCCTTCTTGGACGACGCTTCTCTGCATCCCGTCCACCAACACGGATCTGGAGCGCACCGGTGTTGTCATCGAAGCCCTCGCATTCTATTCTCAGCAGTATGTGACCCCCGCATATATCGACACCACCATCCGTCACAAATCCCTGCGTGATGAGGATTCCGCTGAGATGCTGGAGCTGATCCTCGACAGCATGAAGTATGATATTGCCCATATCTACAACTGGGGCGGTGTAAGCTACTTCATGAACAATCTCGGTACGAACAACAATCCCAATTTCGCATCCGCATATGCATCGGTGGAAACGAAGGTGGAAAAAGCCTTGGCAGATACCATGGCACAGTTTGCAGAATAAACCCAAAACAGGAGATGACTCGCTCATCTCCTGTTTTTATTGCCTATTCTTGAATTCCTCCGGTGTCATGCCGGTATGGCGGCGGAAGATTTTGATGAAATAGCTGGCACTTCCGAAGCCGGTGAGATAGGCGGTCTGCTGAACGGAATTTCCGTGGCGCAGATACACCTTGGCGGCATGGATGCGGACGTTGGTGATGAACTGATTCGGTGACAGGTTGAGTACACTGCGGAACAGCCTCACCAGCTTTGCGCGGCTGATGAAAAACTGATTCGCGATGCTGTCCAGCGTCAGCGGCTCGGCGTAATGCTCGTTGATGTAATGGCAGATGTCGTGGATGTATTTGTCACCCGCCAGATGCGTTTCGCTGCCCACCATGAACCGGGTGCGCCAGAGCGGTTCCAGCCGCTGAAGCACGATGGCCAGCAGATACCGGTAGCGGATGATCTCCTGCTCCGACTTTGCACATTCGGGCATGAGCGCAAGAATGGGTGCCAGCTCATTCAGCTCCTCCGGAGTGAGCGATATGGCGAAAAAGGCGCGGGGAAGGCAGTTCGGCGGTATGATACCTCCTATGATCTCGCAGTCATAGGCGATGGCGTAACGGGAATACAGCTCATCCGATGTGTGGATCTGCTGATGGGGCTGATAGCGGGGATAGAAGATGGCACAGGGGGCTTTGATGTGGTAGATGCCGTCGTTGGCGATGATCTCCGAGCCGCCGCTGTCCATGATGATCAGCTCGTCTACCGTGTGGCGGTGAAGCATGGAGGAATGGTCGGGGCAGGCATAGTTGCTCGTCAGCTTGCCGGGCATTTCATAGATCCTGTCAGCCATGTGAGATCACCTCCATCACCATTATAGCACAATTTTTCCAGCCTGTCAAGATTGAGCGGATTGTTTTATTAATTGATTCATATGTTGCTTGCAAAACCGGATGAGTCGTGGTATAATGATGAAAAAACGGAGGTGCATTTCCATGAAAAAACGGATTATTTCTATAACTTTACTCCTGTCGCTCCTTCTCTCTGCCTGCGGATCGGGCACAGGCGAAACATCTGCTGATACAACATCCGGTGAGCCGGAACTTTCATCCGATGAGGCGCAGACCGGCGAATACAAGAAGCCGTCCGTCGATTACAAGGGCGCGGAATTCACCGTCATCGACCGGAAAATGGAGAACCCCATGTGGATCGCGTCGGGCTACTCCAACATCGAGGCGGAGGAAGAAAACGGTGAGCCCATCAACGATGCGCAGTATAAGCGCAACCGTCAGGTGGAGGAGGAGCTGAACATCAAGCTGGTGCAGTATTCCACCGAAGCCGCAGAGTGTGCCAACGAGCTTCGGAAGCTGGTGCTGGCGGGTGAGGATGCGGTGGATGCGGCCATGGTGCGCGGCAATACCATGTTCACGCTGCTTGGCGAGGAAAATCTGCTGACCAGCTTCAACGACATTCCGACCATGGATACGGAAGCGTCGTGGTGGGATCAGAATGCTTCGGAAACCTTTACCTTCGGCGGTGAGCTGATGGCCATCACCGGCGACCTCAGCCTGTTTACCAGCTTCGCGCCGGTGCTCATGTTCATCAACAAAGAAGTGGCTGAATCCCACGGCATTGGCGACTGCTATGAGCTGGTGCGTGAAGGCAAATGGACATGGGACAAGGTGATGGAGATGTGTGAGCTTGCCGCACACGATCTGAACGGCGACAGCAAAATGGACGAGAACGATGCGTACGGCATGGCACTGCAGACGGGACTGCTGGCGGATTCCCTCATTTCCTGCGGCGGGCGGTTCACAAACAGCACACCGGGCGGCATCGAGCTTGTACTGAACAACGAGCGCACCGCAGCCGTCGTGGAAAAGATCGTGCCCTTTCTCAACAACGACAAGGTGAACAGCGTGGCCAACCGCTACACCGGCACCTATAAGAATCCCTACTACATGATGCATCTGCCCATGTTCAAGAACAATCAGATCCTGTTCAATTTCAACCAGATCCTGGTGGCGCTTGATCTGCGCGCCATGGAAGCGGATTACGGCGTGCTTCCGCTGCCGAAATTCGATGAGGCGCAGGAGAATTACTACACCTCCATGAGCTATACATGGGTATCGCTGCTCTGCATCCCGTCTACCAATACGCGCCTTGATATGACCGGCCACGTGCTGGATGCGCTGGGCTATTATTCCAAACAGTATGTCACTGCGGAATTCATCGAAACCACCGTGCGCAATAAATCCCTGCGCGACGAGGATTCGGCGGAGATGCTGGAGATCATCATGGACAACACGGTCTACGATATCGCGCACGTATACAACTGGGGCAAGATCATCGATGAATTTTATAAGCTGGGTACGAAAAACAACACCAACTTCGCCTCCATGTGGGCAAGCATTGAGGACAAGGTCACAAGCGAACTGAAAACATCGCTGGAGCAGCTGCAATAAATTGAAAAATCACCGCTTGTGCGGTGATTTTTTCTAATAGATTCGCTTGTAATCCGCCGGTGTGAAGCCGGTATGCTCCCGGAAAATGCGGATGAAATAGCCCACATTGGCATAGCCGCACCGAATGGCGGCCTCATGAACGGTTTCTCCCTGATGGAGCATGGATTTTGCCTTGCTGATGCGCACGTTGGTGAGATAATCGCCCACGGAAATGTCCAGTGTGCCGCGGAAAATGCGCACCAGCTTTGCACGGCTGATGAAAAACTGCTTTGCGATGTCATCCAGCGTCAGCGGCTCGGCGAAGTGGTCGTTGATGTAGCTGCAGATGTCCTGAATGGCTTTGCTGCCCTCCTCCTTGCCGATGACGGCATTCAGACGGATGCGTAC
>SVSO01000048.1 GCA_015064195.1 Oscillospiraceae bacterium
CGCAGGAGCGACGCTCTACGGCTCACACAAGGATGACATCGAAATTTTCCTCGAAGGCCGGGAAGCGCGCTCCTACGCCTCACAGGGCCAGCAGCGTTCCCTTGCACTGGCCATGAAGCTGGGGGAAGGGGAGATCTCCATGGAATATTCCGGCGAATATCCGGTGTTCCTGTTTGACGACGTGCTGTCGGAGCTTGACCCCCACAGACAGCAATTTCTTCTGTCACGCCTCGGAGAGCGTCAGGTCATCATGACCACCTGTACACCGCCGCCGGTGAAATCGGATGCGGCCTTCATCAGTGTGGAAAACGGCGGCTATAAGCCAATTTAAGGAGTAAACAATGTACGTTCATGCCGGAAACAACCGGATCATACGAAAACGCGACATCATCGGAATCTTTGACATGGATACCGCAACCATGGAGTCAGCCACCAGAGACTATCTCCGGGCGGCGGAAAAGGAAGGCCGAATGGTGAACATCAAGGAAGAGATCCCGAAGTCGTTCATCGTCGCGTGCCACAGAAAAAATGAGGACACGGTCTATGTGTCGCAGATCTCCACAGGCGCACTCTACGGAAGAATCAAAGCGGGTATCAGCGAATAAGCAAAGCTCAGGAAAGGACGAATCCGCCATCTGCGGATTCAGGGTACAATAAATGTCAGAACAGAATCAGAATCATTACGACGAAAGTCAGATACAGGTACTGGAGGGACTGGAAGCGGTCAGAAAGCGTCCGGGTATGTACATCGGCTCAACCTCCAGCCGCGGCCTGCATCATCTGGTATACGAAATCGTGGACAACGCCATCGACGAAGCACTGGCAGGCTACTGCGAGTCCATCATCGTGACGCTCCATCCGGACAACAGCGTATCCGTACAGGATAACGGACGCGGTATTCCCGCCGGTATTCATCCGAAAATGGGCATTCCCACGCTGGAAGTCGTTTACACCGTGCTTCATGCGGGCGGTAAATTCGGCGGCGAGGGCTACAAGATCGCCGGCGGTCTGCATGGCGTGGGTGCATCCGTCGTGAACGCTCTGTCTGAGTGGGTTGAGATCGACAACTGCTACGAGGGCGAACGCTATACCGAGCGGTTTGAATACGGCAAGGTGGCAAGAGCATTCAAACACGAAGGCTCGGCTGATGGAAGAAAGGGCCTGTATGTGCGCTTCAAGCCCGACCCCACTATCTTCGAGGAGATCGTGTTCGATTATCCCACCGTGCTCAACCGTCTGCGTGAGCAGGCATTCCTCAATGCGGGCGTGAAGATCATCCTTCGGGATGAGCGTGCCGCAAAGGAGCAGGAGGCACCGGCGGAGCAGGATATGAACGCACCGAGAGTCGGCCCGGAGGAAGTCGTCCTCTGCTACGAGGGCGGTATCCGCAGCTTTGTCGAGCATCTCAACAATGCCCGCAGACTGGCGATGATCCATCCCGATGTCATCTACATGAAGGGCGAGCGTGGCGATGCCATCGGTGAGGTGGCCATCCAGTACAACGACAGCTACAATGAGACGGTCATGTCCTTTGCCAACAATATGCACACCATCGAGGGCGGCACCCATGAGACGGGATTTAAGCAGGCACTGACAGCGGTTCTCAACGATTATGCGAAAAAGCACAACATTCTCAAGGCGGATGACAAAAATCTCACCGGTGAGGATACCCGCGAGGGAATCTGCGCTATCATCAGCGTCAAGCTGACCGACGCGCAGTTTGAGAGCCAGACCAAGGCGAAGCTGGGCAACTCGGAAATGCGCACGCTGGTGGCGGGACTCGTCACCGAAAAGCTGACGGAATATTTTGAGGAGCATCCGGCAACGGCAAAGGCGATCCTCGAAAAATCTCTGGCGGCATCCAGAGCACGTGAGGCGGCAAGAAAAGCCCGGGAGCTGACCCGCAGAAAGAGCGTGCTGGAAGGCTCAACGCTGCCCGGCAAGCTGGCGGACTGTCAGGAACGCCGAGTTGAGCTGACTGAGCTTTATCTCGTCGAGGGTGATTCCGCAGGCGGTTCGGCAAAGACCGGACGAAATTCCAAATTCCAGGCGATTCTTCCTCTGCGCGGTAAGGTGCTCAATGTGGAAAAGAGCCGTCTTGATAAGGTTTATACCAATATGTCGCTCATCCCGATCATTCAGGCACTTGGCTGCGGCATCGGTGAGGAGTTTGACATCAATAAGCTGCGCTACGGCAAGATCATTCTGATGGCCGATGCGGACGTGGACGGTTCGCACATCCGCATCCTGCTGCTCACCTTCTTCTTCCGCCATATGCGCCAGCTCATCGATGACGGCCATGTTTATCTTGCACAGCCGCCGCTTTACAAGCTGACAAAGGGCAAGAAGAATTATTACGCCTACTCCGATGCGGAGCGGGATAAGCTGCTGGCCGAGCTTGGCGACAATGTCAAGACCAGCCGCTACAAGGGTCTTGGTGAGATGAACGCTGACCAGCTGTGGGAAACCACCATGGATCCCGAGACGCGCACACTGCTCAAGGTCAACATCGAGGATGCCATGATCTGCGATGAAACTTTCTCCATCCTCATGGGCGACAAGGTTGAGCCGCGCCGTGAATTCATCGAGCAGAACGCCGTTTATGCCACCAACCTTGACATTTAAGCGAATTTCAACAGATTTTCAGAATGTGTACAGAAAATCCACAGGCTGTGCAAAACTCTGTGTAAAACTCTGCGGGAAATCCGGTGAGAGAGAAAAATCAAAGCGGCTGAATCGCCAGCACTCATCCTGCCGGATCGGATCGCAGCGTGCTTGGTTAAAACTTTCCGACAGCGTGTGAAAAGCGGTGTTGGCAAACGGTGGAAACTTGGGTATTCCACATCATAACAGGCGGCGGATTCCACAAAATCCACCACCGTAATAATAACGAGGAACAGAATGGATAACAAAGATAAAATCGAAAATCTCGAATTTCCGAATCAGAAAATTGTGGGCATTGAGATGGATGACGAGGTCAGAAATTCCTTCATTGCCTACTCCATGAGCGTCATCATGTCCCGTGCGCTTCCGGATGTGCGCGACGGCCTGAAGCCGGTTCATCGCCGCATCCTTTACGCCATGTACGAGGATAAGCTGACTTACGACAGAGAATTCCGCAAGTCGGCAACGACGGTCGGTAATGTGCTCGGTCGGTATCATCCCCACGGTGATACGGCTGTATACGATACCATGGTTCGTCTGGCACAGCCTTTCTCCATGGGCTGCCCGCTCATTGAGGGTCAGGGCAACTTCGGTTCGGTGGACGGCGACCCGGCGGCGGCTTACCGTTATACGGAAGCGAGACTTGCCAAGATCGCCAACGAAATGATGTCGGACATCGACAAAAACGTGGTGGATTTCACGCCCAACTTCGATAACACCCTCGAAGAGCCGACGGTGCTTCCGTCCCGATTCCCAAATCTGCTGGTCAACGGCTCCATCGGCATCGCAGTTGGTATGGCTACCTACATCCCGCCCCACAATCTGGGTGAGGTCATCGACGGTACCATTTATCAGATGGATAATCCCGACTGCACCATCAAGGATCTGATGCAGTTCATCAAAGGCCCGGATTTTCCCACCGCCGCAACGCTTTACGGCTCCAACGGCATTTACGAGGCGTATTCCACCGGTAAAGGCCGCGTCATGGTGCGCTCCAAGTGCAATATCGAGGAGGACAAGCGCCGCATTATCGTCACGGAGATCCCCTATCAGGTCAACAAGAGTATGCTTGTTGAAAACATCGGTCATCTGGTCAACGAAAAGCGCATCGAGGGCATCACCGATGTGCGCGATGAGTCCGGACGTGACGGTATGCGCATCGTCATCGAATACCGCCGTGATGCCAACGGTCAGGTCATTCTGAATCAGCTGTACAAATACACCCAGCTTCAGGATACCTGCGCCATCAATATGCTGGCACTGGTGGACAACGTGCCGAAGGTGCTGAATCTCAAGCAGATTCTGACGCATTATATCAAGCATCAGGAAGATGTGATCACCCGCCGCGTGATCTTTGATCTTGATAAGGCAAAGCGCGAGGCACACATTTTCGAGGGCTACAAGATCGCCATTGACAACATCGAGGAGATCATCAAAATTATCCGTTCCAGCGCATCTGTCAGCGATTCAAAGGTAAATCTGATGGAACGCTTCGGTCTCACCGATGTGCAGGCACAGGCCATTGTCGAAATGACGCTGGGACGTCTTTCCGGCATGGAGCGTCAGAAGATCGAGGACCGTCTGGCAAAGCTGTATGAAATGATCGGCGAATTTGAAGCGATTCTCGCAGATGAGGGCAGGATCAAGCAGATCATCAAGGATGAGATGCTGGAGATCAAGGCGAAATTTGCCAAGCCCAGACTCACGGAGCTGGTTGCGGCAGAGGATGACATCGTTTATGAGGATCTCATCGAGCGTCACTCCTGCGTGATCACGCTGACCAACGACGGTTACATCAAGCGTCAGCCGGCGGATACCTACACGGCGCAGAAACGCGGCGGCAAGGGCATCATCGGTATGGCGACCAAGGAAGAAGATTCCGTGGCCGACGTGATGGTGGCACACAGCCATTCCATGATCATGATGTTTACCAACACCGGCAAGGTTCATGTGCGCAAGGCGTATCAGATTCCGGAAGCCGGACGTACCGCCAAAGGCTCGAATATCGTCAATATTCTGGAGCTGGAGGCCGGCGAAAAGGTCACAGCAGCCATCTCCGTCACCGGATTCTCTGATCGTGAGTATCTCTTTATGGTGACGAAAAACGGTATCGTCAAAAAGACCCTGCTGTCCGAGTTTGAATATCAGCGCAAGGGCGGTAAGATCGCCATTTATCTGGATGACGGCGACGAGCTGGTGTTCGTCAAGCATACCAAGGGAAGCGACGGCATTCTGATCGCGACCCACAACGGTATGTCCGCCCGCTTTGATGAGTCGGATGTACGTCCCATGGGCCGAACCGCGCGTGGCGTCAAGGGCATCACGCTGTCAGACGGCGACTATGTGGTCGGATGCGCGCTGGTGGATGACGAAAAGGCACTCATCACCATCACCGAAAAGGGCTTCGGCAAACGCTGCGAATTTTCAAACTTCACGGCACACAGCCGCGGCGTCAAGGGCGTTATGTGTCATGGCATCAGTGAGCGTACCGGCGCACTGGCCGGAATCGCTGCCGTTTCCGAAACGGATGACGTGATGCTCATCACCAACGAAGGCACCATTATCCGCACCCCCGTATCCGGCATCCCGTTCTACGGACGTTCGGCGGGCGGCGTTATCGTGATGCGCCTCGATGAAGGCTCCACCATCGTCAACTTCGCAAAGGTGGCAAGTGAGGAAGAAACTGCGGCCGAGGCGGAATCGGTGGAAGTGCCCGAGGAGGAAGAAATCGAGATTCCCGAAATTACTGACGGAAACGAGGATGATGAGATATGAAAAAGCTGACCGGACTTCTGGTTATGCTTCTGGCGGCAGTGATCCTGCTGTCATCCTGCGGCGGAGCTGCGGACAGTGAGCTGCTGGGTGCGCTGACAAAGCTTGCGCCTGAAGCGAAGGCTATGTACGACATCATCTATGGCGATGCGCTTCCCCACGGAGATGCGCTGAATGATGGATATTGCCAGATTTCGTCGGCATCGCCCTACAAATCCATATCCGAGATCCGGGCGGGCATCGAAAAGGTGTTCTCTCCGGAATACAGCAAGATTCTCTCAAATACCGCTTTCAACGGCGTGTCGTCGGATGAAGGACTCATCGACGCAAAGTTTATCGAGCGGAGCGGCGTGCTGTTTGTCAACCCGTCGGTAACGGCGGACTTTGCACAGGCGAGGGAATTCGACATTTCCGCCGCAAAGGTGAAGAAAAAGAATCCCTACATGGCCATCATTCTCATTCCCCACGCTGACGGCGACCTTGAAGTCACCATGCAGAACGTGGACGGCGTTTGGATGATCGACAGTCCGATGTTTTAAAAATATTTTTGCAAAACCTATTGCATTATTCGTTTGTTTGGTGTATAATAGATGTATCAAGAAAATTTGTTCCGAACAAGGAGAAAAACAGAATGAAAGCAAAGCAGCAGGCAAAGCCCGTTCCCACCAAAATCGTGGATAAAGAAGAAAAGCGCAAGGCCATAGAAGGTGCGATCGGCCAGATCGAAAAGAATTACGGCAAGGGCACCATCATGCGTATGGGTGAAGCACCGGAGCTGGAGGTCAGTGCGATCTCCACCGGTTCGCTGACCCTCGATATGGCACTGGGCATCGGCGGCGTTCCCCGCGGACGTATCGTCGAGATCTATGGCCCGGAATCCTCCGGTAAGACCACCGTCGCCCTCCATGTTGTGGCAGAGACGCAGAAGCTGGGCGGTGAAGCGGCGTATATCGACGTGGAAAATGCCCTCGATCCCGTTTATGCAAAGGCACTGGGCGTGGATACCGACAGTCTCCTCGTTTCTCAGCCCTCCAGCGGTGAGCAGGCACTGGACATCGCAGAAGCTCTCATCCGTTCCGGTGCGATTGACGTTGTGGTCGTGGACTCGGTTGCAGCACTGGTCACTCAGCAGGAGATCGACGGCGATATGGCATCCTCTCATGTGGGTCTGCAGGCAAGACTCATGTCGCAGGCACTGAAAAAGCTGTCCGGCGCGGTGGCAAAGTCCAACTGTGTCATCATCTTTATCAACCAGCTGCGTGAGAAGATCGGCATTTCCTACGGCAATCCCGAAACCACTCCCGGCGGCCGTGCGCTCAAGTTTTACGCATCCGTGCGCATGGAGATCCGCCGCTCCGAGCAGCTCAAGGACGGCTCGGACGTTTACGGCAACCATGTCAAGTGCAAGATCGTCAAGAACAAGGTAGCGCCTCCCTTCAAGACGGCGGAATTCGACATCATCTACGGCAAGGGCATCTCCAAGTCCGGCGAGATCGTGGACATCGGTATCGAGCTTGGATTCATCCAGAAGAGCGGCTCGTGGTTCTCTTATGAGGGTCAGCGCATCGCACAGGGTAAGGAAAATACCCGCAAGTATTTTGAATCCAACGAAGAACTGATGGAGGAGCTTTCCGAGAAGATCAAGGCAAAGCGCGACGATGTGGAGGCCATGATCAGTCAGGATTACGGCGACGACGATCTGGACGATGAGCTGGATGATGACGAGGAGCTGGACATCCGCATTCTCGAAACGGATGACGAATAAACAATGACGCTGGCCATCACCATCGTGGGGCTTGAGCCTCGCCGCATGGGTGAGGAGGTAGAGCTGACGGTAAAAATCGCGCCGGAAGGGTCATCGGATGCATCGCGCTCGGATACGCGAAAGCTGTGCGTCGCGGCGAAAATGCTGTTTGAGATCGGCAATATCGGCGCGGGAAGTCTGCCCTATCCGCTGACACGTGAGCAGTTCGATTCCCTCGATTACAGCGCATCTCTGTGGGAAGCCGTCAAAAAAGGGCTGGATCTGCTGTCGTACGGCGACAATACCAAATCCACGCTGGTGACAAAGCTTCGTCAGCGTGGATTTGAGCGGTATCTTTCCGAGGACGCGGCGGATTATATAGCGGAGCTTGGCTACATCGACGAGAGCCGGATTCTCGCGCGGGCGGTGGATTCGCTTGCAAACGTGAGGCTGTACGGCCCGTCGCGCATCAGAAATGAGCTGAGAAAAAAGGGAATTTCCCCGGAAATCATCCGCGATGAGTTGCCGGATCTGCTGGAAGCTGTAGATTTTTTCGGCAATCTCACACGGCTGGTGGAGAGAAAATGCGATTTTTCGCGGCTTGGCGATGGAAAATACCGGGAAAGCGTCTATGCGGCCTTTTATCGGCTGGGATATTCTCCGTCCGAAACCCGGGCGGCAATCAAACAGGTACAGGAAAATAACAATGAGTGAAAAAATCAAAGTAGGCTTTGTTTCCCTCGGATGCCCGAAGAATCAGCTTGACACAGAAGTCATGCTGCACGAGCTTTACGAGGAAGGCTTTGAGATCGTATCGGAAGAGATCGAAGCGGATGTGATCGTCATCAACACCTGCGCGTTCATCGAGAGCGCAAAGCAGGAGGCCATTGACAACATCATCGACATCGGCTGGCTCAAGAAGAACCGCACGCTCAAAGCGATCGTGGTCACGGGCTGTCTTGCCGAACGCTATCGCGACAGCATCTTCGACGAGCTGCCGGAGGTGGATGCCATTCTCGGCGTCGGAAGCATTCACAACATCGCCGAGGCTGTGCGCGCGGCGGTGAAGGGGAAGAAATATTCTTCCTATGAGGATAAGAATGAGGTAAAGCTGGGCGGTGAGCGAATCGTCACCACACCGGAGTATTATGCTTACTTAAAGATCGCGGAGGGCTGTGACAATCGCTGTGCTTACTGCGCGATCCCGTCCATCCGCGGCAAATTCCGCAGCCGTCCCATGGATGAGCTGGTGGAGGAAGCAAAGACCATGGAGGAGATCGGCGTCAAGGAGCTGGTGCTGGTGGCACAGGATACCACCCGCTATGGACTGGATCTTTACGGCGAATACAAGCTGGCAGAGCTGATCCGCCGCATCACCGATGAAACCACAATTCCGTGGATTCGCGTGCTTTACTGCTATCCGGATAAGATCACAGACGAGCTGGTGGCGGAATTTGCAAACAATCCCCGCCTGCTCAAATACATCGATCTGCCCATCCAGCACATTTCCGACCATATGCTGAAGGCGATGAACCGTCACGGCGACGGCGCGCTCATCCGCTCGGTTGTGAAAAAGCTGCGGGACAATGTTCCGGGCATCATCATCCGCACAACGGTGATCGTGGGCTTCCCCGGCGAAACGGAGGAGAATTTCACCGAGCTGTGCGAATATGTAAAGGAAGCGAAGTTTGACCGTCTCGGCGCGTTTACCTTCTCCCGTGAGGAGGATACGCCGGCTTACGATTTCGACGATCAGATCGACGAGCAGACAAAACAGGATCGCTACGACATCGTCATGCGAACCCAGGGGGACATCACCGAGGAACAGAATGAGGCCATGATCGGCCGGACGCTGACGGTTCTCTGCGAGGATTATGACCCCGTGTCCGAGACATATTACGGCAGAAGCGAAGGCGATGCGCCGGAGATCGACGGAAAGGTCTACTTCCGCGCACCGAAAAAGAGCGTGGAGCCGGGCGAATTCGTCAAAGTAAAAATCACCGAGGCTGTGGATTACGACCTCGTGGGCGATAAAATCAAATAACTGGAGGCTTATCATGAATCTTCCCAATAAGCTCTCGCTGATGCGAGTTATTATGGTTCCGCTTTTTGTTGCAGTCATCGTGCTGCCGGAAACGATCCTTCCCACCACATGGTCATGCATTCTCGGCGCGGCGATCTTTATCCTCACCGCATTTACCGATTTTCTTGACGGCATGATCGCGAGAAAGTTCAACATGATCACCGATTTCGGCAAATTCATCGATCCGCTGGCGGACAAATTTATGGTGTTCGGCGCAATGCTGTCCATCCTTTATAAGTTTGAGTCGCTCCGTCCCGTGTTCATCTGGGCGGCCCTCATCGTCATCTTCCGCGAGCTGGCTATCACCTCCATGAGACTGATTGTGTCCAGCAATGCGGGCGTGGTCGTGGCGGCGGCATGGCTCGGCAAGGTGAAGACTGTGACGCAGATCATCTGCATCGTCACCATCCTGCTTGAGCCGGTGATCATTCCGGAAAGCTCTCCGCTTTACGGCACGAATCTGCTCAGCTACATCACCATCGCGGCTATGACCGTTATGACCCTCTGGTCGGGCATCGACTACATGAAGGCGTACTGGAAATACCTCGATCCTACAAAATAAAAAAACGGCCGCATACGCTCGTGTGCGGCCAAAATTATTGTAACGAATCGCCGGGTGTGCAGTCTTATATATGAAAGCGAGGTGGTGACGTGAACGATTTTGAAGAAGTATACCGGCTGTATTTCCGGGATGTGTACCGATATGCGCTGTCCATCAGCCGAAGCGAATCCATGGCGGAGGAAATCACGCAGGAGACGTTTTTTAAAGCGCTGAAAGGTCTGGACTCTTTCGACGGTCGGTGCAGGCTGTATGTATGGCTGTGTCAGATCGCGAAGAATACCTATTTTTCCATGCGCGAAAAGGAAAAACGGCGGGAAGAGGATGCACAGGAAGAATTTGATGACGGGATCGAATCGCGGCTTGTGGCAAAGGAATCAGCACTGGAAATCCACCGCGCACTCCATTCGCTTTCCGAGCCGTACAAGGAGGTGTTCTCTCTGCGCACCTTCGGCGAGCTGTCCTTTGCGCAGATCGCCATGCTGTTCGGCAAAACGGAAAGCTGGGCGCGCGTCACCTATCATCGCGCAAAATTGCAGATAAAGGAGAAGCTTTTATGAAACTGTCATGTAAAGTGATCGAGGATCTGATGCCCATCATGCACGACGGCGTATGCTCGGAGGAAAGCCGCGCGCTGGTGGAGGAGCATCTTGCGGAATGTGAGGACTGCCGGAAGCTGTATGAGGCCATGGATGAGGAGATTCGCATGAAGCCGCAGGAGGATGAAATGCGCCCGTTGTCGAAAATACTGGCGAAGTGGGCGAAAATGCGCCGCAAAGCACTCATCAAGGGAACGATCATCACGATTCTTGTTGTCGCTGTGCTGATCGGTCTGTATGCATTTGCATCGCAGGCGAGGATTTTCCCGGTGGATATGGACGATATGCAGATCACGGAGCTGTCACAGCTGGAGAGCGGCGTGGTGATGTTCCATCTCTATATCACCGACAACGCGCCGCTGTACCGTCTGTCCTTCGAGCGCGAGAACGGTGTTATGTATCTCGTCCCCAAACGCGCACTGCTCGACTATTGGCCGCGCTATCTGAATACGCAGTATAAGATGCTCAACGACCGGTATTATTATCTGAACATCGCCGGCATGACGGAGGAGTCGCAGGATTTCGACATCCGCGTGGGCGAGGAGATAAGCGAAGTCCGAGTTGGAACAAAATCGGAATCCATCCTGATCTGGGAGCGGGGCATGGAATATCCGCCGGCATCGGAAGAAATGGAGCGGCGATACGAAAACGGTTGGCGATAAAACTTGACAAATCTGCCCCTTTATGCTATAATGGTGAGTGGGGAGACGATACCCATCACAAACAACATCACACAATCGCATAAAGGGGGAGACACCCATTGGAAAAAACGGTTTCGGTTGTCGATGAATTTGGCAACCGGTATGATGCGACCTATGTCAAACGAGCGAAAGGGCTTGTAAAACACGGCAGGGCGCGCTTCATAGACGAAGAAACCATCTGTCTTGTGCGTCCGCCGGAAATAACGGAGGATAATAAAATGGCAGATAAAGAAACCGCTGTATCGGGACGGTACAACCTTGAGTACGCGCTGGAGCAGATCGAAAAGATCGCCGGCAATGCACAGCATATCTACGAATCCCTGAAAACGCTGGAAACGGTGAAGCCCAGCAATTCGCCGGACTGTGCCGGTGAAGAAACGGCGAAGGCGGTGGCAGATGTGATCCGCTGCCGGGAGACGACCAATCAGCGGCTCATCGAATTTTACTCGAAAATGGTGGAGGATCTCAAGCCGAGAAGCGAAATGGACAAACAGGCGCAGTTTCTCGCATGGGTGAAGGAATGCACCACCGGGCAGAAATTCGACGATCCGGTGCGGGATCTCACCGAATACGGCGAGCTTTGGAAGCAAATGAACGAGAAATAACCAAAAAGGAGATGCAGAAATGCATCTCCTGATTTTTATGCAAATTGTTCGATCGCACGAATCGCGGCACGTGCTGCTGCAAGCTCGTCACCGTCATCCGGATCGACAAATCCTGCATTGTGCCGCTCCTGATTCCACACGGCGCGTAGCACACAGCCCGATTTCAGTCCAAGTGTCGCTGACACCGTGAACAGTGCCGCCGTCTCCATTTCCGATGCGAGACAGCCGCCGCGAAGCCATGCCTTCCATTTTGACAAAAGCTCATCCGCCACCGGCATCCGTTCCGGCGAATGCTGACCGTAGAAGGAATCCTTGCAGTGAACCACGCCCACATGAGACGGCTTCCCGATGGAATCTGCCGCCGTTTTGAGTGCCGCAGTGACGGAAAAATCCGCAGCAGCGGGAAATTCCACCGGCAGATATTCTCTTGAAGTGCCTTCCGCACGGATGGCCGCCTGTGCAATGACGAGATCGCCGGTCTTGACATCCATGGCCATACCACCGCAGGTGCCGACACGGATGAGCGTTTTCACGCCGATCATGGCAAGTTCCTCGATACAGATGGCAGTGGACGGCCCGCCGATGCCGTGGGAAACGATGAGCACCCGCTTGCCGCCGATTTTCGCCGACCACGTGGTATATTCGCGTTTGGATGCCACAAATTCCGGCTCATCCATCATGCGTGCGATCTTTTCGACTCTGCCGGGATCGCCGCAGATGATGGCCGCCTGTGCCGCATCCGATGGGCGCAGGCCGATGTGATACATTGCGTCGTTGTTGAAAATCATATCAGTCCTCGCGGTAATCGAATACACGCTTCGATTTTTTCTCCGAGCGGGGCAGTCCGCCGATATCCAGCACCTCGCACTCGATCTTGATGCCGATCTTTGCCTTGAATGCCGCCATAACGCCCATGGCGACCTTTTCCTTATCCGCACCGGCTTCCGCTTCCACGCGCATGGTCATGGTATCCTTGCCGTCGGTGTGGGCGATGACGATCTGATATTCGCTGGAAAGTCCGGGGACGGATTTGATCAGCTCCTCGATCTGACCGGGGAAAATATTGACGCCCTTGACCTTGATCATATCGTCGGTTCGGCCGAGAATGCGGTCAATGCGGGGATACTCCCGTCCGCAGGCGCATTTTCCGGGGATGATGCGGGTAAGGTCATGGGTGCGGTAACGGATGAGGGGCGCGGCTTCTTTGCGGAGGGTGGTGATGACCAGCTCGCCGATTTCACCGTCGGGAAGCGTTTTTCCGGTTGCCGGATCGATGATCTCGAAATAGAAATAGTCGTCCCAGTAATGCATACCGTCGTGGCATTCGCAGTCGATGGCGATACCCGGGCCATATATCTCTGTCAGTCCATAGATATCAAACAGCTCGATGCCCAGATCCTCGGCAATGCGGGCACGCATGAGATCTCCCCACCGCTCCGAGCCGATGATGCCCTTTTTCAGCTTGATATTATCGCGGATGCCGCGCTTGCCTATTTCCTCGGAAAGTAAAAGGGCATAGGAGGAGGTGGCGCAGAGCACTGTCGAGCCGAGATCCTGCATGAGCTGGAGCTGTTTCTCCGTATTGCCGGGGCCGACGGGAATTGCCATTGCGCCCAGCTTTTCGCATCCCGCCTGAAAGCCGATACCCGCCGTCCACAGACCGTAGCCGGGGGTGATCTGAATGCGGTCGAGCTTGCCGATGCCCGCGGTTTCGTAGCAGCGCGCAAACATGATGGCCCACGCATCCACGTCGCCGGCAGTGTAAGGGATGATGACCGGATTGCCGGTCGTTCCCGAAGAGGAGTGAATGCGTACCACATCTTCATCCGGAACTGCCTGCAGTCCGAGAGGATAGGCATTGCGCAGGTCGTATTTGTCGCTGAAGGGAAGTGCTTCAAAATCGGCGAGAGTTTCCACCTTGGAAGCATCCACGCCGGCATCACCGTACAGTTTTTTGTAAAATCCGCTGTTTCCGGCGGCATAGGAAAGTGCCGCCTTCAGCTTGGAAAACTCAATATTCTGCATTTTGGTTGATTCCTTTCGATTATTTGGCCGCCGCGATTCCGGCTTCCAGTGCCTTCACGTTCAGCTCAAAGAATTTCGGTGCCACATTCATGCGGATGGCTTCGATGAGGCTCTCTTTTTGGATGTCAAGCAGTCCCAGTCCGAATGCCGCGCCCACCAGTACGGTATTCACCGCCTTGGTGGAGCCGACTTCTCTTGCAATGGCTTCCGCATCGAGAAAATGCGCATCGGAGTTTGCAGTGATGGCATCCCGCATGGCAGGCTCATCGTAGCTGCACGCGCCGAGTGCCACTGTCAGGGGCGTGATTCGGGAGGCGTTGACCACCGCCGCGCCGCCTTTTTTCAGAAAAGGAAGATTGCGCGCACCTTCGCAAAGCTCGAAGGAGAGCAAAACGTCCGCCATTCCCAGCGGAATGTAGGGAGAGTTGGCATCACTGCGGACGTGGCTGACCACGCATCCGCCGCGCTGGCTCATGCCGATGGTTTCACCGGTGCGGGCATTGTGTCCGTCGATCATCATGGCGCAGGCGAGGATCTTGGATGCGAGGATCGTGCCCTGTCCGCCGACGCCGGAAATGAGTATATCCATTAGTTCTTACCTCCGTGAATGCGTCCGGGCTTGCAGACCTGCTTGCAGAGTCCGCATCCGGTGCAGAGGGTGTCGTTGATTTTCGCCTTGCCGTTCTCGATATAAATCGCAGGACAGCCGATCTCCTTCACGCATCGCATACAACCGATGCAGTCGATGATCTCGCAGGGCTTGTCGGGCTTGACGATGGCGATGCAGGGTGATTCAAAGATGACCACGGAAACGCCGTCCGTTTCGTATGCACGCTTAACGGTGTCTACCGCCTTTGAAAGCTCCAGCGGATCGCACTTTTCCACGAACTTAACACCAAGCGCGCGGACGACAGCCTCAATGTCAATCTTTTCCGACTGGGTGTCCATCATGGTCGCACCGATACCGGGATGAGGCTGATGACCGGTCATGGCTGTGGTGGAATTATCCAGAATGATGATGGTTATTTTGTTGTTATTGTATACCGCATTGGCAACGCCGGTCATGCCGGATGCGAAGAAGGTGCTGTCGCCCACGAATGCGAAGGCCAGCGTATCCGGCTCGGCTTTTTTGATGCCCTGCGCAACGGTGATGCCGCCGCCCATGCAGAGGCAGGTATCCGTCGTCTCCAGCGGCTTGGCATTGCCGAGGGTGTAGCATCCGATGTCGCCGCAGTAGACCGCTTTTTTGCCGGAAGCTTTCGCCGCCAGCTTCACCGCGTAGAAGGATGCACGGTGCGGACATCCGGCGCAGAGCACCGGCGGACGTGCGGGAAGATTCTCCACGGGGGAGATCTGCGATTTTTCCAGCGTGATGCCGACAAATTTCGCGATGTAATCCTTCACGGTGTCATATTTCAGCTCACCTGCGGGAAGAATGAAGCCGTCGGTTTTGCCGGTGATCGCTGCGTGAAGGCCGAATTTTCCGGCGGCATGATAGAGCTGATTCTCGATCACCGCGTCAAGCTCCTCCAGAACGAGGATCTTTTCGGTTTTTTCAATGAATTCGCGCTCCAGACCTTCGGGTGCGGGGAACACTGCGCCGATCTTCAACAGCGATGTGGAATTCTCCAATCCAAGCTCGGCGATGACATCCTTGGCGATTGCATAGGTCACACCGCCTGCCGCGATGCCAAGCGTTCCTTCGCCTTCGATGCGGTTGAAGGCGATCTTATCAAATTCCGCCGAGATCTCCGCCTGACCGCGCTCGATCTCCAGATGGCGGCGATAGGCGAGGGGCGGGAAAATGCACCAGCGGGGATCTTTTGTGAAGCCCTCCATGTCGTATGTATACCGCGGCTCATCGCATTCGATGGGGGCGGAGGCATGACATACCTTGGTCGTGGGACGGACGATGACCGGCAGTCCTACGCGCTCGGACAGCTCGAATGCGTATTTTGTCATCTCATAGGCTTCCTCGGGCGAGGAAGGATCCAGCACGGGAATGTTGGCATATTCGCCGAAATGACGGGTATCCTGCTCGGTCTG
>SVSO01000049.1 GCA_015064195.1 Oscillospiraceae bacterium
TCCGGATGGGGCGAAAGCCCCTCCGGATTGTGACACCATCTGCAGGAGAGCGGGCAGCCCTTCATGAAGACGGTAGTGCGCACGCCCGGGCCATCATGGACAGAAAATTCCTTGATATCAAAAACCGTTCCGGTCATGTTATACGGTATATTCCTGACGGGCGATGACGTGGTCCTGATACTCCTTGTCAAGCTCGACGAAGTATGCGCTCCAGCCCCAGATTCTGACTACCAGACGCTGATAGTTCTCCGGATGCGCCTGTGCATCCTTCATGGTTTCCAGATTGACCGCGTTCAGCTGAAGCTGATGACCGCCGTTGTCGATGAAATATTTGACAAGCGATGCCACCTTGGTGATGGCATCCTCGCCGCGGAATACGCTGTTGTGGAATTCCAGCGTCAGCGGGCCGCCGTTGATGGCCTTCGCAAAATGCTGCTTGGTGAAGGATTTGACCACAGACACCGGGCCCGCGATCTTTGCGAACAGGCTGACGGAGAAGTTTGTGCCGAAGGGCTCGCCCTTGCGTCTGCCGTCAGGAGATGCGCCGATCTCATCCGCGTGCCAGAGGTAGTACATGGCCGAACCGGTACCGGCTCTCCATACGCCGCCCTGACAGTTCTTTCTGCCGTCCAGCGCATCGGCGAACATATCCAGAAGCTCCACGGAAATGCTGTCTGCCGCATCGTCGTTGTTGCCCATCTTGGGGGCTTCATTGCGGAGCTTTTCCAGCAGCTCCGGCGTGTTTTCAAAGTTGGCATCCACTGCCGCAAGCATATCCGCCGCGGAGATGGATTTTTCCTCATAGACGTACTTCCGGATAGCTGCCAGCGAGTCGGTGGCAGTTGCGATGCCCGTACCGTGAACGCCGAAGTTCTGATATTTGATCTCATCGAACAGCAGGCGCAGGAAGGGCGACGGCACGAACCACAGATTCTTCACCTTTGCGGTGATCTCGTCGCATTCCGCCGCGATCTCACGCTTGACTGCCGCCATCACATCGTCGAAGGTTGCGCAGTCCACGAAATCCTTGTGAAGCACCCGGTCAACCATCTTCGGGAAGGAGAGTGCCGCGATGTTGGCAACGTCAAAGCCGCACTTGGGGATGATGAACTCCCAGCAGGCCGCCACCACATAGTTCGCCGCATCTTCGGGCGCGTAGCCCTTTTTGATGAGGCCGTCGATGACGATATCGTCGTTGGAATACTGGGGGAAGCCAAGGCCGGCGCGGGTCAGCTCCGTGCCAAGCTCATACTGCTCCAGCGGCGTTTTCTTCGAGACGCGCAGGTTGATCTTGGGGTCGATCATCTTCAGGTTCCGGCTGGCAACAAGGCAGAGCTTGGTCAGCTCGGAGAAGCAGTCGTTGCCGTTCTCGTCGATGCCGCCCAGCACCATGGACTGGCCGTTGTCACCCTGCTGAACGCCGATGTAGAGATCGCTGTCCTTGTTGAATGAGAGGAAGAAATCCTCCACCAGTGCAAGTGCCGTCTCGGAGGTGTAGACGCCTGCATCCATGTCCGCCTTGAAGTAGGGGTACATATACTTGTCGAAGCGGCCTACAGTGTTGTGATAGTTGCCCTCCAGCCAGAGGGAGAAATGCAGGATGCGGAAGAACTGCAGTGCCTCGCGGAAGTTGGTCGCACCGTAACGCGGCACACGCTCCAGCGTCTTCGCAATGTCATCCCGTCCGACACGCTCCGCCTCCGCCTTGTACCGGTCGGCGAGGTCGATGATGTTGTCGATGGCGCGCTTGCCGTATTCGTCCGCGCTCTCACGGCGGGCAAGCAGACCGTCGGCGATCATCGCCTCATAGTTGGGGGATACGTTGGAAATATAGCCAAGCTCATGGATGAAATGCTCGGACTTGATCTTCGCCCACTCCTCCTCGGTGAAGCAGTCGGGGATCTGCTTTGTGGTGCGCATGAAGCAGATCTGCTCGTCGGGAAGGATATGGGGAACCTGTGCGCGGCAAAGGCGCTCAAACCGATCGGCCATGCGCTCCTCGGGGGGCATTCCCTTTGCGCTGTATTCCGCCGCAAGGTTCTCTGTATAATCCACGCGGAAGGCGTGGTGTTTTTTGTCCAGTATGTACTGAAGAAGCTTTTCTGACATAGGTAATCGTTCCTTTCATTGAATCGACGGAATGCTCCGTCACTTTTATTATACCATAATTATCCGCAATGTCAAGTAAATTCTGTTGCACGAATCGATAAATTTTTTGCACGGTTTCATAGGAATATCTGCTGAAATTTACATAAACAATCTCAATTAATCCATTGATTTGCGGAAGATTTTGTGATATACTGTACATGGAGTACTTTTATCGCAAAGAAAAATAATTTTTTGGAGGAAAACTAACATGGCAGAAAACAGACTTATCGGCGATTACCCGGTCATCGGTATCCGCCCCACCATCGACGGCAGACGCGGCCCGCTCAAGGTCAGAGAATCTCTTGAAGATCAGACCATGGCAATGGCAAACGCCGCCGCAAAGCTCATCAGCGAAAATCTCCGTTATTCCAACGGCGAGCCGGTCAGGGTCGTCATCGCTGACACCACCATCGGCCGCGTTGCGGAAGCCGCAGCCTGCGCAGAAAAGTTCAAGAAGGAAGGCGTTGCCATCACGCTGACCGTGACTCCCTGCTGGTGCTACGGTGCGGAAACCATGGACATGGATCCCATGACCATCAAGGGCGTATGGGGCTTCAACGGCACCGAGCGTCCCGGCGCAGTTTATCTCGCATCCGTTCTCGCGACCCACGCACAGAAGGGTCTGCCCGCATTCGGCATCTATGGCCACGATGTGCAGAATCTGGATGAAGTGACCGACGTTCCCGCGGATGTACAGGAAAAGATCCTCCGCTTCGCACGTGCGGCGGTTGCAGCTGCCACCATGCGCGGCAAGTCCTACCTCCAGATCGGTTCCATCTGCATGGGCATCGGCGGCTCCATCATCGATCCCGCTTTCATCGAAGAATATCTGGGTATGCGCGTAGAATCGGTTGACGAGGTGGAGATCATCCGCCGCATGACCGAGGAGATCTACGATCATGCAGAATACGAGAAGGCTCTGGCATGGGTCAAGGCCAACGCCATCGAAGGCTTTGACAAGAATCCCGAAAATATGCAGAAATCCCGCGAGGAAAAGGATGCACAGTGGGAATTCGTCGTCAAGATGATGGTCATCATCAAGGATCTCATGAACGGCAACAAGAATCTGCCCGAGGGCTGTGAAGAAGAAATGGTTGGCCATAACGCCATCGCCGCAGGCTTCCAGGGGCAGCGTCAGTGGACGGACTTCTATCCCAACTGCGACTTCCCCGAGGCAATGCTCAACTCCAGCTTCGACTGGAACGGCGCACGTGAGCCCTACATTCTCGCCACCGAAAACGATGTGCTCAACGGTCTTGGTATGCTCTTTATGAAGCTGCTCACCAACCGTGCGCAGATGTTCGCCGATGTCCGCACCTACTGGAGCCCCGAGGCCGTCAAGCGTGCCACCGGCTACGATCTCACCGGCAAGGCGGCGGAAAACGGCGGCTTCATCCACCTCATCAACTCCGGCGCGTGCTGCATTGATGCAAACGGCGAGGCGAAGGATGAAAACGGCAACGCAGTGATGAAGGAATGGTACAACGTCACCGAAGCGGATCAGAAGGCTATCATGGAGAATACCACATGGAACTTCGCGGATCTGGGTTACTTCAGAGGCGGCGGATATTCCTCCCGCTTCGTGACCAAGGCGGAAATGCCCGCGACCATGATCCGTCTGAATCTGGTCAAGGGTCTCGGCCCGGTTCTGCAGATCGCAGAGGGCTGGACTGTGGAGCTTCCCGATGATGTCACCGATACGCTCTGGAAGCGCACCGACTATACATGGCCCTGCACATGGTTCGCTCCCCGCTGTGACGGCAAGGAGGGCAGCCCCTTCAAGACCGCGTACGAGGTCATGGGCAACTGGGGCGCAAACCACGGCGCGATCAGCTACGGTCACATCGGCGCAGATCTGATCACGCTCTGCTCCATGCTCCGCATTCCGGTTTGTATGCACAATGTGCCGGAAGAAAAGATCTTCCGTCCCGCCGCATGGAACGCATTCGGCATGGACAAGGAGGGTCAGGATTACCGTGCCTGCGCCGCATACGGCCCGATGTACAAATAAAATCGCATAAATAAAGCATCACCGCTTTTACGGAATCCGTAGAAGCGGTGATGCTTTTTGGGGGTTTATTCCTCGGTATTGGCAGACTCTGCAAATACCGCAGAAATCGTGTGATCCTTTCTCACGTCGGTGAAGGTGTATTCGCTTACTGCGCCCACGCTTTCGCCGTCAACCAGCACGTCAACGATCTCGTAACCCTCGTCAGGCGTGATGATGTAGGTGACATCCTCGTTGTAGCGAGGTGCCGCGTCCGCCGTGGTCACTGTTCCGCCGACCGTAGCCTGCGATGCGATGTCGTAGGTTTTGTAGAGACGCATATAGACGATCATCCACATGGAAAACGGTGCTGTCGGTTCTTCTTCGACAGAGATTTTTTCAAAAACCGCAGTATATGTAGCATTTCCGGTCACAGTTGCGGAAACTGCGGGAGTCCAGCCTACAAATGTGTAGCCTTCGCGAGCGGGAGTTCCTGCAAATGCGGGGGTAGCCGTGCCAAAGGGAGCAGAGGAAGTCTGATCCGCAAAGAGAACTTCGCCGCTTACACCATCCGTATAGGTAACGGTGTAAACAATCGGAGTCACGCTGTAGGTTACAGTGCCGTCCTGATTTTCAGTCGTCACAAGGGTGTATCCGTTTGCCGCTACAGGAACGATCGCAGAATTCTCAGGAACAGTGAATGTGCCTTCTGCAGCCACGGAAACAGACTTGCCATTCAGATTCAGATTCAAACCGGAAAGATCGACATCTGTTGTTACCGTTATATCTTCCAGCAGCGTTATCGCATCACTCATATCAATGGTGATTGGGTCGCCGGCAGTTGCTGCGGCAATAAATGCTTCAAGGGAAGGATAGCCGATTTTCCAATCGGACATATAATACGGGCCTGTCAATGCACCTTCCTCAACAAAGAGTACAGCGCCTTCCTTTACAGTCCATGTATTGTCTGCATTTTTCTCGATATAGTGAGTTGTGGGAATCATAATTTCGTTGGCCCAGAACTGACGCTGGACATTGACATTGTATGTACCGCCTGTTACCAGTGTCCATTCCGTACCTGTTCCCGAAACATTGAAAATCCACGGCGAACCATTTGCGAGAGTACCAATGTTGCCAAGCGAGAAGTAACCGCCGCTGACATTCGTGCCTACCACCACATTGGATCCGTCCGCACCGGAATGATCGCTGGCATTGCTGTAAATCATACCGCGTCCCTCACCCAGCTTATCAACGGAGTAACTGCCGCTCTCAATATTGATGACACCATTATAGGCACATACGAGAGAATAAACAGTTGCATCGTTGGCATTTACAGTAACGGAACCGGTGCCTACGCTGTCCTTCAGCGTCAGTACACTATTATCATCCGCTGAGAATACACCCAGAAGCATGGTACTCTTTGCACCGGTAAGGTCAGCCGCGCTTGCGTCAACCGTGACAGACTTGCCATTGAGATCAATAGTAACAGCTTTATTTGCAACATTAACAAACACTGCATAACCGTCCGAGTTTGTTACATAGCTTTCGGTTGTGAGAGCGATGTCGGAGATAAGCGTGATCTCATCTCCATCTTCTGCTGCTTCCACAGCCGCCTGAATTGTTGCGTACTCAGTTCCATTCAGGCTTGCAACATCACTGTCAGCCGCGAGTACCGAAGTGGGAAAAAGTCCTATCAGCATTAGCGCAGTCAACAGGACAGAAAGAATTCGTTTTTTCATAGTGCTTCTCCTTGAATTAGTTAAATTTTACCACAAACATTTTTATTATGCTCATGAGCATAAATATTATCCTATAAGATTGACTTTTTGTCAAGACTATTTTTCAATATAAGCATAAAAATTACGTCTACGCAAATTGCACAGACGCCTGCTCCCATAACCACGCGCTCCAAAAACCCATAGATTTTTTTCGCTTCTGTTTATAAATTGTAAATTTCCTCCGCATTATATACAAACCGGAAAAAATATGTTATAATAATATTGTTAGCATCAAAAACATTTTCTGCACCTGAAAGGTGGGGTTGCCTTGAATACCATGCAGAATCCGATCGATAAAAGCAAATTCCGGGAGAAAAAGCATCCGTCCGTCGTGCCGTATTATTTGGTCGCCGTGAGCTGGCTGCTGTTCGCACTCTTTTGTCCCATGTACACGGTTGGCCACTATATCGTCATCCTGCTCATCACGCTGGCAGAGCTGATCATTCTCCCCCGGCTCATTCCCCCGCGCATCGAATATGTGCCGATCCCCTACGAACCGCCGAAGGCCGGCATCGACGAGGTTGACCGCGTGATCGAGCTTGGCGCAGATTATATCCGCAAATTCGACGTCATCAGCGTGGAGCTGTACAAGCTTGATCCGAACATCGCCGTCAAGCTGGACCGCATCCGCCAGCTGATGAACACGATTTTTGAATATGTTGCGGCAAATCCGGACAAGCTTTCCCGCATCCGCCGGTTTATGAACTACTATCTGCCCACCCTCGAAAAGCTGATGAACACCTACATCGAGCTGTCGAATCAGAAGATCAAGGGCGAGAACATCACAAAAACCCTCATCGGCATCGAAGGAATCCTCGACACCATTGAGCCCGCCTTCCACCGTCAGCTGGACAACCTGTATGAAGAACAGGCCATCGATATTTCCTCGGATATAACCGTCCTTGAGGGAATGCTGGACAGCGAAGGTCTCGGCAAAACTTCCACCGAACTGTAAATCATCAAAATAAAGGAGAACAATCATGGACAACAACACTATGCCCGAGCTGACCCTCACCCCCTTTGAAAATAAAACGGCAGAGATGCCCACGCCCGAAACCGCTCCCAAGCCCATCGAAGAATCCGCCCCCGAAATGGCTGTTGTCCTCACGCCGGAGGAGCAGCGCATGGTGGACGATTTCGCGGCGAAGATCGACATCACCGACCCCAACATCGTGCTCCAGTACGGCGCAGGCTCTCAGCAGAAGATCGCTAATTTCTCCGACACTGCCCTCTCCAACGTCAAGACCAAGGATCTCGGTGAGGTCGGCGAGATGATCACCGGTCTTGTGGGTGAGCTGCGGGAGTTTGATGCGGAAGAAAGCAAGGGCTTCCTCGGCTTCTTCAAAAAGCAGGGCAACAAGATCGAAGCGATGAAGGCAAAATACGACAAGGTTGACGTGAATGTGGAGCGCATCGCTGAATCGCTGGAGCAGCATCAGGTGAGACTGATGAAGGATGTTGCCGTTCTCGATCAGCTGTACAATGTGAATCTGGCCAACTTCAAGGAGCTGTCCATGTACATCCTCGCCGGCAAGAAGAAGCTGGACGAAGTCCGCGCAAATGAGCTTCCCGCGCTCATCGAAAAGGCACAGCGGTCAAATCTGCCGGAAGATACGCAGGCCGCCAACGATATGGCCGCCATGTGTACCCGTTTTGAGAAGAAGATCCACGATCTGGAGCTGACCCGCGCGATCTCCATCCAGATGGCACCGCAGATCCGTCTCATTCAGAACAACGACACGGTCATGAGCGAGAAGATCCAGACCACCATCGTGAATACCATCCCCCTGTGGAAAAGCCAGATGGTCATCGCTCTGGGTCTTGCACACTCCGAGCAGGCACTCAAGGCACAGCAGCAGGTGACAGATCTGACAAACGAGCTGCTGAAGCGCAATGCGGAGGCACTCAAGGTTTCCACCATCGAGACAGCCAAGGCATCCGAGCGCGGCATCGTGGACATCGAAACCCTCAAGCAGACCAACGAAACGCTCATCTCCACGCTGGACGAAGTGGTTCAGATCCAGAACGACGGCCGTGCAAAGCGCCGTGAAGCGGAGGCAGAGCTTGCGCGCATTGAAAATGAGCTGAAGAACAAGCTTCTGGAAATGCGCGGTTAATTGAACGGAGGATACCCGTGAAGCTGTTAAAAAAACGTCCCATCGCGATTCTCATCATGGTCGCCGCCATGGTGCTGTCAGCCTTCATCGGAGGCGTACGGTCCCTCGCTGCGGAACGGAGCAGGATCGAGGAATCATTCTACGCCGCTGTCAGTGATGCAGGCGACTCCATTCAGGGCGAGCTTGAATGGATCGCCAACACCGCAAGCCAGTTCAAGCTGATCGCCGGGCGGTATCTGGATGAGGATGATCCCTATCTCGCACAGCTGGACGATCAGCGCCGTCAGCTGAGTGATGCAGAGACGGCAGGGGAAAAGCGGGAAGCGGTGAATGCCCTTTATTCCACCGTCACCGCGCTTTATGACGCCCTCGACCCGGCTGTGTACAAAATGAATTCCATCGACAAGAGCTATCGCACCAGCCTGTATGACGACATTTCCTCCGCCATGCAGCGCATTGAGGCGAATGCATACAACGCCGAAGCCAGCGAATTCAACGCATTGCTGGACGATTTTATTCCCCGCATCATCGCATCGCTCGCCGGCATCCAGCCGCTGGAGCTGTTTTGAATAGCAAAAAAGAGGTGCTGCACTTCATTTGTGCAGCACCTCTTTTTTGGATCGCTGTTTATTCTTTTATCCGGCTTCCGCTCCATGCAAATAAAATCTCTGACATTTCGTCAAACCGAACCCTTCCGCCCTGCTTCAGCTCCATATAAATTTCAACAATGCGTCGATCACCGGCATCGACCATCTCCGCCAGCTCCTTCTGACGGGACACATACTGCCCCGTTTTCCGATAACAGATCGCCTGCACCGCAAAAGATGCGGATTTATATAAGCTTTTCAGAATGTCTTCGCTCTTTTCATACAGCATATTATGCACACATCCGTGATAGAGATTGCACACACCGATCCGGATGGCCCGTTCAACCGCATCGGTGTCAAGTAATCCCCGAAGGTCGTCCAGATTGCCTTTAAGCGGCTTTGTATCATAATAAAACTGGAACAGATCGGACGGCTCCCAATGCAGAAGCTCATCTTTTCCCGAAAGGAACCCGCAGATCAGCTCCCGATGGGGCAGTGTATCCAGCATTTTTCGGTATGCGGCAATATCCGTAGCGGAAAGTGTGTCCAGAATCACGACCATATCAATATCGCTGGTGTCGGATGCTTCTCCGCGTCCATAGCTTCCCTGCAGGCCGATGAACAGAACGCGCTCGCCAAAGCACGCCGTTACCGCATCCACAAACTGTTTCACCCAAACAGAAATATCGATCATAACGCTCCTCCTTCATGAGACAAGTGCAGGCACATCCGACCGAAGCCGATGTGCCTGCTTTTCTTTTTTGCTGATTACTTGATTACGTTTACCTTGATGATGCCGTCGATTGCGCTGATCTTCTCGACAACGACTGCGGGAAGCTCGCCGGTGATCTCGACGATGGTGTATGCGTAATCCTTCTTGGAGCGGTTCGCCATATTCTCGATGTTGATGCCCTCTGCGGAAACCGCGGTGGTGATCTGCGAGATGATATTGGGAATGTTCTTGTGGAGCACGCAGATGCGGACGTCGCCGTTATGCGGCATGGATACATCCGGATAGTTGACAGAGTTGACGATGTTGCCAAGCTCCAGATACTCGCGCAGCTGCTTTGCCGCCATCACTGCGCAGTTGTCCTCGCTCTCCTCGGTGGATGCGCCCAGATGCGGGATGGCGATCACGCCGTCCATGCCTGCGGTACGTGCATTCGGGAAGTCGGTGACATAGCGGCGAACCTTGCCGGACTTGAGTGCGGCTTCCATATCGTCATCGTTGACAAGAGCATCGCGTGCGAAGTTGAGGATGATCACGCCGTCCTTCATCATCGCGATGGTGTCCTTGTTGATCATATACTTGGTGGAAACTGCGGGATCGGGATTGTCGATCAGCGGAACATGGATGGAGATGATGTCCGCGTTCTTGAAGATATCCTCGCGGGTGTTCACCTTATGAACGGCGCGGGACAGGTTCCATGCAGCCTCAACGGAGATGTAGGGGTCGCATCCGAGAACGTCCATGCCGAGGTGGGTTGCGGCGTTGGCAAGCGGGCCGCCGATTGCGCCGAGACCGATGATACCGAGGGTCTTGCCCTTGATCTCCGTGCCTGCGAACTTGGACTTTTCCTTTTCAACCAGCTTTGCCACGTTGGGATCATCCTTCACGGACTTCACCCAGTTGATACCGCCTACGATATCGCGGCAAGCGAGAAGCATACCGCAGAGAGCGGCTTCCTTAACGCCGTTTGCATTGGCGCCGGGGGTATTGAATACCACGATACCCTCCTCTGCGCACTTGTCGAGGGGAATGTTGTTGACACCCGCACCGGCTCTTGCGATAGCCTTCAGGTTGTCGCCGAACTCCATGTCATGCATGACAGCGGAGCGCACCATAATGGCATCGGGATTTTCGATATTCTCGGCAACCGCATAATTCTCATCGAAAATGTCGGTGCCGCACTTTGCGATCTTATTGAGAAGCTGTACGTTTTTCATGGTATATTACCTCTTATGCTTTCGGATTTTCAGCTGCGAACTTCTTCATGAAGGCAACCAGAGCTTCAACGCCCTCGTAAGGCATTGCGTTGTAGATGGAAGCGCGCATACCGCCGACAGAGCGATGGCCCTTCAGGTTCATAAGGCCGGCCTTTTCTGCTTCCTTCGGGAACTTCTTATCAAGCTCCTCAACGCCGGTTACGAAGGTCACGTTCATCATGGAACGGCATTCCTTCTTGACGGGAGCGATGTAGTAATCCTGAGAATCGAGGTAATCATACAGGAGATTTGCCTTCTTCTCGTTCATTTCCTTCATCTTCTCAAGGCCGCCGATGGAAAGGATCCATTCATAAACGAGGCCAGCCATGTAGATGGAGTAGCAGGGAGGCGTGTTATACATGGAGTCGTTGTCAGCCATGAGCTTCCAGTCCAGCATGGAGGGAGTCTCGGGGCGTGCATTGCCCAGCAGATCCTCGCGGACGATCACAACGGTCAGACCAGCGGGAGCCATGTTCTTCTGTGCGCCTGCGTAGATCACGTCGAACTTGGTCACATCAACCGGCTCGGAGATGATGCAGGAGGACATATCGGCAACCAGCGGAACATCACCGGTGTCGGGAATGTAATGGAACTTGGTGCCGTAGATGGTGTTGTTGAAGCAGATGTGTACGAAATCTGCGTCAGCGCGGAAATCTTCACGGGTGGTCTCGGGGATGTAGGTGAAGTTGTCAGCCTTGGAAGATGCCACGATCTTCGCATCGCCGTACTTTTCGCCTTCCTTCTGCGCCTTGCCGGAGAACTGGCCGGATACGATGTAGTCAGCCTTGCCGGTCTTCATCAGGTTCAGCGGAACAGCCGCGAACTGAGTGGAAGCACCACCCTGCAGGAACAGCACCTTGTAGTTGTCCGGGATGTTCATGACCTTGCGCAGATCTGCCTCAGCCTTCTGGATGATGGCTTCGTAAGCGGGAGAGCGATGGCTCATCTCCATAACGGACATACCAGCCTCGCCGTAATTCACCAGCTCAGCGGCAGCCTTTTCCAGCACCGGCAGCGGGAGCATAGAAGGACCCGCGGAGAAATTGTAAACTCTTTCCATAATAAAACCTCCAAAATTATCCCCACAGAAATATCAACCTGTAGTGGATTTGTATTTTTTTATTATCATATATTATAAACTATTAATCGAATTCTGTCAATAGTCAATCTGCTGTTTTTTGAGCTTGTCCGGGATAAATTCTTATACAGCCGCCAAATTCAGCCAAAATCCCGCATTCTCCGGGTCAGAGAATGCGGGATAATACGGCGTTAGTCAGCAATGATAGCGGGCTGCTCCTCGTCCTTGGCAACCTCAATGTTGCGGTAGCACTCCATGCCGGTGCCGGCAGGGATAAGCTTACCGATAATGACGTTCTCCTTCAGACCGAGCAGATTGTCAACCTTACCCTTGATGGCCGCCTCGGTAAGAACCTTGGTGGTTTCCTGGAAGGATGCGGCAGACAGGAACGAATCCGTCAGCAGTGCCGCCTTGGTGATACCGAGCAGCACCGGTGCGCCGACTGCAAGGCGGAGTGTAACCTCGCCGGCATCGATGCGCTCCTGAACCGCAGCGTTCTCGCGCTCGAACTCCAGCAGATCCACAACAGAGCCTGCCAGCAGCGTGGTGTCGCCGGCATCCTCGATGCGGGTCTTGCGGGTCATCTGACGTGCGATGACTTCGATGTGCTTATCGTTTACTTCAACGGACTGCAGGCGGTAAACCTTCTGAACCTCGCGGATGATATAGTCATACACGGCATCCAGACCGTTGATGCGGAGGATATCGGTGGGGCAGATGGAGCCTTCGGTAAGCGGCTGACCGGCTGCAACTTCCTGTCCATCCTCGATGATGATGCGGACACCGAAGGGAATCTGATATGCCAGATCCTCGGTCTCGCCGCCTGCGGAAACCGTGATGGTGCGCAGACGCTTGTTCTCGGTGATGCGGGCAACGCCGGCCACTTCCGCAACGATGGCGGTTTTCTTCGGTCTGCGTGCCTCGAACAGCTCCTCGACTCGGGGAAGACCCTGCGTAATATCCGCGCCCGCAACACCGCCGGTGTGGAAGGTACGCATGGTAAGCTGAGTACCCGGCTCACCGATGGACTGAGCTGCGATGATACCGACAGCCTCGCCTACGTTGACGGGATTGGAGGAAGCAAGGTCAGCACCGTAGCAGTGAGAGCATACGCCGTGCTTTGCCTTGCACTCGAGGATAGTGCGGATGAGAACCTTTTCGATGCCGGCTTCCACGATTGCGTCAGCGGCCTCGTCGGTGATCATGGTATTGTCTGCGGCGAGAACGACGCCGGTCTCGGGATGAACCACATCGCCGATGACGAAGCGGCCGATGAGACGGTCCTTCAGCGGTTCGATGACCTCGTTGCCGTCCACGATCTTGGATACCCAGATACCGTGGCGTGTGCCGCAGTCCTGCTCGCGGACGATGACATCCTGCGAAACGTCAACCAGACGGCGGGTCAGATATCCGGAGTCAGCGGTCTTCAGTGCGGTATCAGACAGGGACTTACGCGCACCGCGGGCTGCGACGAAATACTCCAGAATATTCAGGCCCTCACGGAAGTTGGACTTGATCGGCATTTCCATGGTCTTACCGTTGGTAGCGAACATCAGGCCTCGCATACCTGCCAGCTGACGCATCTGCGTCAAGTTACCGCGGGCACCGGAGTCGGACATCATCTTGATCGGGTTGTAGCGGTCGAACTTGGCCTGCAGTGCATCGACCACATCCTTAGTCGCCTGATCCCAGATCTTAATGACGCTGTTGTAGCGCTCATCCTCGGAGAGACGGCCGCGCTGGAAGTGCTTCATGATGTTGAGGACTTCCTTCTCGGCATCTGCAACGATGGTATACTTTTCCGGCGGGATGGTCATATCCGCAACGGAAATGGACAGCGAAGACTTGGTGGAATACTTAAAGCCCATCGCCTTGATGGAGTCAAGCACCTGCGCGGTGACGGAAACACCGTGCTTCTTGATGCAGCGGTCAATAATCTTACCGAGATCCTTCTTCTTGGTCGGGAATGCGATTTCCAGATCCAGCAGATGGGCGGGATCGCTTCTGTCAACAAAGCCAAGGTCCTGCGGGATCTCGCGGTTGAAGATGAGACGGCCGAGGGTTGCATCGATGATGCCGGTATGCTCAACACCGTCGATCTCGCGGGTCACGCGAACCTTGATGGCGGCATGAATACCGAGCAGGTGGTTTTCGTAAGCCATGACCGCTTCGTTGAAGTCACGGAAGACGTGGCCTTCACCGGGCTCACCGGCACGGTCGATGGTGAGATAGTAGGAGCCGAGGATCATGTCCTGAGACGGAACGGTTACGGAACGTCCGTCAGCCGGCTTTAAGAGGTTATTGGCGGACAGCATGAGGAAGCGTGCCTCTGCCTGCGCCTCTGCGGAAAGCGGTACGTGAACCGGCATCTGGTCGCCGTCGAAGTCGGCGTTGAATGCGGTACAAACCAGCGGATGGAGCTTGATGGCACGACCTTCAACGAGGATCGGCTCAAACGCCTGAATGGACAGTCTGTGCAGAGTCGGCGCACGGTTGAGCAGAACGGGATGTTCCTTGATGACATTCTCCAGTGCGTCCCAAACTGCTACGTCAACCTTCTCGACCTTCTTCTTGGCATCCTTGATGTTGGTCGCCTTCTGTGTCTCAACGAGACGCTTCATGACGAAGGGCTTGAACAGCTCCAGCGCCATTTCCTTGGGCAGACCGCACTGATAGATCTTGAGATCCGGGCCGACAACGATAACCGAACGGCCGGAGTAGTCAACACGCTTACCCAGCAGGTTCTGACGGAAGCGTCCCTGCTTACCGCGGAGCATCTCGGAGAGCGACTTGAGCGGACGGTTGTTCGGGCCGGTGACGGGCTTGCCGCGGCGGCCGTTATCGATGAGCGCGTCCACAGCTTCCTGCAGCATACGCTTCTCGTTGCGGATGATGATGTCCGGTGCGGACAGCTCCATCAGGCGCGCCAGACGGTTGTTTCTGTTGATGACGCGGCGATAGAGATCGTTCAGGTCGGAGGATGCAAAGCGTCCGCCGTCCAGCTGAACCATGGCGCGGATATCCGGCGGAATGACCGGAACCACGTCGAGGATCATCCACTCGGGCTTGTTGCCGGATTTGCGGAAGGCTTCCACAACCTCAAGACGCTTGATGATGCGGATCTTCTTCTGGCCGGAAGCGGTTTCTAACTCAGCGTGGAGGCTCTGGGAGAGCGCGTTGATGTCGATCTCCGCCAGCAGCTCCTTGACTGCCTCAGCACCCATGCCTACCTTGAAGGCATCGCGGCCGTACTTTTCGATATTTTCCTGATACTCACGCTCATTGAGCAGCTGCATCTTCACAAGCTCGGTTGCGCCGGGATCGATGACGATGTAGCTTGCGAAATAGAGCACCTTTTCCAGCAGTCTGGGGGTGATGTCGAGCAGCAGACCCATTCTGGAGGGAATCGCACGGAAATACCAGATGTGGGATACAGGAGCGGCCAGCTCGATATGACCCATTCTCTCGCGGCGCACCTTCTTGGTGGTGACTTCAACGCCGCACTTTTCGCAGATTTTGCCCTTATGACGCACGCGCTTGTACTTACCACAGAGGCACTCCCAGTCCTTGGTCGGGCCAAAGATGCGCTCGCAGAATAAGCCCTCGCGCTCAGCCTTTAATGTTCTGTAGTTGATGGTCTCGGGGCGCTTGACTTCGCCGTAAGACCAGCTTCTGATCATCTCGGGAGAAGCAAGACCGATTTTAATTGAATCAAATACGTTTCGTTCCATTAATGATTTCCTTCTCCAATCTTATTCATCATCGCCGTCATCAAAGTCGTCGTC
>SVSO01000050.1 GCA_015064195.1 Oscillospiraceae bacterium
CATCTTCTTTGATCTGCCCGACGCGGCTTCCATCGGTATCATCGGTGCAGCCGACGGCCCCACCGCCATCGTCGTTGCGCAGCAGCTCAACTCCAAGTTCGTCGGCCCCATCATGGTCGCCGCCTACTCCTACATGGCGCTGGTTCCGATCATTCAGCCGCCGGTCATCAAGCTGCTCACCACCAAGAAGGAGCGCATGATCCGGATGCCCTACAAGCCGGCCAATGTTTCAAAGACCACCCGCATTCTCTTCCCCATCGTTATCACCGTCATCGCAGGTCTGTTCGCACCCGCATCCGTTTCGCTGGTGGGCTTCCTCATGTTCGGCAACCTCATCCGTGAGTGCGGCGTGCTGGATTCTCTCTCCGAGACCGCCCAGAAGGTGCTGGCAAACCTCATCACCATCTTCCTCGGCATCACCATCGCTTCCCAGATGCATTATGAGCAGTTCCTCGCACTTCCCACCCTGCTCATCCTCGCCCTCGGTCTGTTCGCATTCGTATTCGACACCGCAGGCGGCGTTATCTTCGCCAAGATCCTCAACCTGTTCTTAAAGGAAAAGATCAACCCCATGGTCGGCGCGGCGGGCATCTCCGCATTCCCCATGGCTGGCCGTATCGTTCACAAGATGGGCCTGAAGGAAGACCCCCAGAACTTCCTGCTCATGCAGTCCATGGGTGTCAACGTATCCGGTCAGATCGCATCGGTTATCGCCGGCGGTCTTATCCTGAACATTTTTAACTGATAGAAGGAGGTTCTCATTATGTCTACTCAGAACGGCGCAGTGGAAACCGTGATGGAAGATCAGGTTCTCCCCGCAGAAGAAGCCTCCGTTCCCGCCGAGGCTCACACTCACATTAATTTCGCGGGCATCGATCTCAACGATCCCGAAGCGGTTGCGGCCATCGATCTCTCCGGCATCGACTGTGAAGCCTGCCTTGAGATGTACGACGCGCATTTTGGCGGCGCGGAAGCATCCAACAGCACCGACCTGCTGGCTGATGTCGATTTCCAGCCCATGAATTTCGTCAAGAATCTCACCCATATGGGCACCGGTATGCTGGGCATCTTCATCGTCATCGCTCTCATCATGGCTGTGACGACCGCCCTCAACAAGATCTTCTCCGGCGCAAAAAAGGCTGACGAATAATCACAAAGCTCAAAAAAAGACTTCTGCACGATTGTGCGGAAGTCTTTTCTCTTTTCCCTTGACAATCGCCCGGCGGTATGGTACAATTTATATGGATAAAATATTACTTTATGAGGAGACAACACCATGTTCAAGCAAGCAAAATGGATCTGGCTTCCCACTGAAACGCCGGATACCCACGCCGATTTTATTTGTGATTTTGATTACACGGAGGGCAATGTGAGCCTTTCCATCGCCGCCGATTCCAATTATGCCGTCTATCTGAACGGCGAACTTGCCGCATTCGGTCAGTACGCGGATTATCCGTGGTTCAAGGTGGGCGACACGGTGGACATCACCGCCTTCGCAAAGCCCGGCGCAAACCGCCTCGCCGTCATCGTCTGGTACTGCGGCGTGGAGGGCTTCTCCACCTATGTGAAGGGCAAGGCCGGCGTGATCTTTGAAGTCGTCTGCGGGGATACGATCCTCGCCGCATCCTCGGAGGGCACCCTCTCCCGCCTCGATCCCGGCTATGTACAGGGCGCGTGCGACAGCATTTCGCCGCAGCTGGGCTTCACCTACCGCCGTCTCGAGACCCGCGCCGATGACACATTTCTCACCGGCGGCAAGGAGCATTTCGCGCCGTCAGCGGCAGTGGACATCACCACCGACATCCGGCCGCGTCCCAACAAAAAGCTGGTGCTGGGTGAGCGTCAGGAGGCGACCATCTGCCGCGCCGGTGTGTTCACCTACGCGGAGGGCTGGGAGAATGACCGGCCCAGCAATTATATGCAGTCCGCCGCCATCTCCATGCGCTGGCTTCATGCGGTCAGTGATCGCTCCGACCGCCATGTGCTGACCGGCGATGCTCCCATCACTGTCAAATCGGACGGCAATACCGTTCTCATCCTCGATCTCGGCCATGAGAGCGTGGGCTTTCTCGACATTGACATCGATGTCCCCCATGACTGCCAGATCGACATCGGCTGGGGCGAGCATCTGGATGACGGTGTATGCCGCACCTCCATCCGGGGATTTTTCACCCAGCTTTATGCAAAAGCCGGGCGCAATACCTACATGAATCCCTTCCGCCGCCTCGGATGCCGCTACATTCAGCTGTTCATCCACGCAAGTACCTTCACCCTCCGTTACGCCGGCATCCGTCCCACCGATTATCCCTTCGCTTACAAGGAATACAAAAGCGGCAATCTCCTGCGCGACACCATCTACCGCGTGTGTCAGGATACGCTGGCCAAATGCTACCATGAGCATTACGAGGACTGCCCGTGGCGGGAACAGGCACTCTACGCCCTCGATTCCCGCAATCAGATGCTGTGCGGCTACTACGCATTCGGCGAGACGGAAGCGCCCCGTGCCGCGCTTCGGCTCATGGCAGAAGGTCTGCGGGACAACGGTCTGCTCACCATCTGCTATCCCTGCATGATCGACCTGTACATCCCCTCCTTCTCCACCGTGTATTTCATTCAGATGAACGAATACATCAAATACACCGGCGACAAAACGCTGGCGGCGGAGGTTTTTGACGTGATGGAGCGGATCATGCACACCTTCACCTCGCGCATCGATGAGACGGGTGTGGTCGCATCCTTCCCCGAACAGTCCGGACAATTCTGGAATTTCTACGAATGGCAGCCCACGTTGAGCGGATTCAGCCATAAGAATGACGAAAAGCCCTTCTTTGAAGCCCCCCTCAGCGCATTCGTGTCGCTGGCACTGGCATCCTTCGCTGAGATCTGCGACGCGCTGGGAAGATCCGATCGCGCAGCAGAGCTTCGCGCTCAGCGGGACGGGCTGAATGCCGCCATCCGTGCGAATTTCTGGGATGATGCGCGCGGGCTGTTCCGCACGGCGGAAGGCGTGGGACAGTTCTCGGTGCTGACCAATTCCCTCTGCCTGCTCTGCGGCGCGGCGGACGGCATCGACACGGCGGAACTTCTCCGCATCCTCGCCTGCAACGGTGCGGGCACGGATGCCATCCCCAACACGCTGTCCATGAACTGCTTCCGCTTCGACGCACTGCTTGCCGCTGACCGGGAGAAATACCGGGATGTGATCCTCGACGAGATCGACCGGGATTATCTGTATATGCTGAGAAACGGCGCGACCACGTTCTGGGAGACCATCAAGGGTCAGGACGATTTCTCCGGCGCGGGCAGTCTCTGTCACGGCTGGTCGGCGCTTCCCCTCTATTATTACGAGATTTTAAACTGATTTCACTTGACAAATTCCTGTGCATATGGTATACTGTACACAGCACTTCATTTGTAAAAGGAGAACAAAATGACCAATCGCGCATTTGCAAACAATCTGCTTCGTCAACGGGAAGCGCTGGGACTGTCACAGGAGGATTTTGCCCTGTCCATCGGTGTCAGTGCGGAGGAATTCGCCGCGTGGGAGCGGGGCGATGCCATGCCGCCGCTGGATGTGGCCGGGCGGATCGCGTCAAAATGCGGCATCTCGCTCGACGAGCTGACCGAGAGCCACTATCAGCCGAAGATGCGGTTTGGCAGTGAGGACGGCGTGAGCGAATCGGAGAAGCAGCGGGAATGGGCGGAATATGAAGCCGCAGCCGATCGGCGGTACACCATCGGCCGCCGCATCATGCTGGCCGTGCTCATCACCGAGATCATTTCGCTGGTGATCAGCTTCTTTTTCCAGAATATCCTCGTCTCCGTCTTTATCATCATCATGCTGGTCTGCCTGTGGCGGGGTCAAAACTGGGCGCGCTACGTCTTTGCCGGACTGTGTGCATTCGCGGGCATCATGAACTTCATCCGCCTGCCCGCCGCCGCCGATTTTCTGCCGGCACTCATCATCAGCATCGCCATTATCGCCTATCAGCTGATCGTTGCCGCGCTCGTGCTGTGGAATCCGTGCGTGGATGAGTTTTTATCCGAGCAGAACAGCAGATAAACAATTTTCCAGCAATACAAAACGGCATCTGCTGCAGATTGACAAGAAAGGCAATTATCATGGAACGACCCGATCTTCGCTACCTCACCGATTCCTACGACGAAAAAATCGCCCGAATCAAGGCCATCGCCGCACCGCTGAATTTTCTCTTTATCACCGATGAGCACAATCGCATGAATCACATGACCGCCGCGCCGGCCGGACGTCCCTATGAACTGGCGGCGGATCATATCGATTCCATGCATTACATCCTCGAACGCTGTCCGGAGATCACATTTCTCGTCAACGGCGGCGACATCGGCAACGATTACAACCGCGACCCCGATATGGTGCGCGCATCGCACAAGGAGGTCATGGACGCCCTCTATCGCCTGCCCATTCCTGTACACTGCTGCATCGGCAATCACGACGACGCGCTGGGCTGCGCCATCGACCGCGGCCTCGATACCGTCAAAGCCGCCATCCTGCCGGACGAAATGCACGCGCTCTGCATGAAATACAATCCCACGGCGGAAAACTATTACTATATCGACATGGACACCGCCGAGGGCGGCTGGCGTATGATCTTTTTAAACTCCAGCGATAAGCCGTACTACTTAAAGAACGGTGCCTATACGCATGGCTGGTGCTCGGAGTTTTCCGAGGAGCAGTCGCGCTGGTTCGAGCGCGATGCACTCGTCACGGAGCGCAATATCATCGTTTTCAGCCATCAGCCGCTCCACAATGCCGGTATCTTCGGCACGGAGAATTTTCCGGAGGGCATCAAGCCCTTCGACGATCTGCGCGGCGGCCCGCGGCTCTACTATCGCGTCAAGCAGTGCCCGAATGTGAAGATGCTTGTGGCCGGACACGTTCACTATGACAATATGCTCTACGATGACGGCATTTTGTCTGTGACCTCCCTCTGCTCGCTTGCACAGGAATGGGCACCGAACTGTCCGAAACGCATCTACGGCACGCCCAGCGAGACCGCCTTTGATGTATTCTCCATCAAAGGAAGCATGGTCTATATCACGCGCTTCGGTGCCGGTGAAAACCGACAGGGTGTATTACTTCGGATGTAAACGATCATCCCCCGCCATTCTCAACTGAGATCGGCGGGGGATGATCGTTATCGGATCGGTTTATTTCATCTTGACGCGATTCATATGCCCGGCCCAGAAGTAGTCGCCGGCAAAGTCGCCGTAATAGGCGCGCTCAACGGTGATGACACAGCTTGCAGGTGTGCCGTCCATGAGGCCGTCGGACACGGTGATGCCCTCACAGCTCGTCTCCATGCGAATCTCGCGGAGGGTGGATACGCCGCCGAATGCGCCGTTGTAGATGAGGGTCAGGGCGGTGTATTCGGGCACGATGACCGTTTTCAGCCGCGTACAGCCGTCAAGTGCTCCCGCCGCCACCGTCGTCACCGGCTTGCCCTGATAAAGCGCCGGAAGTGTCAGCTCAGTTTGCTTTTTGCCATCGTCGGTGATGCCGATAAGCGTCAGCGCATCGCCGTTTTCTTCATAGACGAAATATCCCGTCGTGTCCTCCGGTGCATCCGTACCGAAATAATCCGCCGGACGCTTCGGTGCATCGGGTGCGAACAGGCTGACCGCCCGCGTATCGCCTTTCATCCGCAGAATATCCGCCGCCAGATACCGGGTGCGGAGATCCACGCCCGTGTCGTTCAGGTGGAAATTGGTGTCGTAGAAATACTGCGCCTCCATGATGTACGTGCGCACATCACTGCAGATTTCGCAGTCCAGCGCCGCCGCCAGCTTTCCATACCACGCGGCGATGGCTTCCTCATCCGCCTCCGCCGCCAGCGCATTCATGGGCGAAAAGCTGTAATACAGCACCGCGCCGCGGGATTTGCACCATGCGGAAAAATCGTTGACATATTCGATGAAATCCTCATCCAGCAGTGCATCGTCGAAGCGGATGGGCTGGGATGGGTCAAAGTCGCCGTGCATCACGTTGAAGGGCCGCTTGTAGCTGATGTCGCCGAATTCGTTGAAGGATTCGCGGCTGTACACGCCGTCGGGCATGGGCGGATTGTTCTCGCGGACGTAGGAAAGCTTCGCCTGCGCGAATCCCCACAGTGCGCCCGCCAGCTCACCGTAGTCCGCCGCGTCGATGTAACGGAGCATGGAGAAATCCGAATCCAACGCCTGCCACACCGCTTCGCCGTTGAAGTAAAGCGACATGGTCTGCGCATCCGTTTCCGGCGCGAGGATGACGATATCGCCATCACCAATGCCGGCTTTTGCCAGATCCATCATGCATTTCGTGCCGAGGGTGGCATACAGGCCGAAGTTGACCACCGGCATTCCCACAAGCTTCTCCAGCCGTTCACTGTCAAGCCCGAAGGCCATGGACGAGCCGCCGATGAGCACCACCTTCGGCGATTCCACCGAGGTGAGGCGGGCATATTTGTCCGAAAGTTCGCCGAGGAAGGTGGCGCCGTACTGCGTCGGCAAAGCGAATGCCGTCGCCGTCACGCAGAGGATGGGCGATAGGAGGAGAAAAACGGCAAGAACGATTGCAAGTATTTTTTTCATGTGCGTCCCTCCTCAGAATTGGAAATAGATGAACGAGCTTGCGCCGTCGCCGGCAAGGAGAAGCATCCAAGCAGCGAGGATGGCAAAGATGTACACACCGCCCCGCCCCATGGCCGTCACCCGATCGCTGATAAAGCGTCCGTCGGGAAGCGGCTTTTCTTCATGGGTCACAAGTCTGTCCAGCATCACCATGGCGATCACCGAGAAAATGGATGTGAGTGCGCCGGTGAGGGTCAGTCCCATGGCCGAAAATGCTTCGGAAAGCGGCACATTCCAGCCGGTAAACAGTGTGCGAAGCAGGATCATCAGATCGCCGGCGGAGTTGGCGCGGAAGAAGATCCACGCGAAGGTGACGAGCACGAAGGTGACGATGCGCTGATAAATGCCGAAGCCCGGCGAATCGCGGTCGATCTTCAGCTTGTCCGTCAGCTTTTTGCGCAGAGGCAGGGTCAGCCCGCCGATGATCTGATAGCTGCCGTGGAGAAATCCCCAGATAACGAACGTCCATGCCGCGCCGTGCCACAGGCCGCTGACGAGGAACACGATCATCACATTGCGCCACCGCTTGAAGGAGGAGCAGCGACTGCCGCCCAGCGGGATATAGAGATAATCCCGGAACCATGTGGACAGGCTGATGTGCCAGCGTGACCAGAATTCCTTGATGGAGCGTGCCTGATAGGGTCTGTCGAAATTCTGCATCAGATGGATGCCCATGATGCGGGCGCATCCGATGGCGATGTCGGTATAGCCGGAGAAATCGCAGTAGATCTGCACCGCGAACATACAGGATGCGACGACAACGCCCACCGCCGTCGCCGTCTCCGGTGCATTGTACACCGCGTTGACATGGGATGCCAGCAGATCGGCCACCACGATCTTCTTGAAGAATCCCGCCAGCATCCGCTTTGCACCGGCGAGAGCATCCGCGTTGTCCCAGCGATGCTCCGCGTGAAGCTGGGGCAGGAGATTGTCCGGGCGCTCAATAGGGCCGGCGACCAGCTGGGGGAAGAAGGACACGAACAGCGCGTAATAGCCGAAATGCGGTTCGGTTTTGATGTCGCCGCGGTAGACATCGATGGCGTAGGAAAGGGTCTGGAAGGTGTAGAAGGAGATGCCCACGGGGAGGATGAGATTCCGGATGGTCAGATCGGGCATCGCGCCGAAGAGACTGCCGAGGGACATGACGCTTCCCACGAGGAAGTTGTAATATTTAAAGAAAACGAGCACGCCGAGGGATGTGATGAGGGTCAGGATGAGGCAGAGCCGCTTCTTCTTCATGTCGTCGGTGCGCTCGATGATGACCGAGCAGAGCCATGAGACGACGGTGGTGAACAGGATGAGGAAGAACAGCGGCGCGCTGAACCACATATAGAAAATGTAGCTGGCCGCGAGGAGCATGATCCAGCGGAATTTGTGGGGCAGGAGGAAAAATGCCGTCAGGACGATGGGGTAAAAGATCAAAAATTCAAAGGAATTGAAGGTCATTTGTTATCCTCCCGCAGATGGAATATCCAGCCTGCCGTGAGAGAAACGGCTGCCAATAAGGTGAGAAACAGCAATACATCCTCCATCCCGCCGCCCATGCAGAACTGCAGGATGATGATGCCCGCATGGATCGGAAGGGTGAAAAGTGTCAGCATTTTCGGCATTTTTTCCCACTGCGAAAGGACGCCGAGTGCCGCCGCCGCAAGATACAGGGCGCAGATCCACGGATGCTCAAGAACAAACGTCATTTTTCTCCCTCCGTTTCAAAGAATTTTCTAAGGTCGGCGGCCAGCAGCTTGGTGCGGGCAATGCGTCCCTCGTCGCCGGGATGGTAGTCGGAATTGTACATCCGGTCGCCGGTCATCATGTAGTCCCAGATATGGGAGATGACGGGGATATCGACAAGCTCACGGATACGCGCCATGAAGTTTTCACGCGCTTCCTCACTGCGGCTGTCTGTCGTCAGCGCGTTGTAGTTGAACGGCGCGAAGCTCATGACGATGCGGCATCCCGTCTCGTCCATGATACGGTTGTACATGGTGTTCAGGTTGTCGATCCAATCCTCGTTGATCTCGTTAAAATTAATGTCCTTGCCGAAGAATTTGTTGGGGTCGCCGTTGTTGGGCATGGCGGAGATGCGGTCGCCGTATTCGTCCATGTGGGTGACGAACATATCGTAATCCTGCGCCGTCATCTTGGCCCGATAGCCGTTGAATTCGGTGAATGCATCCAGAAGCTTCACATAAAAGCCGATGTCGTCCACGTGATAGAGGAGATCGTAGCTGTGCTCGATGACCTGAAAATTCGTCCAGTGAAACTCGTTGTTGCCCATGACGCCGTCATAGCCCGTCTCCGGCGCATGGACAAGAATGTCGTCACTGTCGAGAAAATCCGCCACCGCATCCATGTAAAACGTCACCTGCGCCCGGGCAAGATGGCCGTAGTTGACCACATGATATTCGCCGCCCAGCTCTTCCTCCAGAAGCGGCGTGCGCATGGCGTAATAGGAAGACGAGCCGGAATGGATGACCATGATCCTGGCATCGGTTTTACTGAGCTGCAGGATGCGCTCCCATTTGCGGCAGAAGGATGCGTCCTCGCGGTCGGAATAGCGGGGGAGCTGTGCCGCGATGAGCCGCAAGTTTTTCCACGCGGACAGATCGGAGAAGGAGCTGTCGCGGATCTCCATAATGGTATCGTAGAAATAGAGCGTTTCCATCGCCGCGCTGTCCGCAAATGCACCGGCTTCGATGACCTTCATGGATTTCGGCAGAACCAGCGTGGTGTAGCTGCCGTCCCTGATCGCGCCGGTCTTCACCCGAACCACCGGATTTCCGTCGATTTTTTCGGGAATGACCAGCGTTTTCTCCTTGCCCTTGTAGCCGGTGACGGCAAGACCGCCGCCCACATTCGAGGTGGTGAACAGCGATGCGTCCGTCCATTTTTGCCAGATGCAGTAAAGCTCGGTGGAATCGCCGTCGGGCAAAAGCTTGCCGCCGCAGGGAATCGCCGTGCCGCTGCCGTCGGGCTTGGTGTTGTATTCCAGCAGAGAATAGCCGTCCCGGGCAAAATAGCCCATCTCGGGAAGCGTGTTGGGACAGCTGTACACCGCTGTGGAAACCTCATCGTAATAAGTGTCCGAATCAAAGCCCACCACCCTGCCGCCGTTGGTGTGATAGACGATCATGTGGGTGGATTCGTTGCCCTGAATGCCCGTGCTGCCGTAGGTTTTTGTCGGACCGGACAGGTTGTTCGCGCTCATATCGGGTGCGCTTTCCTTCTCGATCTCGCGGAAGTTGGCATAGAGGGAGCTGCGGCTTTTATTGGGAACGGTATATTCGATGCGTGTGTCGGTGGAGTAGAGTCTTCCGCCGTTTGACAGGGGAGAATCCACGCTCCAGCCCACAAAAATGCTGTCGCCCAGCGGTTCTGCGCCCGCCATGACCACCGTGCCGGGGTACAGATTGTATTCCTTGTGATCGTAATAGATGCGCCCGCTGCTGCCGGTGCGCTCCACGAAAAATTTCACCGTATTCTCGTACTTGGTGGCGGAAAGCTTGACGGTGGCGGGAAATTTCACCGCAGGCACGGTGAGCTTTCCGTCGGCGAAGCTGCCGGCGGTTGCCTCGGCAAACTGCCAGCCCTCGTCAAAGCTCACGTCAAACACCGCATTCTCGCCCGCACGGAGGGTGACAGGATTTTCGCTGACAACCGTACAGCCCTTCCCCGTCGTCACCATGACCGTGACCGCATAGGATTCCTCGCCGCAGGACGTGATCACCGCGGCAAGCATCAACAGAATCGCAAATAAAACCTTCTTCATACGCACTCCCGAAATTGTGTGAATTTAGTTATATTATATCAAATTTTGCAGCAGATGTCAACGATTATCTGGAAAATGCGCAAAAAAACCGGCACTGCACAGAATGTGCAATGCCGGATGCTTTCATTTACCACGGTTTTACCGTTGCGGAGATGTCCGCCACGTTTTCGATGCCGTTTTCTTCCATGTATTTCGCAATGCCGTCGATGATCTCCAGCGGCAGGGCGGGATTCGGGAACATGGCCGTTCCCACGCCGATGGCATCCGCGCCTGCGATGAGCATTTCGATGGCGTCCTCTGCGCTGGCAACACCGCCCATGCCGAGCAGCGGCAGGGATACCGCATTACGCACCTGCCAGATCATGCGCACGGCCACCGGGAATACCGCCGGGCCGGACAGTCCGCCCACGTTGTTGTGGAGGATCGGACGCTTGGTTTTGATGTCGATGCGCATTCCCAGCAGCGTATTGATGAGGGACAGCGCATTTGCGCCGCCGGCTTCCGCCGCACGTGCCATCTCGGTGATGTCGGTGACGTTGGGCGACAGCTTGACGATGACCGGCTTCGACGAATGCTTCTTCACCTCGGAGGTGATCTCGTTGACGGTCTTCGCGTTGGTGCCGAATGCCACGCCGCCCTCCTTCACGTTGGGGCAGGAGATGTTCATCTCGATGAAATCCACGTCGGTCTCGGACAGAAGCTCCGCTACCTTGCAGTAATCGCTGATGGTGGAGCCGGAAATGTTGGCGATGACCGTTGCGCCCTCTGCCTTCAGGCGGGGCAGCTCATTGTCGATGAACGCCTGCACACCGGGATTCTGGAGGCCGATGGAATTGAGGATGCCGGCCGGAGTCTCCGCGATGCGGGGCGGCGGATTGCCGAGGCGGGGAGCAAGGGTCATGCCCTTGACGGCGATCGCACCAAGCTGAGACGGCTTGTAATAGGGCGCGTATTCCTCGCCGAAGCCGCAGGTGCCGGAAACGGTGACGATGGGATTTTTCAGCGTCACACCGGCAAAATTAACGGATAAATCTACTTTTTTCATGCCCAGATGATCTCCTTTGCATCGAATACCGGGCCATCCATGCAGACGCGCTTGTATTTTTCGCCCGTGACGCCCTGATTGTCCACGAACATGGTCTTGCACACGCAGGCGAGACAAGCGCCGACGCCGCAGCCCATGCGCTCCTCCATGGAAACCTCGCATCTCACGCCCGCTTCCATGCAGATGCCGGCCACTGCCGCCATCATGCCCTTCGGGCCGCATACATACACCACGTCGATGCCGCCGGCCGCTAACTTTTCCTTCACAAGCTCAGTGACAAAGCCTTTTCTGCCGCTCGAACCGTCGTCGGTGATAACGCTTGTCCGGATGCCGCGATTCTCAAACAGCTCCAGCGAATTGATGAGGGAAACATTCCGGAAGCCGAATGCGGCCTCGGCAGATGCACAGGCCTTGCCCACGGAAAGCAGGGGATAGATGCCGATGCCGCCGCCGACAAGCAGTGCCTTTTCGCCCTCTTTCACGGTAAAGCCGTTGCCCAGCGGGCCGAGCAGGTCGATGTCATCCCCCGCTCTGCGGCTTGCCATGAAATCGGTGCCCTTGCCGCGCACCTCGTAGCAGATGCGCACCATGTCGCCGTCGCATTCGCAGATGGAAATGGGGCGGCGGAGAGTGGTTCCCTCACCGCAGGCCACGTGAACGATCTGACCGGGCGTCGCGATCCTCGCGATCTCCGGGCATTCGATGGTCATATCGTACAGCTTCGCCGTCTCGATGATGCGGCGATTTTCGATGATTTTTCCGATGACTACCATTGTTTACCTCACAGCACGGAGTTGATGTCGTCGCGCATGGCGATGACTGCGTCACGGGTGCAGGCCTTGAAGTTGGTGCCGTCATCGTTCGCCTTCTTGTATGCGCACATTAATGCACGGGAGCTGTTGACAATTGCGCCGGACTTGTTGGCATCGAATGCGCCCACGATGTCGTTTGCCGCGCCGCCCTGTGCACCGTAGCCGGGGATGAGGAAGAAGGTGTGAGGCATTGCCGCGCGAAGCTCGGTCAGCTGCTTCGGATAGGTCGCGCCCACGACCGCACCGCAGGGGCTGTAGCCGGATTCGCTGATGTAAGGTGCGCCCCATTCCTCCACCTTTGCGCCCACCTTGCGGTAGAGGGTGGTGTCGCCAATCTCCAGATCCTGGAAATCGCCGGAGGATTTGTTGGAGGTCTTGACGAGGATGAACATGGATTTGTCATGCTTTGCGGCAGTGTCGATGAAGGGCTTCACGCCGTCGATGCCGAGGTAGGGATTGACGGTCACGCAGTCAACGGGGGTCGCCTTCGCCTTGCCGGTGAACAGCTGCGTCTCGCCGATGAACGCCTTGGCGTAAGCCTCGGCGGTGGAGCCGATGTCGTTGCGCTTCACGTCGAGAATGACGTAAAGGCCTGCCGCTTTTGCATATTCGATGGTCTTTTCCAGCGCGATCAGACCCTCGATGCCGTACATTTCATAGAATGCGGACTGGGGCTTGACGGCGGGGATGAGATCAGCCGCCGCGTCGATGAGGCCCTTGTTGAATTCGAGGATGGCTTCACCGGCCGCCTTGAAGGTGTCGCCGAATTCCGCAGCCGCCTTGTCGCGGATGTGGGCGGGGATGTAATCCAGCACCGGGTCAAGACCCATGACGGTGGGATTGTTTTTCGCTTTGATTTTTTCGATTAACGGTTCAAAAGACATGATGTTTATTTCCTTTCCGGTTTGAATTCAAATTTTTGATTTCCCGCAACAAAAGCGGCGTCCACTCTTGCGGCGAAGGTCATGCCCACGTAGGGCGTATTGGTGGATTTTCCGCAGAGTGCGTCACGATCCACCGTGTTCTCACAGCCCAGCGTCACCAGCGCAAAGTCCGCCGCGCTTCCCTCATCCAGACTTCCCAGCCCCATTTTGTCAAGGCCGGTGATGCGCGCCGGATTCGCCGACATCCGCATGAGCAGCTCGGCAAAGGTGAGATGTCCCGGCACGACGAGGGCGGTATAGGATGCGATAAAGGACGTCTGCAGGCCGATGATGCCGTTCATCGCCTTGGCAATGTCGCCGCTCTTTTCCTCGGCGCTGTGGGGCGCATGGTCGGTGGAGATGCAGTCCAGCGTGCCGTCCTGCAGACCTTCGATGATGGCTTTGATATCCGCCGATGTGCGCAGGGGCGGATTCATCTTGGCATTTGCGCCGTAGAAGATCACGTCCTCGTCCGTCAGCGTGAAATAGTGGGGGCAGGTCTCCGCCGTCACCCGCACGCCTCTTTTTTTGGCGCGGCGGATGATCTCCACGCTCTCCTTGGCGGAAACGTGGCAGATGTGCAGTCGGCATCCCGTCTCCTCCGCCACCGTGATATCCCGCTCGATGGCCAGATATTCGGACAGGTTGGAGATGCCGCGGAGCTTCATGATGCGGGAGACCTTGCCTTCGTTGATGGCACCGCCCGCCGCCAGCGACATATCCTCGCAGTGGGACATGATGAGATAATCGTTCTTCGCCGCGATCTTCATGGCATCCCGCAGAAGCTTTGCCGTCATGACCGGCTTGCCGTCGTCGGAAAATGCCGCCGCGCCTGCACCTGCAAGGGCTTCGAGATCACAGACCTCTTCACTTGCCAGCCCCTTTGTGATGGCGGCCAGCTGGAATACCCGGCAGTCCGCATCCTTCGCCTTGTCGTAAATGTACGCCAGCGTCTCCGGATTGTCGCAGACCGGCTTGGTATTGGGCATGGTAAACACGGATGTGACACCGCCTGCCGCCGCACATCGCGAACCGCTGGCGATATCCTCCTTGTATTCAAATCCCGGCTCGCGGAAATGCACGTGCAGGTCGATGAGGCCGGGGATGATGTACTTTCCCTCGCCGTGGATCACCCGCCGCGCCTCCGCATTCCCGCCGTCACGGGGCAGGATGGCCGCGATTTTTCCGTCCTTCACCGCAACGGCGCAGGCTTCGGAAACGTCCGCCGGCAGCTTTATCCGCCGCACGTCGGTGATGAGCAGATCATATTTCACTTTTTTCTTCTTCCTTTCCGCCGCGCATCGCTCCCCGGCTCAGC
>SVSO01000051.1 GCA_015064195.1 Oscillospiraceae bacterium
GCATTCGAGGGCTATTTCCCCCGCATCCCGGCAGACTTCGGCGGCAAGCTCCACGGCGAAGGTGATGCCGAGTGCCCGCAGAAGCGTGGGGAAATAGCCCTCGAATGCGGTTCCCGATGCGGCTTCGGCAAGGGTTTTGACAGCCGGGAGAAAATCCGAGACCGCCGCGCCCATGAGGATCACCGCCGCCGCCATTCCGACAAAAGCGGCGAATTCGCTCCTCTCGGCCCGCAGAACGAGGATCGCCGCCAATGCACACATGGCCGCGCCAAGATACGCCATCATAAGCCGAAAATCGTGCGCACATTGGCAAACAGCGTCCCCAGCTTGTCGGTGAGCATGAGCAGGATGAGGATGATGCCGGCCAGCGACACCAACACCGCCTGCTCATCTCTGCCGTATTTTGCCAGAAGCTGGTAGGCGATGCTCACCGTCAGCCCGATGCCCGCCACCTTCAGAATGAGTCCGATATCCATAAGCTCTCCTATAACAGTAATATGGCAAGCATCGCGCCCGCCAGCAGTCCCAGCGTCCGGCAGACCTTCATCCGCCCCGCAAGCTCGCCCCGTGCCGACTGCGCCAATGCTGCCAGCCGCTTTTCATAAAACGCACAGTGCCGCGCCGTCTCATCCCGTCCCCGCCGTCCGATGCCGCCGAAAAATTTTACAAGCTCTGCCCTCTCCGCCGCTGTCAGATACAGCCGGCCACCGCATTCATCCAGTGCCGCCGCCCAGCCGGATCTTCGCAGTGCCGGCAGAAAGCCGCATTTTTCCAGCGTTTCGTCCCGATAACCGGCGAAAATGCGGTCGAGGGGCGAGGAAAAGCTGTCGATCTCGGCGGCAATGTGAGAAATAAGGCGAGTGAAGGCCTCCAGCTGCAGAACGCGCTGATAAAACAGCCGGGATGCCGCAAATCCCGCCGCGCCGGATGCGATGAGGATGAGCAGTGCGCCGATCATGCGCGGCATGGTATGGCCTCGTCCCGCCGATGCACGCTGCAGGTGAAGCTTCGGGACAGCCTGCCGCCGATACGCTCTCTTGCGATGCCCACATACGCATCGAATACGCCGTTGTCGTGGAGCAGGCGGATGTTGGGGCGCGCCGTAAGCTCCGCCGCATCCGCTGCATGGGCGGTGGCGATGATGGGAACGCCGGTATTCACGGCGGTCAGCAGTCCCCGCGCTTCGTCAAGATCGCCCAGCTCGTCGCAGACGATGACCTCCGGCGACAGCGTCCGGGTGGCGATCTCGATGCCGAGTGCGCGGGGATAACCGGTCAGCACATCGCACAGCGTGTCCGCGAACAGCTCCGGCATATAAAGCTCCCCCCGGGTGTCCATCAGCACCACCCGCCGCGTCATGGCAAGTCTTGCGGCCAGATCCCGCAGGAGGGTGGTTTTGCCCACGCCCGGCGGTGAATGGATGAGCAGGGAGCGCAGTCCCTCCTCCATCAGCGGCAGGATCGGCTCACACACACCGCGGATGGCATGGGGAATGCGGATGTTCAGCGAAGTGATATCCCGCACGCCCTTCCCCGCCATGGTGCCGCACACGCCAACGCGGATGCCGCCCTCCATCCGGATATAGCCCTCGCGGATGTCGGCATCGTGAGCATAGACCGAACCCCGGCAGAGAGAGGCAACGGTGTCGGCCATTTCCGCCGCGCTCACCGTAACGCCGAGTCGCAGATTGTTCCCCGCCGCACTCAGGGATGCGGGACGTGCAGTCCGCAGACGGATCTCCGTCAGCTCGTCGCCGGAAAAAGTCCCCGCCGCCGCCAGCTCAAAAATGCGCGATGTGACAGCGGGCGGCAGGCTGTCCGCGATGGGAGGCGGGAGACGGAATTTTGTCATTGTCATCATCCTTTGCTTTTGTGATGGTCTATTATATGGACAAGCGGGCGCGGATATGACAACGAAAAAGCCCGCCGCACAAAAGTGCAGCAGGCTGTATTCGATAGTATTGCTGTTTACCCGGAGCTTCGGAATCGATGGGGAAGCTGTGGCTTCACTGATCCTTCTTTGCCACCTCGGTCATCATGACGCATTCCGCGCGCTTGCGTTCCAGCTGGCACATGACACCGTGGGGCGCACTGAGCGAGCAGAGTTTTTTCGCCCAGCAGCCGACGCAGACCGGATCGTCATGGTCGCCCACATCATGGCGCGCGAAGGCAGTGAAAGGCACACCCTCGCCCTGCGCACGCTTTGCCTGTTCCTTGGACAGCTTTTCCATTTCCTTCATCAGTGCAGGCAGATCGTCCTCCGTCAATGCAGATGCCGCATCGGGAGCGGATACGACAGCGATGGTCACATCCTTGCCCGCATCTGCCATTTCCTTTGCCGGATCCAGCAGACGAAGATTGCCGTGCGTCACCAGCATCTCGCCCACTGCCAGTGCCGCGCCCTCCACGGCATCCGGATGCTCCGCCGCGTTGTCGGCGAACAGCTTGCCTTCTTTATAAAGCGCATACATTTCGTCGTAAGTATCGCTGATGGCCGCGCTGTCAAATTTCGCCAGATCGTAGCGAAGTGCGGACGGGCAGTCCTTTTGCATGGGAAGCTCGATGTAATCGAGCATTTTGAATGCCAGCTCGGACAGCGGGATCACCGCGCCGCTCACGCTGTCGTATGCAATGCGCTGACCGCCGAATTTGAATGAATGTACCATGATTTTCTCCCTCTCATTTAAAAATAGCGTCCCTCCGATGCGGAAGGACGCCGGTTTTGTTATTTTCGCCGCAGTTGTCTGCGTGCGAGTGCCGTCGGGCTGTGCTTGCCCTCGCCGATGCGACGACCCCTGCCGCGCCCCATAAGCGCACCGAGAACGGCGCAGACCAATGTCAGCGCGTACCAGACTGCAAGCATGAGCGGTGTGGGCGGATGTTCGGCGCTTCCCCGGAAAAACAGGGAAATGAGCCAAAGGATCAGCACATATGCGCCGCCGGAAACAATGCCCGTGCCAATGCTGCGGCCCGGATCGCATCTCACCGAAACGATGCCGGAGATGAGTGCGCCAAACATGAGCGCCGCCATCGCCATCCATCCGATGAGCGAGTCCGGATCCGCCGCCGCCATTGCCGCCGCAGACAGCGTGAGCGCCGACAGAACGGCTGCAGCGATGCCGGCCGCCGTGCCGCGGATCACCGAAGCTGCAAGCCCCGAAAGGCCCGCCGGCTCGTCCTTTTTGTTTGTATTTGCCATGATGCCCCTCCTTTTTCGGATTACGCTTCATCCTATGAAGGAGCGGCGGAAAATATGTCAGCAGTCCTCAGCTTTTACGTCAATGGACTTGATGGCACTGCGCAGGATGCGGATCTTGGTGCCGTCGCGTCCGGTTTCGATCATGACAGTCTCTTCCTTGATGCTGATGACCTTGCCGATGATGCCGCCGATGGTGGTGATCTCGTCGCCGACCTGCAGAGAGTTGCGCATTTCGTTGACCTCGCGCTCCTGCTTTTTCTGGGGACGGTACATGAAGAAATAGAACACCGCGATCATGACCACGATCATGATGATGGAAGTAAAGCCCTGCATACCGGTGCTCATGGGTGCGCCGCCGGCAGCAGCATCGCCTGCAGCAGCTGCTGCATCGGCTGTAAGAAGCAGATTCATTATGATAATCCTCCGTTGTGATAGAAATTTACTCTTCTATTATACATCATCCCGCCGCCAAATGCAAGGCTATTTTGTAAATTTGGGAGAAATTTTATGTTCTTCCCCAGAAGTGGGGCGGATTTGTGATAAATTAACGAAGAAGCACTGCCGCGGACAATCGGAGTGTTGCTGAAGTTTTCCCGTTATCTGTAAAAAATGTATATAAAAAATGACCAAATTTCGTCAAATGCTATATTGCATTTTATAGATGCGTGTGCTATAATAAATATTGTAAATATATATGCATCCCAGCTTTGGGAAATTCTTTTTGACAAGGAGACAATACTATGGCAAAGCGTATTCTGGCAGTCCTTTTAGCAGTGATGATGCTTCTGGGACTCACGACCGCTGTTTCGGCAGCACCGACCTCTGACGGAGCATTTTACGTCAATCAGACCGGCGAGCGTTACGATGACGCCGCAGAGGCTCTGGCAGCAGCTCAGGCAGCAAGCGGTGAACCTCGCGTATTCCTGATGAAGGATTACACCGGCGACATCGTGATCGATGACGGTTTATCCCACAAAATCTACCTGAACGGCTACACCCTGACCGGCAGCATCAAGTTAATCAACGGTCTTCTCAATCTGTATGAGGACAGTGAGAATACCCCCGACGGCCCCGACAGTAAGGTTGTGAACACCGGTCTTCCCGGCGAGTATCCTCTCTATCACGAGAACGGTCAGCTCAATGTATACGAAAATATCACATTTGAGGCGACCGAAGCAGACGGTACGGCCATCTACTCCAAGGGCAACAAGGTCAATATTCTGAATTTCGATAACACCTCTGACGGCATTACCGTCAATGGTAATATCGAAGCAGCAGCAGGCGGTATCATCACGATTGAAGATGGTACTTACGAGGGTGAGATCCTCGCAGCTCCCGGCAGTGCAGTTTCCATTTCTCACGGCAGCTTCAAGATTGATCCCACGGCGAATCTTCCCTTCGGTTATGCGGCTCAGCTGAACGGCGGCTACTACGACATCGTACCGGATCCCGCCATCACCCTCAGCCTGCTTGATACCGACAGCAGCGGCGCATACCTCCTCAAGACCGCTGAGGATATCACCGTTTTCCGCGCACTTCTGAACATTAGCGGTACCAGCAAGGTTATCTTCACCGGTGAAACCTTCAAGCTCGCAAACGATATTGATATGCAGAACGTGGAAATGCCCGCAGCCGGCAGCGACGGTAAGCGTTTCGACGGCACTTTCGACGGACAGAATCACGTCATCCGCAATGTAAACATCAACGCTCCCGGAAGCACCTATGTGGGCTTCTTCGGCAATGTTTACCAGAACGCAGTCATCAAAGACGTTACCTTTGAAAACGTCACCGTCAACGGCGGCGACTATACCGGTGCACTCATCGGCTTCACCCGTGCGGCAGAGGTTGATAATGTCGAAATTACCGGCGACATCGACATTTCCGGCGCAAACTATGTAGGCGGTCTTGTCGGCGGTCACTACAACAACACCGAGATCACGGACTGCACCGTATCCGGCACCGGCTCTATCACCGGTGACAGCGCAGTTGCGGCAATTCTCGGCCAGAGCTCCGGCACGGTCTCCATCTCCGGCGCAGAAGCTTCCGGCGTCCGCGTTGAGGCTGAAAACGGCAATGTCGGCGGTCTGATCGGTTTGGTGACAGACGGCAGCAACGTAACGCTTGCCGATAACGCAGTAAACAATGTGACCATCGTTACTGCTCCCGGCGTGGAATCCGCAGGCACGCTCATCGGCGGCGTTCTCACCGGCGATGTTGCCATCGACGACACCAACACTGCCACCAACACCACTGTCATCGAAGAAGACAAGTCCATTTCCCTTGCCAATGTGTTCTTCTACTTCATCATGCTCAAGCGCACCTACGAGATCACCGCTGATGTTACCGAAGGCGGCACGATCAGCTTCACCGGTAATTACAAGCTTTCCGACGAAGGCAATGCACTGGTGCAGTTCAAGCGTGACATCACCTACACCATCGAGGCTGACGAGGGCTACATCCTCACCGACGTGCTGGTTGACGGCGAAAGCGTTGGCGCAGTTTCCGAATACACCTTCGACAATGTAGGCAAAAAGCACTCCATCTCCGCAGTCTTCACGGCAGAAGCTGCTGCATAATCTCCCATAGCAACAGAAAATGCATCCGCAGATCCTGCGGATGCATTTTTGTTTTGTATTCAGAAGGTGAACCGCTCCCCGGCTTTCAGCGAAACGGTCCGCATCTCCCCGTTCATGCACAGCTTGGTTTCATAATCGCCGCGAACAGCCTTAATTTCGAGGGATGTCACGATGCCGCGCTCCCACGTCATAGCAAGCTCCGCACCGCCGCGCACCATGAGGCCGCGCACCGAGCCAGATGCATATTCCGTCGGAAGTGCGGGCAGAAGCGTCAGCGTTCCGTTGTGGCTCTGCACCAGCGCCTCGGTGATGGCCGCCGCCGCTCCGAAGTTTCCATCGATCTGGAAGGGCGGATGGGAGTCGAGCAGGCTCTCACGGGTGGAGCAGGTGAACAGCTTGCGGATGGTATCGGCCACGCCCTGACCGTCGAGCAGGCGCGCATACAGTGCGATCAGCCATGCGCAGGACCAGCCCGTATGTCCGCCGCCATTTGCCAGTCTGCGCTCCAGCGAGCATTTCGCCGCCGCGAACAGCTCCGGTGTCTCCGGCGTGATGGCCGCATCGGGATAGAGGGCGAACAGGTGGGACACATGACGGTGGCCCGGCTCCGGCTCATCGTAATCCTCCAGCCATTCCATCAGCTGGCCGTGCCGTCCGATGGAAAGCGGCGGCATTTTTGCAAGTGCGGCACGCGCTTCCTCCGCCCATTCGGGGCAGATCCCGAGAATTTCTTCCGTTTTGATGTACATCCGCAGCAGTCCGCCGATGATCTCCACATCCATGGTGGGCGACAAGCAGAGGAATACGGGTGTGCCGTTCTGGAAATAGCGGTTTTCCGGCGATGTGGACGGGCCGGACAGCAGGCGGCCTTTTTCATCCTCAAACATATAATCGAGGAAAAACCGTGCGCTGTCGCGGATGTAGGCATAGGCGGTATCACGGAGATACTCCCTGTCGCCGGTGTACAGCCAGTGCTCCCACATGGAGTAGCACAGCCATGCACCGCCAAGCGGCCAGAGTCCCCACAGGCCGTCCGCCGGTGCGGTATAGCCGTAAATATCCGACAGATGATGGAGCACCGTGCCGCGGCATCGGTAATAATCCTTCGCCGTTTTTCTGCCGCTCTCCAGCAGATAGCCGTTCATGTAATCGAACAGCGGCTCGGCGCATTCGGACAGATTCGTCACCTCGGCGTGCCAGTAGTTCATCTGCAGATTGATATTGGTGTGATAATCGTTGTTCCACGGTGCTTTGATGTAGCCGTTCCACACGCCCTGCAGATTGGCGGGAAGCGTTCCGGGGCGGCTGGAGGATACCAGCAGATACCGGCCGAACTGCCAGTACAGCGCAGCGAGATTCGGGTCGGACGCATGGGCATCCTCCCGCAGACGTGCCAGCCGCTTGTGTGCGGACATTGCATCAGATGCCGCATCGCCGCCAAACTGCAGCTCTGCCCGCTCCATCAGCGATGCCACATCCGCCGCCGAACGTGCCAGCATCGTATCGAAATCATCCGCCGGGAACTGCGGTTCGCATTCCGCGCCGATAACGATAAAATATTCGGTTTTATTTGCATTATCGATGACCAGATCGCCGCCGTCCCGATGGAGCGCGCCGTCGGTGAGAATGCGCACCTTCACCGTGAAATCATGCCGCTCATCCGCCGTCGTGCCGTGAACGGTCATCTCATTTTCGCAGATCTCCACCGATTTAACGCCCACATCCGGCGCAGTTCCGGCGAGGATCTCCGCCGTTTTGGGAATGCCGGGGCGAAGCTCGGCAAAGGGCCGTGCATAGCGGATGCGAACCGAATGGGCGCCGGTGTGCCGCATGGCGATGACGCAGTCGGGATAGGAGGCAAAGGCTTCCCGCAGCTGTGCGCCGCTGTCATTCTGATAGCTCACCCGCAGGATGCCGTGGATGAGATCCAGCTCCCGGCGGTAGTCGGCACTCTCGCCGCCGTCAAGCATAAGCAGCAGGTCGCCGGCAGTTTCGTTTGAGCCGATGCGGTGAAAATAGCTTCCGCATTCGTTTTTTCCGTATTCATCCGCCTCGGCACCTTTGCCTTCCAGCAGCAGGCGGCGAATGACATCCATGCGGTCGCGGTAGCCGTCGTCGGTCGTTTCCTGCACACCGCCCGCCCAGATGGCTTCATGGGAAAGCTGGATGCGCTCACAGTCGGTGCCGCCGTAGATCATCGCACCGGTGGAGCCGTTGCCGATGGGGGATGCAAGTTCCCACTCAGATGCGGGAAAATCGAGAAATAATGTGGAGTTTTTCATTGAGAATTCCTTTCGTTATGCGGCTCGTCAGGTGTCGCCATGACAAGCTCGATTTTATGAGGAGATGTGCGCTGGATATGGATGAGCAGTGCCGCCGATGCGATGCCGCTTGCCGCAAGAAGCAGCCAGAACACCGTGTCCGGGATCTCGTTCACATAGGCACTCAGCTGGCCCATCAGATTGAAGCCGAGATGCACGATGATTCCCGCTGTGAGGGAGCGATGCTTTTCAAAGATCCACACCAGCAGAAATCCGAAGACCGAAGCGTACAAAAACCAGATCACCGTGCCGTGCATGAGTCCGAAGCCCCATGCGGAGATGAGCATAGCCGCCAGCATGGGCATTCCTTTTTTCAGCCGGGTGTAACAGAGTCCGCGGAACACGATCTCCTCCACAATGGGCGCGGCGATGACGGTGGTCAGCCACGTGATGAGCACACCGCCGCCCAGCACCATGGACGAGCTTTCAATGTAAGCCTCCATCCATGTTTCGGGGAACGGGATGAGCATCATCGCAAGCGACACGAACACATTGAGCGACAGTCCGAGGGCGAACAGGTTGATTCCCTGCCCGACTTGAATGGGCGCAAGGGAAATCTCCGTCCGGAAGCGTTTTCTGCGGATTTTGAAGATGACAAAATAGGTGAGCAGTGTCATGCCGCCGGAAATGAGCGTAAGGAGCAGGGCGTTTTCGGCGATGATCTCATAGGTTTTCTCCGTCAGCTCCACCGTCAGCTCCTCCGCATAGGCGGCGTATTCCTGAGCGGTCATTTCGCCAATGTCAAGATCCGGCGTGAATGCCTGCGTGAAGGTAAGATACATGGAGATACCGATGGCCGCCCAGTTGACGATCATCAGCTGCCAGCTGAAATATACAAGAAAATAGAGCAGTGCCTTGCCCACTGCCTTGAGTGTTCCTTTGATGGTCATGGTGATTCCTTTCCGATTTTCGCGTTTTCATGATACCACAAATTCAAATAGTGCGCAAGTGAAAATCCGACAATAATATGGACATTCCCGCAAAAATCTGCGTACTGCCATTATACCCCAACAAGCGGAAAAAGTAAATGCATATTTTGTAAATACTCCGCCGTAACCGGAAGAAAATTTACAAAACGGAAATGGTAATCCTCTGCCAAACGTGGTATAATTATAAAAAACATTCATCCGAGGTAAGTATGTCAAACGATGCTCTTCACGCCCTTTTTGCCGATGCCATCGAGCGGCGTGTGATCAAAAAAGCGGTATTTTCAAAGCCGGAGGACAAGTCCGTGCTGCGGGAAGTGGCCGCCCTCACAAAGAAAAATGACGGCACCGTGTCCGTCTACACGGAAAAATTCACCCGCGACAACAAAACCTTCCGCCGCAATCTCACCGAAAATGCCGTCGATGAGCTTTGCCGCATGGCCATGGAGGATTACCGGCAGATCAACCTTCTGACCACCGTCGGCGATGCGGACATCAAGCGTTCCAAATCCGGCAATGTCCACATCGCGGGCAAGCTGTCAGCCGGCGGTGAAGCGGCGGAGATTTCCGACGGCAAGCGGTACATACTGGATGGCCGCCGGGACACGGATTTTCTCCGTGAGCTTGGCATTTCCGACGCAAGCGGGCGCATTCATGACAAAAAGCAGGCGAAATTCCGCCAGATCAACCGGTTTCTGGAGATCGTGCGGGATGTGGAGGACAAGCTGCCCGCTGATCGTACACCGGTCATATACGACCTCTGCTGCGGCAAGAGCTATCTCACCTTCGCCGTGTATTATTATTTCGCTGTGCTGAAAAAACGTCCCGTCACCATGTACGGCGTGGATCTCAAGGCGGATGTCATCGAATACTGCAATGCCGCCGCCGTGCGGTGTCACTTTGACAATCTCCGCTTTGTTTCGGGCAACATCAACGCATACGATCCTCCCGAGCCGCCGGACATGGTCATCTCCCTCCACGCCTGCGACATCGCCACCGACATCGTGCTCTACAACGCCATTCGCTGGCAGGCAGGCATCATCCTGTCCACGCCCTGCTGTCATCATGAGCTTTCCGGTCAGCTGTCAAAGCCTGCGGAGAACGCTCACCTGCGGGATTCCCTCGATTTTATCCTGCGCCATCCCATCTTGAAGCAGAAGCTGTGCGACAGCGTGACCGATGCGCTCCGGGTCAAGCGGCTGGAATCCATGGGGTATCAGGTACAGACGCTGGAGCTGATCGATCCCGAGGAAACGCCGAAAAATCTGATGATCCGTGCGGTATTCAATCCCAAAAAATCCGCCGCGAATCGGGATGCGGCCCTTTCCGAATACCGTGCGCTCTGCGCCGGACTCGGTGTTGCGCCCTATCTCGACCGGCTGCTTTGTGAACATGAAAAAAACTGATTATCTCTCCGTGCTGACCGCCGCCGCATCGGTGCTGGTCTGCCTGTATTACGCCCTCTATCTCCTCTTCTGCCTCGGCGGATTCGACTCACGGCTCATGTCCTTTTTCGCCCTGTTTGTCATGGCCTGCGCGGGACTGCCCGTACTCTTTCGCGACAAGCTGAGGGCAAAGCTCGGCCGCGCATTCCGACCGCTTCAGTGGATCTTCACCGTCCTGCTCATCGTCTATCTCATCAGCGTGGCGGTTTTCTGGTGCTACATCGGCTTTGATGCGGCAAAAACGCCTGCCGGTTATCTTGCCGCCGGAGATTCGGGGGAGGATACGCTGATCCTCGTCTTCGGATGCCGCACCTACGGTTATACGCCCAGTCTCACGCTGGGACTGCGGCTGGATGCGGCGTTGGAGCTGCTTTCCGGAATGCCGGATGCGCTCTGCCTTGTCAGCGGCGGTCAGGGCAACAATGAAACCGTCCCCGAAGCCGTGGCCATGCGCCAGTATCTCATCGATCACGGTATCGACGAGAGCCGCATTCTGGTGGAGAAGGAGTCCCATTCCACCAGTGAAAATGTGCGGTTCTGCAAGGAATTCATCGCATCGGCGGGGCTTTCGGACAAGCGCATCATCGGCGTGTCCACATCCTTCCATCTGCCCCGCATCGAAATGCTGTCCGCCCGCTACGGACTGCCCATGCAGCTATGCTCCGCCCCGTCGCCATCCTTCCCCCACCATTATGTGAGCATGGTGCGGGAATATCTCAGCTACATCAAAATGGCGCTGTTTGACAAGGCAGTCATCATCACGAAGGTCACTTGAATTTGCCGGTGGGTGTGTGTCCGCGCAGTTTTTTGTAGACACGGCAGAAATGAGCCGTATCCCAGAAGCCCAGCGTTTCCGCGATCTCATCCAGCGAAAGCGTGCCTGTGCCGAGCAGAGCATCCGCCCGCTCCAGCCGAGGCTTGGTGCGATAAGCCATGGGCGCAAGGCCGCCGGTGAAGCGTTTGAACTTTTCCCGGAAGCCGGTGTCCGAAAGAAAGCATCGCCGTGCCAGCTCCGACACGGAAAATTCCCGCTCCGGATGCTGTTCGATGGCCAATATCGCCTCATAGATGGACGAAAATCCGCCTCGCTCAATGTCCGCTGCCCGATCACGCTCGCTGATCCCGGCAAGAAGGGTGAGCATGGCGGATTTTGCGCGCAGTTTTGACTGACCGCATTCCACTACCGCACGCAGTCCTTCGAGACACGCCTCGTCCCGCATCACGCGGAATGGTTCGGTTATATACAATTCCTCGCCGTCGCTGAACAGATTGAAATCCACATAATACCAGGAAGTTCCCTTTTCCGTTGCCACAGATAAATAACAGCTGGTGGTGGGAATGAATAACAGTTCACCGGGGCTCAATGAGAATGCCGGCTTGTCGTTTGCCCGATATTGCCTCTCGCCGGCTAACAGCGCGCAGAGGAGGTTGGATTTTCGCCCCTCTCCCACAAAACGGGTGGTATTCACAACCGACGGTGCCGCAAGTCCCGCGCTTTTGATGGAAACTTCCACATCCATGTTCATCAGCATGGAAAATGTCACGCTTTTCATAATTTCCCCAAAAATGTTGTTTTGTACAATAAATTCGTCCTTTGATACATTGTATCACAAATCGAATTGTATTACAATAGAATCAGTAAAATTTTTCCGATAAAGGGGGAATTTATCATGAAAGACATCAGAATCGGAACCATCGGCTGCGGCGGCATCGCGAACGGCGTGCATCTGCCCGGCATCCGGAACGCATCCGGTGCGCAGATTGCTGCCCTGTGCGACATCATTCCCGACAGACTTCATGCTGCCGGCGAAAAATACGGCGTGCCCATGGAGCGTCGGTTCACGGATTACCGTCAGCTCATCGCCTGCCCGGAGGTGGATGCGGTGGACATCTGCACGCCCAACAGCGTCCATGTTCCTGCGGCAATGGCGGCGGTGGAAGCGGGCAAGCCCTTCTGCTGTGAGAAACCGCTGGGCATCGGCGTTGACGAGTGCCTCGCGCTGGAGGAAGCAGCCCGGACTGCGGGTCTGCCGGCCATGGTCTGCTTCTCCTACCGCTTCAAGCCGGCGGTGCGGTATGCAAAGCATCTGGCCGAGCAGGGAATGCTCGGCAATATTCTCACCTTCTACGCCCAGTATTTCAAGTCCAGCGCGTTCATGAAGGATCGCCGCCTTGACTGGCGGTTTGAGAAAAAAATCGCCAATTACGGCGTGTCCGGCGATCTGGGCGTGCATCTGCTGGATCTCGCATCCTTCCTCTCCGGCGATGTCATCGCACTGACCGCCGACATGGGCATTGCCGTGACCCACAGAAAGCGCCTCGACAGCGAGGAGATCGCCGCCGTGGACACGGACGATTTCTGCCATTTTCTCGCGAAATTCGACAGCGGCGCTTCGGCCACCTTCTCCATCACCCGCGCGGCTTTCGGCAATCGCAATCAGATCCGCGTGGAAGTGTACGGCGACAAGGGTGCGCTCCGGTTCGACCTCAACCGGGACGACGAGCTGGAGTATTACACCGGCGGCATCAAAGAGGGCGATGCCATCAACCATATGGAAAAGCTCACGGTGCCGGAGGAATTCAAGACCTCGCAGATGCAGTGCTTTGTCGATCTGCTCCACGGAAATCCCGACCGCTATACCCCAACGCTCCGCGACGGCGTGAAGCTCCAGCGCGTTCTGGATGCCATTCTCGAATCCGACGAAAAGCGGGCTTGGGTAAACATTTAACAAAAAGGGAATCAACATGAATGTAATCGATCTTATCTACGACTCCGAACACGATCTGCACATCCGGCTGAGAATGCCGGAGGGGGTGGAGGCGCCGCCGCTGTATTTCCATATGCATGGCGGCGGAATGACCGGCGGCGATTATGCATGGGCTGAAAATGAGCTTCTCTGCGCACTCTGCGAGGATGGCGTGGCATCCGCATCCATCGAGTACCGGCTCTATCCCAACGCAAAATATCCCGAATTCATCGAGGACTGCGCCCGCGCAGTGGATTTTCTCCTCAACAAGAGCGACTATAAATTCACCGATATTTTCGCCGGCGGCTCATCGGCAGGCGGATATCTGTCCATGATGCTGTTTTTTGACAAGCATTATCTGGGCGCATACGGCATCGATCCGTGGAAATTTGCCGGATGGATCTTCAATGCGGGACAGCCCACCGTGCATTTCAATGTGCTGACGGAGCGTGGGCTGGACTCTCGCCTGCTACGTGTTGACGAGGCCGCTCCGCTGTATCATATCACCGGGAATTATCCGGCGGATCCCCTTCCCCGCATCCTGCATATTGCCGCATCGAGCGATATGCCGTGCCGGCTGGAGCAGGTAAAGCTTCTGCAGGCCACCATGCGGCATTTCGGCTATCCGGACAGCAAAAACACCTTTATGTATATGAACGGCTTTTCGCATACAGCCTACAACGGCAATCCGGATTTCATCGAAGCGATCAAGCGCTTCATCCGTCAATAACCGTTCAGACAGCGTGCAAACGTACAAAATCACCGCTTTCCATTCGGGAAGCGGTGTTTTATTCTTAATAATCGTCGCCGCGATAGCGCGGAATGTTCTGCGTGGTGAGGTTCTTGTTGCGGGCGTAGACCGGCGGGTTCATCTCCCGGGTCTGATTCATCGCCTGCATCCGAAGCTGTTCGCGGCGGATGCGTGCCATCTCGGCCGCACGGCGTTTGCGCCGCTGGGCACGGATGTACTGCGCACGGATGTAGAGCGCGGTGTAACCGGCCACCAGTATCAGCACGAGGATGAGCAGGATGAGGAGAATCCAGCCGATGACCGACAGTCCGCCCTTGGTGTGAAGCGTCACCGTCTCAAGCCAGAGACCGTATTCGCCATCGACCGGCGCGGCATCTGCCGTGCGCATCCACAGCTTGACGAGGGACAGATCGCCCTTGGTCAGCGTGGTGAAATCCTTGATCCGGAAGCTGATCTCCTGCCATGTGTTGGGCGTAACCGTAACTTCACCCTCGAATACTGCCGCATCCG
>SVSO01000052.1 GCA_015064195.1 Oscillospiraceae bacterium
GGCATCGAACCGGATGGCCAAGCGGAGTGTGTCCCCGAGCGGATTTCCATCCATGAGGATCTGTTCGACACTGCGGCAATTCAGAAATACGAAGGTGCGCACGTGGATTATCTTGTACGCAGGCTGATCTCTCCGGAAGAAAGAAAGGTCGAGCTTGCTGTCGGTCACACTGCCCCGTTCAAGCTTTGGGTGAACGGCAAGTTCATCGGCATGAGCGATCAAACCAAGTGGTGGACGCTTGAGAATATGCACTTTTCGGTGACGCTTTTGAAGGGCGAGAATACGATCCTTCTGAAATGCGCACAGCAATCCGATCATGCGAACTATTCCATCGTCTTCCGCGGATACCGATGGAGTCAATTCCCGGATTTTGCTTCTGTGTTGATGGAGCGGTGAGGGGGCAAGCTTCGCCAACAGCTAAAGCGAGCAAAATGATAGTTTTTTCCTTCCCTGAATTGATTTTTGCTCCACACCATTATGTACCTTTTCCGACTATTCATCAATAAAAATTCGCCGAAAAGGGAGCTGCAACCGGAAGGGATCCTGATCCTTTCGGGAGTGAATCCAATTTTGAACGAATTGTATCTTTTACAAATTCTCTTGCATTTTTGTGTGAATGGGTGTATAATGGTAGCAGCAATTGAATAAACGGGAGCTTGTATACAGGCTGAGAGGAAGGTGTGACCTTCGACCGAGAACCTGATTTGGATAATGCCAACGTAGGGATGCCTGATACAAGGATATTGGGAGGATCAAATGAATTTTTGGAGTTACCGAATCGGTAACTCCTTTTTTTGCTGCATTTTTTGGAGGTGTGAAATGGTAAAGGTAAACGGAGAACCCAAGGATATCGCGGGCAAAACCATTGCCGAATATCTTGCGGAAACGAACTATGACAGGAAGCGGATCGCGGTCGAGCGCAACGGAGAGATCGTTCCCAAGGCACAGTATGGCGAAACCGTACTGTGCGGCGGCGACAGCATAGAGATCGTCAGCTTTGTGGGAGGCGGTTAAGTGATACCGACAAAGGAAGAATGGAAGAAAGCTTTAGAAGAACGCCATGGTAAGAAGCTGCACCATGCGTTCTCATCGGCTGCGGTTGCCGTATGCGGTCTTGGCGGTCTTGGCTCAAATATCGCCACAGTTCTCGCAAGAGCGGGTATAGGAAAGCTGATCCTCTGCGATTTTGACCGCGTGGATATCACCAATTTGCACCGACAGCAATATAAAGCAAACCAGACAGGCATGAATAAAACGGATGCGCTTTCTGAAAACATCAGAGAGATTGCACCGTATATTGAGCTGGAAGCATATACCGAAAGAATTACGGAAAATAACGCCGCCTATCTGCTGAAAAATGCAGATATTATCTGCGAAGCCTTTGACGATGCGGAGTGTAAGGCGATGCTGACAAACCTTGTTCTTGAAACAATGCCCGACAAATACCTTGTAGCTGCTTCGGGAATGGCAGGAATGGGAAGCGCAAACACAATTCAAACACGAAAGATAGCAAAACGGTTTTATCTCTGCGGTGATGGAACAAGCGATGTATCAGAGGCAGGCAGTCTTGTGGCTTCCCGTGTCATGCTCTGTGCCGCGCATCAGGCACATACCGTTCTGCGTATCCTGGCAGGTCAACTGGAAACTTAATGAAAGAAGGAATATAACATGAACAACGACAAACTGATCATCGGCGGACACGAATTTCACTCCCGTTTCATTCTCGGATCGGGAAAATATTCGATGAAGCTGATCGAAGCGGCAGTTAAGGATGCAGGGGCAGAGATCATCACCCTCGCCGTCCGCCGTGCAAACACCAAGGAACAGGAAAGCATCCTTGATTATATCCCCGAAGGGATCACACTTCTTCCCAACACCTCGGGAGCAAGAAACGCAGAGGAAGCAGTCCGTATCGCGCGCCTTGCCCGAGAGCTTGGATGCGGTAACTTTGTTAAGATCGAAATCATGCGCGACTCCAAATATCTGCTTCCCGACAACGTGGAAACCGTCAAGGCAACCGAAATCCTTGCCAAAGAAGGCTTTGTGGTTATGCCATATATGTATCCCGATCTGAACACTGCCCGCGACCTTGTAAACGCAGGTGCCGCAAGTGTTATGCCTTTGGCATCTCCCATCGGCTCCAACAAAGGTCTTGCGACCAGGGAATTCATTCAGATCCTCATCGACGAGATCGATCTTCCCATCATTGTGGATGCGGGTATCGGCAGACCTTCGCAGGCTTGTGAAGCGATGGAAATGGGCGCGGCGGCAATTATGGCAAACACCGCACTTGCCACCGCAGGAGATCTTCCGCTGATGGCATCCGCTTTCAGGGATGCCATTGAAGCCGGTCGTAAGGCATACCTTTCCGGCCTTGGCAGAGTGCTGACCCGCGGCGCATCGGCTTCCGATCCTCTGACGGGATTCCTGCGCGATTAAGAGGTACGCCGATGGAAAATCAATTTTTTGTGGATTCGGAGCATCTGTCCCCGGATGCACTTGCAAAAAAGCACAAGCTTGAAACCGATCCGTCTTCCCGCAAAAATCATATGGAATATCTGCCGGGGATGGAAGTGATCGAATCCGATGTGTGTGAAAGCGTCATGGCGCAGATGAACGCCTATGAACCTGCAAAGTACACTGCCGCTGACGTTAAGGCAGCATTGGAACACGACACCTGCACGATAGAAGATTTCAAAGCACTGCTTTCCCCCGCAGCGGAGCCGTTCCTTGAACCGATGGCTCAGCGTGCAAGACTTGAAACAAGCAAGCACTTCGGCAACACGGTTTATCTGTTCACCCCGCTTTACATCGCCAATTACTGCGAGAATTACTGTGTGTACTGCGGCTTTAACTGCTACAATCACATCAAGCGCATGAAGCTCAGTATGGAGCAGATTGAAAAAGAGATGAAAGTCATTGCCGACAGCGGTATGGAGGAAATTCTGATCCTGACCGGCGAGAGCCGTGCGCAGAGTAATGTGGAATACATCGGCGAAGCCTGCAGGCTGGCGAGGAAATACTTCCGCATGGCCGGACTGGAAATCTATCCTGTGAATACCGATGAATACAAGTATCTCCACGAATGCGGTGCGGATTATGTGACCGTATTTCAGGAAACCTACGACACCGACAAGTACGAACAGCTTCACCTGCTCGGTCACAAGCGTGTGTGGCCATACCGCTTTGATGCGCAGGAGCGTGCGCTTCGCGGCGGTATGAGGGGCGTGGCATTCTCGGCTTTGCTTGGTCTGTCAGACTTCCGCAAAGATGCTCTGGCAAGCGCACTGCACGTCTATTACTTGCAGAGAAAGTATCCTCACGCCGAAATGTCCCTGTCCTGTCCGAGACTGCGCCCGATCATCAACAACGATAAAATAAGTCCCATGGATGTCGGGGAAAAGCAGCTCTGTCAGGTGCTTTGCGCCTACCGCATTTTTCTGCCCTTCGTCGGAATCACGGTATCCTCCCGTGAGAGCGCGGCGTTTCGCAACGGCATCGTGAAGATCGCCGCCACCAAGGTGTCGGCAGGTGTTTCCACCGGCATCGGCGATCACGAAAGCAAATACACCGGCAAAGAAACCGATGAAGTACAGGGCGACGAGCAGTTTGAGATCGACGATAACCGCAGCCTTGACAAGATGTACAGGGACATTTCGGATGAAGGTCTGCAGCCGGTTCTGAATGATTATTTGTATGTGTGAGGTGTGAGAATGAAAAACTTTGATACAAGTCTGTATTTTATTACTGACAGCACGAACTACGCGGAAGAGGAATTTCTGTACCGCGTGGAACGAGCACTCATGGGCGGCGTAACGCTGCTCCAGCTCCGTGAGAAAAACAAAACCACCAGAGAATACATCACTCTGGCGGAAAAGGTTCATGCTTTGACGAAAAAATATAGCGTACCGCTGATTATTGACGACCGTGTGGACGTTGCGCTTGCCGTGGATGCGGAGGGTGTACATCTCGGCGCAGAGGACATGACGATAGCACAGGCGAGGAAGATACTCGGCGAGGAGAAAATCATCGGCGCAACTGCAAAAACGGTACCGTGGGCACTGGATGTATACGGACAGGGAGCGGACTACCTCGGTGTGGGTGCGATCTATCCCACAACCACCAAGGTGAAAACGGTTCTCACTTCCGTCGATACGCTTCGCGATATCTGCCGTGCTGTACCGATTCCCGTAAACGCCATCGGTGGACTGAACACAGGCAACCTCGATATTCTCGCAGGCATCCCCATCGCCGGAATCTGTGCGGTTTCCGCCATTATGAAAGCGGATGATCCGAAGATTGCGGCGGAGAAACTGAAAGCGCGAGCGAACGTGCTTGCTCTGATCTAATCCAAAATGCGGCAGATTGGGGGCACCACCTTATGCCGCTATATAAAACGATGCTGAACAATGAAAGGAGAAATTTTATGAAAATGAAAACAGCATTGACCATTGCAGGAAGTGACTGCAGTGGAGGCGCCGGCATTCAGGCAGATTTGAAAACGATGACGATGAATGGTGTTTATGCTATGAGTGTGATCACAGCGCTGACGGCACAGAACACGACCGGCGTGAGAGCGATTCAGGAATCAACCCCGGAATTCCTGAGCAAGCAATTGGATGCGGTATTCGAGGATATTTACCCCGATGCCGTAAAAATCGGCATGGTCAGCTCATCGGAACTGATCAAAGTGATTGCTGACAGGCTCAGCTTCCACAAGGCAAAAAATGTGGTAGTCGATCCCGTTATGATGGCCACCAGCGGTTCTTCTTTGATGAAGACCGATGCGGTGCAGACGTTGACCGAGAAGCTCCTGCCCGCTGCAGTCCTCGTTACACCGAATATCCCCGAAGCGCAGGTGCTTTCGGGAAAGACCATCGAAAGCAAAAACGATATGCTTTCTGCGGCAAAATTCATCGGCGATACCTATGGCTGTGCCGTTCTGATAAAGGGCGGTCACAGCATAAACGATGCCAATGATCTTTTGTATGCAAACGGTAAAATGGTATGGTTCAGCGGCAAGCGCATCAACAATCCAAACACCCATGGCACAGGCTGTACGCTCTCGTCGGCTATCGCTTCCAATCTGGCCAAGGGCTATGACCTTGCAATGTCCGTAAAAATAGGCAAAGACTATATTTCCGATGCGCTTTCGGCACAGCTTGACCTGGGACAAGGCTCAGGCCCGATGATGCATAACTTCGACCTGCAGGGGAAATATGCAAAGGAGGCGGAGTGAAATGGAAGAAAAACGTACATCCGTCTTTGAAAACGGACTGATTTGGTTCGGAGCCGCAGTTTCCATTGCGGAAATCTTAACCGGTACCTACTTTGCACCGCTCGGCTTTTCCAAAGGCTTACTTGCCATCTTAGTCGGTCATATCATTGGATGCACGATGCTGTTCTTTGCGGGACTGATCGGCGGCAAGGTTCGCAGGAGTGCTATGGAAACCGCCAAGATGAGCTTCGGCAGTAAAGGTGCTCTGTTATTCTCTGTGCTTAACATCATTCAGCTTGTCGGTTGGACAGCAATTATGATCTATGACGGAGCGCTTGCGGCAAACGGTATTTTTCAAATCGGAAATTGGATCTGGTGCATTATCATCGGTGCCCTGATTATTCTTTGGATTCTGATCGGCATTAAAAATCTCGGCAAAGTAAACACTGCCGCGATGGGAGCTTTATTCGTCCTGACGATCATTCTCAGCTTTGTGATTTTCGGGAAAGCGAGTGACCGGAGCATTGCCGGTGAAAAAATGACCTTTGGTGCGGCAGTGGAGCTTTCTGTCGCCATGCCGCTTTCATGGCTGCCGCTCATCAGCGACTATACCCGAGAGGCAGAGAAGCCTGTCAAAGCTACGGCTGTCAGCGCGGTTACATACGGCATCGTAAGCTTGTGGATGTATGTTATCGGCATGGGTGCGGGTATCTTCACCGGTGAGTCTGACATTGCGCAGATCATGGTGAAGGCAGGTCTTGGCATCGCCGGTCTTTTAATCATCGTTTTTTCTACGGTTACCACAACCTTTCTCGATGCCTACTCTGCCGGTATTTCAAGTGAATCGCTATCATCAAAGATCAGCGGAAAATGGTTTGCTGCGGCGGTGACGATCATCGGTACCCTCGGTGCAATCTTCCTGCCTCTTGCTGATATTACCGATTTTCTGTACTTTATCGGCTCGGTATTTGCACCCATGATCGCCATACAGATTGCGGATTTCTTTATCCTCAAGCAGAATACGGAGACAAGTGCGTTCAATATCAAAAATCTGATCATTTGGCTGATTGGCTTTGTTATCTACAGATTGCTGATGCACGTTGATATGGTTGTCGGTAATACCTTACCGGATATGCTTATCACGATTGCGCTCTGTGCTGTCGTAAGCAGGATTGCCGGCAGACATCAGCCTTGACATCCGGGCATCCTTTGAATGAGCGTGATCTGACAAATAAACACAAAAAGACAAGAGCAGCATCGAGGAATCCTCTATGCTGCTCTTTGTCAGTTATATCCCCATTGTCTGCGGGGCAATATTCATCCGGCCGGCAATGTTATGCGAATCTTGCGAAATGCGGCATCGGCGGCCTTCTTATTGCAGTCAAATCACTCGCCTTTGTTATCAAGCACGGATTCCATTGCCTTTTTCAGTGCTGCATTGCTGGCGGTTTCCTTGGATGCAATGTAGGATGCGGCGGGGCTGGCATTGGATACAGCTTTGCGCAGACCGCTCATGTTGAGAAGATTGTCGCCCAGCACCAAAAATCCTAAATCATAGGATACATTCTGCGTGATGATTTCCAGCATATCGACGGAATCGTCATCTCTTGCGATCTTACCGGAGAGTACCTTATCATAATACGCCGGACGAACGTGCTCCATGGAAAAATACGCCATATCCTCGAGGATCATGCAGACCATATCCAGCCGATCGCCGGTCAGCGTGATCGGCAGGGAGATCGAAGAATTGTGGTAAGAATGGGAATAGGTGATATAAGTATCCTGCTCCTCGCTGTATTTGGGCATCGGGAGAATACCGAAATCCGTCTGCATTTCGCGCAGATCCGCTTCGGCGATGCACAGACCTTCGATGAAGAACAGAGCGCGATCCTCCTTGAATGCGTCGCGGTCGTAGGTGTCGCGCTTGGAAGTATACTGCGGACGGTCGGTGTAGAGCATTTCCGGCGCCTGAAGAAGCTCGGAGATCTGCTCATACGCATCGTAGAAACCGTCGCCAATAGTCAGCTCAAGCTCACCTGCGTCATTCTTTCCCACGAAGGTGATGCCGCTGGATGCCCAGAAGCAGTCGATGCAGATGGAGCAGGAGGACAGGCCGTACAGGTCGTTTTCGTCGTATTCGGTGTTTCCGTTCAGATCGGTGTAGACCGTGCGGGTGATCTCATCTAACTTTGCAATCGTCCACTTGCCGTCCCGCACGGTGTCATAGAGATTTTCCACCTTGTATTCATCCGCCAGCTGTTTGTTGAAGTAGACCACATAGCTCTGCATCCATGTGTCAAGGTTCATATCACTGATATAGAAATAGTTGACACCAAAGATCTCCGTATCCGCTGCAACTTTGCTGTTCCACCACGGTTTTTCAAGATCGATGTGGGCCATATCGTTCATATTGTGGAGATTTCCTTTAAGTCCGAGCTGGAAATTCGTCAATGACTGAATAAGAGATACATCATAAGTGCCGTCGCCGGAGAGAACTGCGTTTTTCAGCGCAGTTGGTGCATCTTTCTGTTCCGAATGCACAAGATCCACGTTAAATTTTTCTTCGACCAGCATATTGCGGGTGAAAATTGCATCGTTGAGCACGTCGCCGTTCTGCTCATCCGCCGCCAAATCCATGGTGGAATTGCGCACTTCTTCGTTTTTATAGGTCAGAAACGTGATCGTCTCGCCGCCGAAATCCTTGGCTTCGATGGACGAGGCGTAGCCAGTGGATTCCGGTGCTGTCGTTTCCGTGGTGTCAGCCGCTCCTGTTGTATCTGCCGATGTGCCACCGCCGCAGCCTGCGAGAATGGCTGCGATGGTAAGAATGGATGCGAGGGCATAAATGCGCTTTTTCATGGTATTTGCTCCTTTCAAATATTTTTACAAAAATTATTGTATCCGGTATTATTCGTCCCACAGCCCCTTCTTGCCAACCTCGCCGGCGGCAAGACAGCCATGGCTTCGTCCGTCCTCATGGTCGGAGATCCAGAAGGAATACAGCTGACCGTTGACACCCTCAAACTGCAGGCGGATGACGGTGTCGGACAATTCGGACAGAGTAGCATGATCCCGCCATGTGAGCCGGTATTTTGTGCTGTTTTCCGACATGGTGACGCAGTTTTCCAGCTCATAGCCGGGTATCTGCTTTCCGTCTTCATCCAGAATCGCCGCCCGCAGACCGCCACTTCGGAAATCCGCATTGACAAAGAGGTATTCGCCGTGGAACCACAGGGCGCGGGTCGTCATGGAGGCGCGGTATCCCATCGCGTTCAGCGAGGCAAAACCGTCCCGCCGCAGAATGGCCAGCCCCGTGGAGGCGTTGGCATACATTCCGTCCTCCTGCGTCGGTCGATGGATGCGGGTCGTATCGCCCTTGAAGGCGGTGTAATAGAACCAAAGCTCATCGCCGTTGATGATGCAGATGCCGTTGTTGGAATGGATATAGCCGCGTTCCCAGCTTTCGGGATCAGCGCGGTTTGGCGCAAGGAAGGGCGTGCGAACCTCGGGACGATGGAAGTGGAAACCGTCGCGGCTCCAGCCGAGGTGAAGCTCGGTGTGCTTGGGAATGCCGGTGGCATTGCCGAAGTTGTTCTCCGGCCCGAGGAACAGATCGAATGCGCCGAGCAGCACGGATTCGTAGGCGATGCAGTCGAGATTGTAGAGCGTTGGTCGGTCGCCGATTTCGGGATGAACAGGATCGAGGCGGTCGGCACGTGTCCAGTACACATGGTCGTTCAGCGATGCGCCGTCCTCCAGTGTATCGGCCTCCATATAGGAGCGTGCGCGGAAGCTGCCCGCCGCGCCGAAATCGGTGCGCATACTGTAGACCCATTTTTTGCGGAAAGGATTATAGTAAATGGTGGAGCGGTCGCCGAGATCACCGGTGTTCGTGCGCTTTTCCCATGCAATTCCGTCGGCGGAATCGAGGATTTCGCCGCCTCCGGGACGGTTATAGAGAAACATCTTGTACGGGCGGTCCTCTTCATAATAACGGTTGAGCACCACCGCACAGCTGTCACGCATTTCGCCGTTCGTTACCGGGATCACGCGGTTGCCGTCGATGCCAAAATCCGGACGGACAAAGTGGATGCCGTCATCGCTTTCCGCATACGCCGTGCCGTCGAACCAGCCCGCCTGATACCACATCTTGAATTTGCCGTCCGTGCCGTCGTACCACACGCCGTCACTGAAGGGAGCGGCCATGGCCACGTGGCCGTTCCTGCCAAGCTCCAGCTCCGTTTCCGGGAAAAAGATGGGATTGCCGGGATAGCGGCGGGGCGTATGATACTGGCGGATGAAGGTGGATTTTTCAATGAGAAAATCGTCCACAAACAGCTGGCGGCCGATGGAAATGTCGATCACCTTGGGCGGCCGGCGGAGATAGGGAACCGGAAGCGGCTCGTAATTCTCGATCTTCTGCATTCCGCGGGGCGGAAAAGTCTTGGGCACCTCGATATTGTTGTAACCCGTCCGCGGCAGATCCACCTTGGGGCGCACACTGAGATTGCGGTCGTGGCAGAGATCATACGGCGTGACGGTAACATAGCGCACATTATCCTTGCCGGTGAGCAGATAATCGGTAGATGTGCCGAGCAGCCTTGCAAGCTCGGGAAGGATGGAGATGTCGGGAGCTGACTGCGCGGTTTCCCATCTGGAAACCGCCTGCTCAGAAATGTTCAGCGCTTCCGCCAGCTGCGTCTGTGTCATGTGGATAGAGCGGCGAAGAGATTTGATGCGTTCACTCAGTGACATAGGTATACCTCCGGTTTTGTTTTCTGCTATTATTATATCACAAAAAATATGCTGAAACAATCGAATATACCGATAGTTTCAACATAAAAAATCCAACTGTAGTCTTTAAACTCGCAAACAGCCGCCAGCTTGGACGGTTTATCCCATTTGTTCTGCTTCTGCAACAGCACGCAAAACCGCATACGAAGAAGCACAGAATTCCGCAGAATTCTGTGCTTCCTTTTCGTTATGGATCTTGCAAAAATCCGACAAAAACGGACATCCCCCGCCAATCTCGTTTGAGAACAGCGGGGGGGATTTGTTTTACATTACGCCTTGTAATTTGCTAAGAATTCCGCCGCGAATTCGTCGTCGCAGAGATGCGGATACGCCTTGCAGACCCGTTCGATCTCCTCGGCCTGACCTTCGGAGAGCACCTCATCGGGGTTTAAGCACCAGATCCCCTCAAGCAGTCCCTGACGCCGAAGGATCTCGTGGATACCGGGGATACAGCCTGCGAAATTGTGTGCAGCATCGAAAATTGCGGCATTGGCATCCGTTATTTCGGCGGCAAGCGACAGAAGCTCAGCAGTCGGCTCTGCTCCCTGAAGCGAGCCAAACATCTCGACAACGCGCTTTGTCCAGACGCTCCAATGGCCGAGAAGTCCGCCCGAAAAGCGTCCCGTAACGCATTTGCCGTCCTTGATAAAGCGGTATTCGGTGAGCAGATCGACAACAATATTGTCATCATTGCCGGTGTAGAGCGCAATATCATCCGCACGGCTGGAAAGTGTTGCGGCACGGACGACATCGTGTGTCAGATAACGATTAAACGGCGCGCACTTGATCGCCACAACGCCCTCTATCTCGCATACTCTCTCCCAGTAGGAATAGGTGAAAACCCGTCCACCCACCGACGGCTGCAGGTAAAAGCCGATAACCGGCATAACCTCTGCCACAGCCTTGGTGCGCTCGATCATATAATCCTCATCATAATCGCGAAGTCCGCCGGGACTCAGCAGCACCGCATCATAGCCGCACGCCTTTGCAAGCTTCGCTTCGGATACCGCCTGCTCCGTAACGCCGCATACGCCGCACACCTTAACGACGGTTTTGCCCGTCTCCGCTTCAAAATCGCCGATCACCGAGGAAACGGTGCGGATCACCGTTTCAAACAGATTGATCTTGGGATCACGGATCTCAAACTGCGTGCTGTGTACCGCCGTCGCGATGCCGCCCGCACCTGCCTCAAGATAGTATCTCGTAAGGCGGCGCTGGGATGCTTCGTCAAACTTCTGCTCTGCCGTAAGTGCGAGGGGGGTAGCAGGAATGACCGTTCCTGCCTTTAATATTTCAAGTGCTTTTGTCCGTCTGTCCATTTTAGTAGCTTCCTTTCCGTTCCTCAAAATGTGTCGGTTTCCCGAGTGCGCGGCCGCCGTCAAGGATCCACTCCGCCTGCCAGCGTATGAGCGTTTTTATGCTCACTGCCGGATAGCCGAAGGTTTCCATCGCCTCCGAAGCATCGTTCAGATACGCATCTGTGCCTGCATTTCCTTCAAAAATCGCTTCTTTGCCGAGATAGCCTGCAAGCTCCTTTGCGGCTTTCCGGATCGACACGATTTCCGGGCCGGTCACGTTCATGATCTTGGCAGGCGACTGTGCGTGAAGCAGACCGCGGATCGCGATCTCGTTGGCACTTCCCTGCCAGATGCAGTTGAGCGCAGGGGTGGTTATATCGATGGGTGTGCCGTCAAGGATCTTGCGGGCCATATCGTAAAGCACGCCGTAGCGAAGATCGACCGCGAAGTTCAGGCGATAGATGAACACCTTCGAGCCGTATTGGTGTGCCGCATATTCAAATGCACGCTCGCGTGCAAGACAGCTCATCGCATATTCACCGATGGGGCCGACTCTGTCAGCCTCGGTGCATCCGCCCGATGACAGCGGAACGATGGGATAGATGTTGCCCGATGAGAACACAACAAAATTCGCGCCCTTGAATTTTTCCGCCACCAACGCGGGAAGTGTGGCATTCATCGCCCATGTCTGCCATTCAGCGCCGTCTGTGCCGAATTTTCTGCCCGCCATATAGATGATATTTTTCACATCGGGAAGCGCGCGCAGTTTATCGGTGTCGAGAAGGTCGCAGCTGATCGTTTCGACTCCGTTTTTGTGAAGCAGTTCGGCAGCGATGGGATCGGTAAACCGCGAAACGGCGATGACACGCTTGTCAATGCCGGCCCGGCGGATCGCATTCTTGGCAAGCGTACACAATGTCGGCCCCATTTTTCCGCCTGCACCGAGCACCATAATGTCGCCGTCTATTTTTTTGATATCCTCTGTCAGTGCATCTGATGGCTGCGAGAGCAGCTCATCCAGCTTTTCTTCCGTCCACATAATGATCTTCCTCCATTATTCGTCAGTAACCAGTTGGTTACTTTTGATTATACCACAATATTTGCCGTTCGTCAATGGTTTTTTGAAAAAAACAGAAAAACAGGCTGTCCGACAGGATCGGACAGCCGCGCAGTTCAGCCGTTCACGCCGGTTTTTAAGATATGGCCAAGGATCATTTCCGTTATATGCCGACAGCGTTTTTTTACAGATTCCTCGCCCAGAAAATCCCGGTCCATTATGTAGGACATCGTGTGCGTGTTCGAGAAATAGGAATACACAAACATCTGGCTTGACAGAATCACCTCGTCCATATCGATATCATCGCGGAAAACGCCCTCCTTCATGCCCCTCTCCAGAATTTCACGCAGCTTGAGAAAGGATGCCCCCTTTTTGGTTTTGGCAACGGAACGCTTCAAATATTCGCCGCCGTTCAGATTCTCCCATAGCACCATTTTTACAAAGGTTGGATTATGACATAAAAATTCAAAATTCCCCTCGATTATTTTTCGCATAAGCGCCGCCGGATCGGCATCATCGGAAAGGATCTGCTGCTCTTGATCGGCAATGCGACTGTACACCTCATCCAGCACAGCCACATACAGCTCCTCCTTGCTGCCGAAGTGCGCATAGATCATTCGCTTGTTGACACCTGCAAGCGCCGCGATTTCATCAACCCGTGCGCCGTACAGTCCCCGTTCTCCGAATGCCGTCTCCGCCGCACGGAGTATTTTTTCTTTTGTTATGTCTGATTTTTTCATTTCCCAACCTCTTCATTTTATTTCGTACTTCTGGATCCACCGCTCTCCTTATATTGATTTTAACACAAAACAATGTATATTTCAACCGTATTCATGATTGTTTACATTTAATTCTCAGCATCGTCTCCCCGGCTTGATGGAGCTCCGCTGTCCGTATCACAATGAGGCTGCCATGCTTTTACATGACAGCCTCCGATTCTGTTATATTCTTTTTATTCTCCCGGTATAGCGAATCCTTTTTGCCGGGATAAATACAGCTTGTGTTATTCCCGTTGTGCCGCAGTCTTCCATTCATTCAGCTTTCTCGGATACAACTGACAACTCATTCCTCCATCTACGATCAACTCGGCACCAGTGACATTTTTGGATTCATCCGAACCGAAATACCACGTCGCATTCGCGATATCCTCAAAGTCGGAGATGTCGCCGATGGGTGTCAGCTCACCATTGACGATCTGCTTATCGCCCATTGCTGTCCAGCGATCAGTCTTGATCGTACCGGGCAGGACAATGTTGACGCGGATACCAAAGGGACCGAGATCCACAGCAAATGCTTTCGCCAATGCAATCATGCCGCCCTTGGAGGCACAGTACGCCGCACGGTTGGGGATTGCACGATACGCGGTATTGGAGCCGATAAAGACGACCGATCCTTTTCCATGATCCCGCATCCGCAATGCAGCCTGACGAATCATCATAAAGTTCCAGACAAGGTTGGTCTCCAATACACAGCCGAATTCCTCTACAGACTGTGTGAAGAAATCAAGCCCTTCTGCGGGATTCGTACCATAACCGAGATCTGCCGCATTCAGGACGATGGTTTCGACCATTTTGTCCATCCCATCAATCTCGTTGAAAATATCGATCACACGCGCTTCGCTGCGGATGTCAAGTGCGAAGCCTTTTGCAAACACGCCGTATTCTGCAGCGATCCGGTCGGCGGCTGCCTGTGCGCGATCACCGTCACGGGAAGTCACGAATACATCAAAGCCCTCTTTCGCAAACCGTGATGCAATCGCATATCCGGTCCCACTTGCTGCTCCTGTTACAAATACTGCTCGGTTCATCGTTAACTCCTTAAAAATAAAATGCAGTTTTGGGCGGTCTGATATCCGTAAGTGCACCGGTATAGTGACGCAGGGTATGGATCTGATACGGATGTGCCAGACACGCCTCCTCGTTGATTTCAATGCCCAGACCGGGTTTGTCGGGGATCGTGATATAGGCGAGAGATTTTCCGGTTCCAACCTCGGCTTCGCAGAGAGATGCGTTATAGCCGGTAAAACCCCGATAGATCTGCTTGCTCAGCTCAATCTGTTCCTCGCGTACATGGAAGCCGTAATCGGGAA
>SVSO01000053.1 GCA_015064195.1 Oscillospiraceae bacterium
AGATCGCTCAACACGCGGCGCAGGCCCGCAGCCGTGCCGCGCATCGTGTCCGGAAGCTCCTGCACACCGATCACGCGCAGCAGAACGGGCGCGGAGAACCGGCCCGTCAGGCAATCCCACAGGGCATCCAGATTTCCGCCGTACCACTCCGGCAGCTGCAGTACCGTTTTGAGCCGCTCATGCAGCGCCGCAGGCGATGAAAGCGCCTGCAGATCGAGAAGAAACGTCTGCTGCGGCCGACCGTACAGCGCCTTGATACGCTGCAGGATCTGCTCGTCCGCCGGACAGAAATCGTACGCGTCGATCTGCTCGACCGTGAGCCAGCGAATGTCCGCATGCTCCAGCTTCTGCGGTGTGCCGTCGGCGATCGCCGCATGAAAGAGCGTCAGGCGCACGGTCATATCCGGATAGTCATGCACAAGCTCCAGAAAGACATCCCCCACCGCGACCGTGACAGCCAGCTCCTCCCGGCATTCGCGGATGAGTGCCTGCTCCTTTGTTTCGCCTGCCTCAACCTTTCCGCCGACGAATTCCCACAAAAGTCCCCGCGCTTTATTTGCCGGCCGCTGGCAGATCATGAATCTCCCGCCCTCCCACAGGAGAGCGGCCACAACTTCGGTCATGTTATCCTCCGTCCCGGTCAACTACGCGCCCAGCAGCATCTGGTCGAATGCGAAGAGCGTTTCGTTGATCTCGTATATATCATATTTGCCGTTTTTGATGAAATATTCCACGATCACGTCGAATTTACTGCTCCGTGACAGGGACAGCCCCACGGTGTTGAGCAGGTGATTCGTTTCCTCCAGCGTCAGCCGGAGAGCGATGGCAAAGGACAGCACCGTCGCCTTGCCCGGCTTGTAATTCTTACTGCATTTGATCTTGGAGAAGGTCTTGCGGTCGATGTTGGCCCGCTTGTAGCATTCCACGTCGGTCATGCCCTTCGCGTCGATATAATCGAACAGCGTCGCCGCGAAGCCTTTGTCCATGGAGCGCAGTTCTTCATCAAGCGTTGCGGGATGGGGCATGGATGCGGGCAGACAGCAGGCTTCGCAGAGATCCTCCATGGGCGCGGATTCTCTGCGGGAATTCCGCCGCTTCAGCAGGACACGCTCCAACGGAAGCCTGTTTTCATCGCCGGTATACACATCGTCAATGTACGCCGTGACGCCGCTGTACAGCTCCTCGCTGAGCCGGTATGCGGTCTTATCGTAGACGACGACATACACCGTCATCTCATGCTTCCGGAGAAATTCGCCGATGCAGTCCATGGCGATGCGCAGAACCTGATCCTTGGGATAGCCGTATGTGCCGGAGGAGATCAGCGGAAATGCGATGCTCCCGCACCGGCGTGCTTTGGCAAGCTGAAGGGATTTCACATAGCAGGATTCCAGCAGGATCCGCTCCCCCTGATCCCCGCCGCGCCAGACCGGGCCGACGGTGTGGATGACATATCTGCACGGCAGATCGAATGCGGGCGTCAGCTTCGCCTCGCCGATTCCGCATCCGCCAAGCTTGGCACAGGCTGCGGCAAGTCGCGGCCCTGCGGCGCGGTGGATGGCTTCGTCCACACCGCCGCCGGGGACAAGCTCCGCATTGGTGGGATTGACGATGGCATCGGTATGCAGTTTCGTGATGTCCTGACGGATGATCTGAATGGGCATGGTTTACTCCTTTTTTGGTTTATCCGGCTTCATGCTCAGCGCCAGATACCACGCATACGCGGCCATGATGACGGTGAGCAGGAGCGCGGTGAGAATGCGCATTCCCGCGGATGCCGATGCTTCGTTCGCGAATACGCTGAGGGCGTTGAAGATGCCGTGGGACGCGATGCAGACGATGAGGCTGTCGGTCTTCATGTAGATCATCACAAACATAAATCCTGCGGCGACGGCATACACCACCTGCAGAAGATTCGGCAGCAGCTCCGCGCCGGAACCGTTCACCAGATTGATGATGTGTCCGATGCCGAAGGTGACGCTGGACACGATGACGGCGGCCCTCGGATTGTCCCCTCGCATAGCGCCGAACAGCAGGCCGCGGAAGATCACTTCCTCCAGAAATCCCACCGCGAGCATGGAGAGGATATACAGCACCGTTTCAAGCGCGCCGAGATTGCAGGTGACACCGTACCACAGATTGGCGCTCAGCATGAGCAGCACCGGCAGATACCAGAGCATGGAGCGGGGCGATGCCTTGGCGCGGCAAAATCCGTATGCCGCAAACAGCCCGTGGCGATGGAGAAAGAGCGTCAGAATGCCGGAGAGCAGCAGGCCGATGGGAAGCGTGACCGCTTTTGCAAGCCCTACGGCTTCGGAAAGGGAATCCCCGGCGGACATCAGCACGCAGTATGCGATGATCCAGAGAATGGCGAATGTGAGCTGGCTTTTATCGTACAGTTTTTTCAGCATGATCTCCTCGGATTTTCAATCGTTATACCATCATTATACCACAAAATCCGCCGCGTTTCAACCGTCTGGCGCCGGAAAACGGAAAATTTATCCGAAAATCCGGCAAACCCCTTGCAATTTCGGCGGAAATATGCTATACTGTCCTCACGGGAATTTCCCGAATCTATTATTTTGGAGAATGCTGTTTGAAGAAGAACAACACCTTGGAACTTGTATTGTAAACGAGAGGTTTGCAAATACCGTTCCGCAATCCTCTCGTGATCTGACCGTCAACAGTTTATGAAAGGATCAAAAAATGGAAAATTTGACGATACGACAGGAAACCGAGAAAGACTACCGTGAAGTGGAAAACCTGACCCGCGAGGCTTTCTGGAACGTCTATAAGCCGGGAGCGGACGAGCATTATTTCGTCCACAGAATGCGCTCCCATCCCGATTTTATCCCGGAGCTTGCCTTTGTGCTGGAAATCGACGGCAAAATCGTCGGCAATATCATGTACACCAAGGCGTGGCTTGCGGATGAAGCGGGTGAGCGGCGGGAGATTTTATCCTTCGGCCCGCTCTGCGTTGCTCCCGAATATCAGCGCCGGAAGCTTGGGAAGCTGCTCATCGAGCATTCCTTTGAAGCCGCGCGGAGGATGGGGTACGATGTGAACATCATTTTCGGCAATCCCGGCAACTATGTGAGCCGTGGATTTGTCAGCTGCAAGAAGAAAAACGTCAGCTTCGTCGTTCCCGGCAATTTCCCGACGGCACTGCTTGTCTGTGAGCTTGTTCCGGGCGCACTGGACGGCAGGGGCTGGATGTACATTCCCAGCACCGCCGCCGACTGCTGTGAGGACATCGCCGCCGTGGAAGCCTTCGATGCCGCGTTCCCGCCGAAAGAAAAGGCGTGGGCACCCAGTCAGGAGGAATTCTACATCTACAGTCATTCATCCGTCGTAAGGTAAACCGAAGCACCTCCCATGAACATGGTTCATGGGAGGTGCTTTTTCAAGCCGGGGCATAGGATGCGAGGATCTCCGCCATGGTCTGCCGGTACAGATTGCCGCCCATCACGCTTCCGTCCGGATCAACGGAGATGGTGCGCGGACAGCGGGGATCTTCCTCATAGGGATTGCTCACCGGATGGGCGGGATCGAAATACGCCGCCAGATACCGGAGCGCGTTTCCGCTGGGAAAGATCACGTTTCCGTCGTTTTCGCGGATCTCCATGGCCGCAAATTCCGCCAGAATCTCCCGCGTCCGGCGATTGTAGGGATTGTCCGCATCCTTTGAAACGAGCCATGCAGGCTGAACGCGGATGGGAACACCCGCCCCCCTCACCGCTTCTGCAAACTGCTTGACGATATCCAGCGGGATCGTCTCCTGATGAAACGCATCCGCAGACAGCAGGAGGTCATTGACACCGCAGTCCGCCAGCCGTTCCGCCGCTTCCCGGATCTTCGCCGCATCCCGACTGAAAAAGCCGTTGGTGATGAGCTGTCGGCGCGGAATTCCCGATTCCGCCGCCGCTTTGTGGATGGCATACACCGCCTCGGGATAAAGCATGGGCTCGCCGCCGAAGGTCATGATCGTCCCCATGGGATAAGCGGACGCGGCCTGCCGAACCGCCTCTGCCGCCGTCTCCGGGTCAATATGCACGCCGCGCGCCGGATGATCGCCTTCGGAGCAATGCCTGCACCGGCCCGTGCAGGCGTAGGTGATGACAAATTCCATGCGCGAAAGCTTGGTAAGATAGGGATTCATCTGCACTCCTTTCCCATCATCGCCCGGCCTTGCGGCAATCCCGCGGGGTCATGCCGGTGATGCGTTTGAAGGCCTTGTTGAAATTCGCCAGATTCTCAAATCCGCTCTCCTGTGCCGCCTCCACGACGGACAGCTCCGACTCCCGCAGCAGAGTGACGGCGTGCTCCACCCGTGCGATCAGCAGATACTCATAGGGCGGAATACCCATCACCAGCTTGAACTGACCGGACAGCGTGGAGCGGCTCATGTTTGCGGCGCGGGCGATGTCGCAGAGCGTCAGCGGCTCGGTAAAATGCGCATCAATGAACGCCACGGCCCGCTGAACATCCGCCAGCCTTCCGGAAATGCCGCCGATCTTCTCCGACTCTGCGGGAAGCTCCATCTCCTCCGCCATGGCTGTCAGCATGGCCGTCACTGCGCTCCGGATGCGGAATCGGTTCTCCTCCGGTTTATCGGCCAGTGCGCGGATCTTCAGCATGGCATCGCTGAATCCCCGGAATCGGTGGCAGACGGACAGCTCCGCACAAACGAATGCATGAAGATGGCGGCTGTCAATGAAATCCGCGCAGATATTCCAGAGAAAATAGGGCGTGATGTAGATGTTGAACATGGTCAGCTCCTCTGTGGCGACGGCGGGCATACAGTGCTGCTCGCCGGAACGGATGAGGAAAAGATCGCCATCCCCGGCGGCATATTGCACGCTTCCCAGTTGATACTCACCGTTGCCGGACAGGATGAAGCCAAGCTCCGGCTCGGCGTGATGATGCACCCGGAAATAGCCGGATTTTCTGAATTTTTTGCTGTCAAATACCGTGAACAGCAATTGATGAGAAGCTTCAGAGTAAAAGGATTCTTTCATTTGATACATCATTGATTCCGGTAAATCGCATCAGTCTTCCGGATACTGCACCCGCAGGCGGGCATTCTCTTCCCCATACTGCCGGTGATAGTCCGCGTAGGACTGCATCCCGAAGGTCTTTTTGATCTCCGCCACGCTGAGCGCCGGATCGTTCACGCCGAGATGAAAGGTATTGCCCTTTCCCTCCACCTGCACAAAGATCCGATCACCGTATGCTTCTCTCAGCCGCGGCAGATGATCGAAATGATTGTCAAAATGGAACACCTCGCCGGTGGGATAGATCGTGCCGCTGACAAAGCTGTCCCATTGATGCCCCTCGGCAATATCGTCGCCCAGCGGATTCACGATGCGGCTTTCTCCGTTCCACACCGAGGTGATGACATAGTACATATGGATCGCGGCGTAGGCGTTGATCAGGTTGCCGCCGTGATAGGCCGCCGGCCAGACCACAATGTCCGCCCCCATGTCCGCCAATCTCTGCCAATCCTCCCGCCAGCCGATGTCAAAGCAGATCATAAGACCGATGCGCCCGATGTCCGTATCCACCACCGCAAACTTTTCGCCCGGGATCCCGTCACCGGCGATGGCGCGGTAGGTGATGTAGCGTTTGCGGTATTTTCCGATGATCCCGCCCGCCCGGTCGATGACATAGCTGGTATTGTACCGCTTGCCCGGATAGTCCGGCGCCGCTTCTTCCAAATTGCAGACGATGTTGGTGCGGTACAGAGCGGCATAGCGGCGCATCAGGGCAAGGGCGGCGGCATTGTTTTCCTCCCAGCGCGGATTGTTTTTATCGCCGCCGGAGATGAGCACCTCCTCCGGGAAGCAGATGAGATCCGGCGAAAGGCGATGCAGCTCCGCCAGTCTCCGCTCCAGCGATGCGAGAATGCCCTCCTGGGTGCGTCCGAACCCGCGACTTGAAAAGGTGATGATGTTGGCTTTGTTTTTCATTGTTGTCCCCTGTTCTGTCAAAAATCGGCTGCTTTCAGTATACCACATTTTTCCGCCCGCCGCAATCGCATGGGAAAATTTTACAATCGGTTCATATTTTCAATTTGTCGAATTTTGTTTACACAATATTAACACAGACTCGACAAAAATCTGCTATACTTTAATTGATAACGCATTTCCATCCTGCCCGAACCATGAAGAAAGGACATCAACATGGCAAAACATTCCGCCATTTTCGCATTTTTCTGCATTCTTCTCACCCTGCTGCTTGCAGGCTGCGGAGGAACCGGCATTGATATAGAAACCTCCCCGGACGATGACAGCTCGCCCACCATCATCTACGCCCCCACAGATAAGCCGGATGACATCAACGTGCGCCCGGACAATCGGCCGGTGACGACGGATACGGAAAAGCCCGTCCCCGCCGACACCACTGCGGAGCCGGTTGAGACGGCGGATACCGAGCCGGTGATGCCGCCCTTTGCGGACACGGATGCCGAGACCACCGTGAATACGCCGGAGCCGGAGGATACCACCGCGCCGCCGGAGCCGGAGGATACCGAAGAGGAAATCACCGTGCCGGAGTTTCCCATTGAGCTTCCGCCGGATGTGGATATCATCAACCTGACCGGCCAGCTGACCGCGGACAAGCCTGTTTCCGGCAAGATCATCTCGAAGCAGAGCGAAAAGCTGCGGCTGATGGTGAAATACGACTGCAAAATGGATGCGGACGGCGAAGTCACCATCCAGTTTGATGTGGGACTTGAGGTGTTCGACATCAACTGCGGCGCGCGCATCGACATGGGCAAATTCTCCATCGACGGCGACACCCGCACCTATTCCACCAACGCCCTCTCCAACTCCAATCACCAGCGCACCTTCATGCCCTTCACCTCTCACACCTACCGCAACACGGACGGACAGACCTCCTGCTATGTGGATGTGAGCTGGCCCTTCAACGGCGTTTACGGCGGCGAAACCATCAAGGATCTGACCGCCTCCGCCATCCTCCGCTGGAGCGATGAGCAGACGGAATACAAGCCCACCACCGAAGAATAAGCGAAAATCAGGTGTTCCATCCGGAACACCTGATTCTTATTTCATCTCATAAAGCCCCATCGTTTCGCGATTGCGGTAGGAATGCTTTTCGTAATAGCCGATGAGCGCACCGGTTTCATCCCGGAGGGCGATCATGTACACATCCTTGTTCTCCTCATCATTGCGGAAGGTGTAGACCTTGTTGTTGGCCGGACTTTCGGCAAACCAGCGCAGCACCCGGTCGATCTTCCCGCCCGAATCCCCGTTGTGGCAGGCCTTCAGATTTTTTCCGGTCAGGTCGTGATGATACCGCGCCACCGATGCGGGATTCATGTAGACGATGGTGGAATCCAGATCGCAGATGACCACCGGCGCTTCATCCTGATCCAGCACACTTTTGAAAAGTTTGTCAAGCATTTGCGCATTCTCCTTTGTTTTTTCTGATTATATCACATCCGCCCCGCCGTGTCAAGGGCGTTTTTGTAACATTTTGCCCCGCCGTTGTCAGAATGTATGCCGGAATGTGAAATTCAGGCGAAAATTTCATCACACAATACAAATATCACCCGATTGACGAACGGCAAAAAATGTGGTATAATATACTTGCTGCAATTTTCTGCTCCAGAAAGAAGGAATCATCAATGAGTATGTCATTTGAACGTCAGCTCCCCGTTCCCGAGGATGTCAAAGCACAGTATCCTCTCTCGGACGAGCTTGCTGTTCTCGTAAAAAACCGTGCGGCGGAGATCCGCGACATTTTCACCGGCGCATCCGACAAGCTGATCCTCATCATCGGCCCCTGCTCTGCGGACAATGAGGACAGCGTCATCGATTATATCAGCCGTCTGCGCACGGTTCAGGACAAGGTTTCGGACAAGATCTTCATCATCCCCCGCATCTACACCAACAAGCCCCGCACCACCGGCGACGGCTACAAGGGTATGCTCCATCAGCCCAATCCCAACGAAAAGCCGGATATGTACAAGGGTCTTGTCACCATCCGCGAGATGCATATGCGCGCCCTCAAGGAAACGGGCTTCTCCTGCGCGGATGAAATGCTCTATCCCGAAAACTATCACTATCTCAGCGATATTCTCGCTTATGTTGCCATCGGTGCGCGTTCCGTTGAGAATCAGCAGCACCGTCTCACCTCCAGCGGCCTCGATATCCCGGTGGGCATGAAAAATCCCACCTCCGGCGATATTTCCGTCATGATGAACGCCATCACCGCCGCTCAGCACAGGCACACCTTCATCTACCGCGGTTTTGAGGTTCACTCCGACGGCAACCCCATCGCTCACGCCATCCTGCGCGGCTATGTGAACAAGCACGGCCAGTCTCAGCCCAACTATCACTACGAGGATCTGGTGCATCTGGCGGAGACCTACAACGCCAGCGGCCTCGCAAATCCCGCCCTTATCGTGGACACCAACCACTCCAACTCCGGCAAGCAGTATCTCCAGCAGGTGCGCATTGCCAAGGAAGTGCTCCACAGCTGCCGCCATGATGCGGACGTGAAGAAGCTGGTCAAGGGCTTCATGATCGAGAGCTACATCGAGGACGGCGCGCAGAAGATCGGCGAGTGCATCTACGGCAAATCCATCACCGACCCCTGCCTCGGCTGGGAAAAGACCGAGCGTCTCATCTACGATATCGCAGATTTACTGTAAAATAAACACATCCCCGACTGCAAAAGCAGTCGGGGATGTTCGGTTTTTATGCAACGATGCCGAGGAATTTCAGTATGCAGAGTATGATGCCGACGAGGCTGTAGATTCCCATGAGAGAACCGACAAGGCTGAAGATGATGCCAATGATCGGAATCTTGACGATAATGCCGATGAGCCAGCCGACAACGGCGCAGATCACCAGAAAGATGACCAGCTGAATGATGAAGGACACGACATCCTTTTCCTTGATCTTAAAGGGCGTCGGCCAGATTTTTCTTAAAAGATCCATGTTTTTTCTCCTTTCCTGCGATTTCGGCGATGCACGCCTGTACTTCTATTATACAGGAAATCGCGGAAAAAATCAAGTCTTTTTTACAAAAAGTGTCGGATTACGACAATCCCATCAGATCGACAAACTTCTTCATGGAGGTTTCGATGGCGGTCTTGCCCTTGGCGATATCCGACGCTACGGATGCGTCGCCTGCCATGGTCTTGGTGCGGATGGTATCCTTGAGGGCACTGTTCCAGCCGTAAACGACGGCAATATCCACGCCGCGGGTCTCCTTCATGATCTCCATCATTTCGATGGAATCCTCATTGCGCAGGCCCTTCTGGGACACGATAACATCGAAGTAGGTGGGAACGACCGTCCGGCTGCTCTCATATGCCAGCGCATCCATGAGGATCGCCGCATTCTCCGCATTTTTTGAGATGGCGGGGATGGTCATGACCATCAGCTCGATCATCAGGTTGGTGCGGTAGTTCTCCTGCGCCTCGTCAAACTTCGGGAACGGCACGATGCCGAAGGTCGCTTCCATATCGCGGATGTTGTTGGCGGTCTTCAGCTCCGCCGTCAGGAATGCCGCGCGATTGTTCAGGAAGGTGTACACATAGCCACGGTCGGTGTCAAAGTCGTTGCTGTTGCCCGCAAGATGAGTTCCTTCCTCGCCAAGCAGAGCGGCAATCTTTTCGATGGTGTTGTAGTAACGCTCGGTATCCGCCGTGAAGGTCAGCTCATTGCCCTTCTTGGTGACGTAGTTGTTGTCGGCGGAGAAAATGAACTTATCCGGCGCATGGGTGTGGGAGACGAGGCCGTAAAGTGCCGCGCCGCCGTCCTTCCATGCGAAGGATTCGTCGCCGTTAAGGTTGGCCACTGCCGTGCAGTATTCGTGCAGCTTGTCGATGGTCCACTTGCCCTCGCGGACGAGATCATAGGGCATATCCAGCTTGTTGGCTTCGAGAATATCCTCGTTGAAGAACATGGCCCACTGGCAGTCATAGGGCATCAGGAAAGCGTCACCGGATGCGCCCCAGATCTTGCCGTTGAAGGTGGCCATTTCGTTGTAAACGCTGTCCCACCACGGCTCATCCAGCGAAAGTGCGTCAAGATCCGCCAGATTCATCAGCATATTCTCGTTGGCCATGCTGAACAGCTGGTCGGAGGTGACGTACATCACGTCATGGATGCAGTCGCCGGAGAGGATCTCCTTGCGCGCCGCCGCCGTAATATTGCCGATCACATTGCTGATGCCGTGATTGGTGTCCTCGATGACACAGTTGAGGGCTTCTTCCACCGCCGCGTTGCGCTTGAAGATGGCATCGTTGAGCGGTTCTCCGTTCTGCTCCTCCACGTCCACCTCCACGTTCATGCCCCAATAATCGTCAGCGGTGAGGATCTTGAAGGTCTGTCCGCCCATGTCCACGTCCGGATAGTCATAGCCCGCCGTGGTTTCGGGAGCGGCAGTGGTGGTATCGGTGTCGGATGTCTGAGTGTCGGTTGCCGTGCTTCCGCCGCCGCAGGAAACGGTGAGAATGGCGGAAAGGAGTAAAAGTGAAAGCGCCTGTTTGCTGTGCTTCATAGTCATTCTCCTTAGAAATAATATTACATATTTATATTATACAACATTTTCAACAAAATGTCAAGGCAGACAGCTCTACTTTTACTCAAGCTGACGAATTTTTATGCAAACATCGCTTCTTCGATCTTCACGCAGAGATGATGATACACCGGCAGATGGTATTCCTGCACCCGGTAAGTCTCCTTGGCCGGCACCTTCAGCGCGATATCGCTCATGGGTGCCAGCTTGCCGCCCGCCTCGCCGGTCATGGCGATGGTCGTCACGCCGAGGCATTTCGCCAGCTCTGCGGCATGGCAGAGATTCTTCGCATTGCCGGAGGTGGAGATGCCGATGAACACGTCGCCCGGCTTAGCAAGGCCGTACAGCGACTGTGCCACGGTGTATTCCGCATCCACGTCGTTGAGATACGCCGTGGGAAGGGCGAGACCGTTTGACAGAGAGATGGCCGGAAGTGCGCCCTGCAGCTTTGCCGCCAGCTCTGCGGGGATGCGGGGATCGGTGACTTCGCGCTTCATGAGAAAGCCTTTCATCAGCTCGCCCACAATGTGCTCGGAATCCGCCGCGCTTCCGCCGTTGCCGGCAATGAGCAGCTTTCCGCCGTTTTTGTAGCAATTCACGCAGGCTTCGATGGCCCGATCGATCTCATTTCTGATGCATTCCAGTTCCGGATAATTCTTATACAGCATAACCTTTTCCTCCAAGTTCCGCCACACAGAGTGCGGCAATGTCTCCGATGTGTTCCGAAAGCGCCGCCGGGTAGATTTCCACCGCCGCAACGCTTGCTTCCAATGCTTCCTCCGCCAGCGCACGTCTCATGGCCGGCTCGATGAATTCCTTCGAGCGGGCGTAGATACTGCCGATGACGATGGTGTCCAGATTGAGCAGGTCAACGAGAATGGCCAGTGCGCGTCCAAGGTCGTCGCCCACCTGTTCGTAAACGGCGATGGCCTCCGCATCGCCCGCCTCAGCCCGGATGCCCAGCTCCTTTGCCGTGCCTTTGCCGTACTGCGCAATGCCCGCGCCGCTGCAATAGCCCTCCACCGAACCGCGCTTGTTGTAGCCGATGTGGTCGCCGCCTCTGTGGAGCGTCACATGGCCCAGCTCACCCGCCATTCCGCAGGCGCCGGTATGCAGTCTGCCGCCGAGAATAAGTCCCGCGCCAAGTCCCGTGCCGAAGGTCAAAAACGCCAGATTCTTCGCACCTTTTCCCGCGCCGTACTGCCATTCCGCCAGCGCACAGGCATCCGCATCGTTGCAGAGATAAGCGGGCACATTGAACGCCGCCGTCAGTGCTTCGGTGATGTGGATGTTGTCCCAGCCGGGCAGATTGGGAGGCGATTTGATGATGCCCTTCGCCGAATCCAGCGGGCCGCCGCAGCTGACACCGATGGCCGTCACGTCATCCGTCATAGCCATGCCGACCTCAGCAAAAATGTGTGCCAGCGTTTCGGCGCAGGTCGTGGTTTCAAATTTCACCTTGTGTTCGATGTCGGTGCCTTTGCCGCGCACCACCGCGCATTTCGTGCCGCCGATATCAATTCCGATGTAAGACATAAAAATCCTCCTCGATACTGTGATATAATAATTATACCGCATACCGAGAAGGAATTCATGCTGTTTTTTTATTTTTTTATTGCATTTTTTCGGATTTATTTAAAATAGCTCAGGATATCCGCCAGTTTTGCCTTGATTGTTTCCTGATTCGATGCCACGGTGGATGCGGCGGTATTGTTTCCGGCTGCCACCATGTTGTTAAGCGCGCTGATCAGCGTGCCGGTGATTCCGAAAATCTGTCCGATTTCGGTCATGCGGTTGTCGTAGATAAGGTTCAGCATCTCAATGGAATCCTCGTCGCGCAGACCCTTCTGCGACAGCATCTGATCGTAGTAGACCGGCATCACCGTCTGGCTGCTCTCATATGACAGCGCATCCAGAATCACGCCGGTGCGCGAGAGATCGGAGTTTGTGATCGGAACGGTCAGCCGACAGATATTTTCGCTGGCGAAGGTGATGTAATTTTTCTGCGCCGCGTCGTATTTGGGCATGGGCAGGATGCCGTAATCATCCGTCATGTCGCGCATTTTCAGCGCGCCCTTCAGCTCCGTGGTCAAAAATGCCGCGCGTCCGTCCTTGAACAGCCGCGTATAGAAGCCGGCATCCGCATCGGATGAACCTTTACTGTACAGGCAATTGCCGTCCGCCACGTTCATCACCGCATTGATTTTGTCAACGGTGCTGTACAGCCGGTCGCCGATTTCCGCCACCGCCGGCAGTCCGTCATCGCCGGCGGTGATGAACGAATTCTGCGCCGCGATCATCATGACGTAGGGCGCATTGTTGTGTCCGGCGATGCCGTAAACACAGCTGCCGTCCGCATTAAAGGCAAAGGAATCGTCGCCGTTCAGCATCGCCATCGCCGAAACGTACTCATTCATCTTGTCAAGCGTCCATTCGCCGCCGCGCACAAGCTCATAGGGGTAATCCATGGACAGATCGTCCATCATCCGCTTGTTGAAGAGCAAAACCCATGTGAGGTCAAGCCCCATGAGATGGAAGGAGCTGGTCGCCGCGTACAGCTTGCCGTTGATGGTCAGCGTATTGTTAAGCACCGGATCCCACCATGCCTCGGAAAGCGACAGCTCGGGCATGGTTTTTAAATCCACAAGATAGCCCTCGGTTAAAATGGAGGAGCCGAAGGAAAGCGGCAGATAGCCCACATCATAGTCGTCGTCATCTGCCATGACAGACTGGCGCATGGTGTCGATAATCATGCCGGTTTTCGACCAATCGGGCGCAGCGAGACGAATTTCCTCGATTTTGAAATTCAGCTTTTCCTCCACTGAGCGGTTGCGCGCGTAGATGGTATCATCCAGCACATCGCCGTTTTGCTCCGTGATATCCACCGCCATTTTGCACGCCCAGATTGTATCATAATTCAGGATTCGGAAGGTATAGCCGCCGTAATTCACGTCCGGATAGGCATAGCCCTCCTGTACCGCTTCGTCGGAAGATAGCGCCGACAACGTATCCTCCGTGCCTTCCGCAGAGCCGCATGATACCGCACCGGATGCCGTCAGAAGTGCCAGAAGCAGCGAGACAAAACGAAAATTCATGATATTTCTCATGGAATTTCCTCCCTTTATTTGATTTTCAGGAATGGCCCAATCCCAAATTTATTATAACATGGAAAAGCCGTTTTGTCCTCCGCATTTCCGGCGAATTTATTGCAGTTTTTCGGATTTATTTTCCGCGCGGAACTTGAGCGGACTGGTGCCTTGGTATTTTTTGAAGATCCGCATGAAATTGGAGAAGGATTCAAAGCCGCAGGCGTAGCAGATGTCCGTCACCGACATATCCGTGTTGGCCAGCATCCGACAGGCATTGCGCATCCGATGCTCGGTCAGATAGCTCTTGAAGGTCTGGCCGGTGGAATCTTTGAACAGCTCCGAGAAATAGCCGGCGGACAGATGCACACGTTCCGCCGCCGATTCCAGCGTGATGCGCTCGTTGTAATGGCTGTGGATGTGGAGAATCGCCGATCCGATCTGGGATTTCGCCACGGAACGGGTCTCATCGGAACAGCTTCGCAGCACATCAATGAGAAGGCAGTCAAGCAGGCGGCCGGCGTACATTTCACCGAGAGGTGTCTCTGCTTTCTCCGGCTTGCCCTCATAGACGCACCGCAGAACCTCAAACAGCTGAGCCGTCACATTGCGCTGACGGTCATCCAGCTGAGCGATATGATCAAGTCCCATGGTTTCGCGGGTCAGGATGCGCTCGTAGATGGCGGGAGAAATGTAGCGTTCATCGAACATGACGCCGAGGATGATCAGCGGCCGGTAGACCTTGAT
>SVSO01000054.1 GCA_015064195.1 Oscillospiraceae bacterium
TTGTTATTTTAGTTTTGGTTGGCAGACCTCTTCTATTATAACACAGGAGGTTTCTTTTGTCTACTTGCTTGCAGCTAAAGCTATGGGGACTCCCCCGGCTCTGCCGGGGGTTTTCCTTCATTACCAAAAAATCGCCCGCAGATTGCAATCTGCGGGCGATTTGCCGTTTATTACTGATTATCGCTGTTCTTCAGTGCCTGAGCCTGCTCAGCCTGAACATCCGGGAATGCGGAGAGCATGGGCTCAATGTCTTTCTTTTTGAACTTGCGATCTTTATAGTTGTTTGTGATCTTGATGACAATGCCGGAGCAGGCAATGACACCGATCAGGTTGGGCAGCATCATCAGACCGTTGAAGGTATCGGAGATGTCCCATGCCAGTGACGAGGTGAGGATCGCACCGAGGAAGATCATTACAAGGTGAATGACTCTGTAGACCTTGATAGACTTGACGCCAAAGAGGTATTCCCATGCCTTAGAGCCGTAGTGATCCCAACCGAGCGCTGTGGTGAAGGCAAACAGAAGGATAGCGATAGCAACAAATCCGCTGCCGAATGCACCGAAATGCTCACCGAACGCAGTCGCAACCAGCGTAGCATCGTCGATACCTGCAGTACCGCCTTCCATATTAAATGCGGAAAGATCGATAGAGGTGAGCACGACCAATGCTGTCATGGTGCAGACGATCATGGTGTCAGCAAACACCTCGAAGATGCCCCAGAGACCCTGACGGACAGGCTCGATGACGTTGGAATTGGAATGCACCATAACGGAAGAACCGAGACCCGCTTCATTGGAGAACACGCCGCGCTTGCATCCGGTGGTAATAACCTTGCTGATAAGAACACCAACACCACCGCCTACCGCTGCGGGAACGGTGAATGCATACTTGAAGATGGAAGCGAATGCCGCACCGATCTGCGAGAAGTTGATGCAGATGATAGTGACAGAACCGACAATGAAAAGAATGACCATGAACGGAACGATCTTTTCTGCGAAGTTAGCGATTCTCTTGAGTCCGCCGATGAGGATGAGTGCGGCGACGACAGTAAGAATCACACCGATAATAACATGATAAAGTGTAACGCCTTCGTAAAGCTCAACTGCGGTAAGCGGTTTGATTTCGAATGCGGAAACCATGTTGACAACGATCTTGTTGATCTGGCCCATAGCTCCGATACCGAAGGAAGCAAGGATAGCGAATATACAGAAAAGAATGGCAAGCGGCTTGCCGAAAGGCTTTCCGTACTTCATTTTTCCGATACCATCATTCAGGTAGTACATCGGACCGCCCGACCATTCGCCGTCAGCGTTCTTTCTGCGGAAGTAAATACCGAGAACATTTTCTGAATAGTTGGTCATCATGCCGAAGAATGCGGCGACCCACATCCAGAAAACTGCGCCCGGACCTCCGATTACGATAGCCTCGGCAACACCGGCGATGTTGCCGACGCCGATGGTAGCCGCGAGAGCTGTACAAAGAGCCTGGAACTGAGAAATGGACTTGCCCTTTACATGACCGGATACATCTTTTTTGAAGATCTTTCCGATGGTTTCACTGAACCAGTGACCAATGTGAGTCACCTGGAATACGCCTGTGATAACGGTCATGACGAGACCTACAAACAAAAGCAGATATACGCCTTTACCCCAGACAAAGCTGTTGATTACTTTGTTAACATCCGTTAACCATTGCATGATAGAATACCTTCCTCTCATTTGAGATAAAATTTTGGGGGAACAAAAAAGCGGGATGAACGCGAGTTCACCCCGGAGAGCACACAAATGAAAACAGATACAGCACCGTTGTATTACGGTTATCTCTGTCCTTTTGCCTGAGAGCATAAACACCTTCGGCACTCAATAAATGAGCTTCTCCAGAGTGCTGTCCACACAGGGTATTTTTACCTGAGAGCGTTATTCCTTCGGTAAGCGTTGGTCATCGCTTTTTCCCCTATGCTTCAACCAGCAAATATTTAATAATTTACATCATACATTATACACCACTTCGCAACAAAATGCAATAGGTTTCGACAAAATTTTGTGATATTATTTTTATATACGCATATATTTTTCAAAAAACGCAACCATCCCCCATTTTTTCGCAGTTATATTGGTGAAAGGAGGTGAATCGCATGGAGGACTATCAGATCGTCGCGCTGTTCTGGCAGAGGGACGAGTCAGCACTCCGGGCAGTATCCGACAAATACAGCGGCTACTGCCGGAAGATCGCCCACAACATCCTGTCCGATCCGCAGGATGCGGAGGAATGCGTCAACGACACGTGGCTTGCCGCATGGAACAGCATCCCGCCTCACCGTCCGCTGGTGCTGTCAGCCTATCTTGCCAAGCTGACGCGGCGGATCGCGGGACATCGCTGGCAGAGCCGTCATGCCGACAAACGGGGCGGCGGTGAATACGCGCTGGCGCTGGAGGAGCTGTCCGAATGTCTGTGCAGCGATTCCACGGTGGAGTCAGCTATGGACGATGCGGCGCTGGCGGAGCTTATAGGACGCTTCGTCAGCGCGTTGCCGGACACCGAGCGGCGGGTCTTTATCAGCCGCTATTTTGCCGCCGAATCCATCGGAAGCATTGCCGCGCGGTTCGGATTCCGTTCGAGCAAAGTAAAATCCATGCTGATGCGCACACGAAATAAACTGCGGGAAACATTAAAAGAGGAGGGATTTCAATGAAAAACAAACAACTGATGAATGCAATAAATGAGCTGGACGAGCGGCTGATCTCGGATGCGCTGTCCTATCGGAAGCCGCGGCGCAGCTTCGGAGCGCTGGCGGCGGCTGCGGCGGTGATCGTGGGTGTAGGCATCGTGGCGATCCCGGCGGCGCGGTGGATGAGAACCGCCGCACCGGATATCACGCCTGCCACATCCGCCACATCAGCCGAAGAAACGGTTGGATTTGAACCGCCGGTATTCGATGGCTTGCTGGCATTTGTCCATGAGCCGCAGATCGACAATCCGGCCATCGAGCTGATCCCGGACGGCGGTGCATATCTGCTGAAAAATCTCACCGACACCGTACAGCCGGTGGTCATCCGTTATCCGTATCTGACGACCTTCAACGATGCTGTCGCTATGCCGTATGTCATGCGCGATCGCTATTCCGAGGAGGATATTGACGCCATGATCTTCTCCCACGCCCTCGGACGTGAGCAGATGGAGCTGACCGATGACGGATGGAACATCGCCAATTTGGACGGCGAACCGGATCTCTCCGCGCCGACACACTATCCGATGGATACGCCCATCGGTGTGTATGTGCTGACCGGAACCAATCCCACCGGCCTTGATGAATCGTTTACCGTGAAATTTACCGCGGATGAGGACATCGATGTGTTCACCTTCGGCTTCAACGGCTGGACGAAGCATGAGAACACCTACACACTGTCACGCAATGACGATGGCGATATGACCGCATATATCGCGCTCATCGGCGGAGACGTACGAAACTGGGAGGATTCACAGATCGGTGTATCTCGTGACGAGAAACCCTTCCACGATTACCGCGTCACGCTGTATGAAATGACACTGGACGAATTCGTCAAAACGGTCATCAAAGCCGACAATGCCCGGCTTGACGATCCGACAGACTCCACGGTTTATCTGTACGAGGCCGAGCCATATCTCTACCGTCAGGCGGTGATCGACTGGATGTACAGCTACACCGCGCTGTCGGAGGAAAACGCACCGCGCTATGAGACCGGCCGGATGGAGACGATCATTGCGGATGTACGCCTCGTGCCGCGCATCATGGTGATGCAATGCTCGACGACCGTGCCCGCCGGTGCCACCGACCGCTTCACCATCGAAAATGGAGGGCTGGCGGGATAGAGGGCAGAATGATCAATCCTCCGGCTCGGCCATCTTGCGGTATTTCGCCGGTGTGATGCCGGCTATGCGATGGAACACCTTTATGAAATAGCGGGAATCGCCGAATCCGCATTTTCCCGTCACTTCCTCGATAGAGAATCCCCGCGCCAGCAGTTTTTTCGCCTTATCGATGCGCAAAGTCTGGATGTACGTCTTCACCGACACATTGAGCGTACTGCGAAAACTGCGTGACAGCTTGGAGCGGCTGATGTAAAACTGATTGGCGATGGATTCCAACGTCAGCGGCTCATCATAATGCTTGTTGATATAATTGCATATTTCACCCACTGTGCTGCTCCCCGCAGCTGACGGATGTGCGTCTCCCTGACTCTCACGGATGATGGGCATGAGCGTATTGAGTATCAGCGCGAGGAGCAGCTTTCTTGCATGAACATCCTCCGGCTCAATATTCCGAAAGCGGAGCTGCAGAAGGGGATGCAGAAACTGCTGCAGAACCGCCAGCTGCTCCTGTGTCAGCTTCACTGCGGAAAACTGCAGCGGCAGCGGATCATTCACCATAAGATCCGACAGGATCTGCGAATCGAAGTGCAAATACCACCGCCGATAGCCGTCGCTGACATCGTTCGCCTGATAATGAGCCGTCTCTCTCGGATGGATCACGGCGAAGCTCCCGTCAAGCTGGATGATCCTGTCCTCATTTCCAATCACCGCGCGCCCCTGCTCCACGATCAGAAGCTCCTCCAGCGGATGCGAATGCCGCTTGGGTGACAGGGATACATCCGTGCGCCGCAGATACTGGATGTTGATGTCCTGCTTGCAATTCCATATGTTCATATAATTTCACCTGTTTTTTCACATATTATTTATATTTGCGCTTCATTTTTGCACTTTTTTGCGCCGATCTGTACTTGCATTTCGGCGGAATTTTTATTATAATAAAACTACAATCAAAGAAAGGATGTGATTCCCCAATGAAACACTCTAAATTTGCCCTCGCGTTTCTCCTGATTCTGGCTCAGCTTGCTGTATCCTGCGGCAGTGGCGGCACAACGACCGACACAACACCCGCCGGCACCGCCGATGCCGGTACAACTGTCGGTGAGCCGTCCGAATATACCGCGCCAAATGTGAATTACAACGGCGAGACCTTCACATTCCTCGATTATGATACGGATGAATTTACATGGCAGGCGGCCACCTACAGCGACATCCATGCTGAGGAAGAAAGCGGCGAACCCATCAACGATGCGCAGTACAAGCGCAACATCAAGGTCGAGGAGCTGCTGAATGTCAACATCGAGACCCATCCTGTGGGCGGCGTCAAGCGCACGGAAAACGGTGCAGAGCTTGAAAAGCTGGTGCTTGCCGGCGACAACTCGGTGGATGCGGCCTTCATTTTTGTCAGCAGTCTTCCCAGCCTGCTCACCCAGCCCGGGATGCTCCAGGACATCAATGCCATCGATACCCTCAACCCGGAGGCATCGTGGTGGGATCAGAACGCCATTGACGCATATACACTGGAGGACAGCCTGCGCGTCATCACCGGCGATGTCAGCATCTATACCACCTTCTGCCCACTGCTCATGTACTTCAACAAGGAAATGGTGGATCAGTTCCATATTCCCAATCTGTACGACAAGGTGCGCGACGGCACATGGACATGGGATGCGGTGTTTGAATACTGCGAGCTGGTTTCCAGTGATCTGAACGGCGACAGCAAAATGGGCGTTGAGGACCGGTACGGCATCGGTTTGCAGTACACCAGCATCAATTCCGTTCTCACCGGATGCGATGTCAACGTCACCGAAAAGGATGCAGACGGCAATATCGCATTCACCATCAACACCGAAAAAACCGCCGAATGCGTCAATGTTTTTGTCCCCTTTTTCAATGATTCCAGCGTCAACTGCATCGCCAATCTCTATACCAAGCAGTACAACAATGTGTTCTATGATCTGCATATGCCCATGTTCAAGGAAGGCAGAATGCTGTTCCTGCACAATCAGCTGCTGGTAGCCTTTGAACTGCGTGCCATGGATGCGGACTACGGTCTGCTTCCCATGCCCAAGTACAACGAGGATCAGGATGCTTACTGCACGCCTCAGAGCGGCTCATGGCAGACGATGCTCTGTATCCCCGCAACCAATGAGCGGTCGGAAATGACCGGCCATATCTTCGATGCCCTCGGATTCTACTCCCAGCAGTATGTCACCCCCGAATTCATCGATACCACCGTTCACAGCAAATCTCTGCGCGATGAAGACTCCGCCCAGATGCTGGAGATCATCCTCGATACGCTGGTCTACGACATCGGCCGCATCTATGACTGGGGCGGTGTCGGCGATATGCTCTACAAGATGACCAAGAACAAATCCAAATCCTTCGCATCCGAATACGCAAAGATCGAATCCGCAATGAAGGCGGAATACGAGGCCACCATGGAATCGCTCCGGTGAGCAGCGGCAGGATGCAGAAATAGCCATCGTCAAACCAAGGAGGGACTTATGACAAATCCCTCCTTGTTTTGTCACAGTATGTTACCCGACATTCACCGTCGTGTTATTGTTTTCGTCCTCGACAAGCGTTGCGGCATCACAGCCTCCCGATACCTTTACGCGGCGCAGATTCAGTGTAAACGGCTGCACATCGTCGGTACAGATGGACGCCGTGGTTTTGATGTTTTCAATGGTCACATCCTCCAGTGTCATCTCCGCAAGATAGGTTCCCATCTGCAGATACGGCGAATTGGCGTTGTAAGCGAGCAGCCGATCGAAATTATCCATCTCGCAGCGGCGGAATACGATGTCTCGCGACGGTTCCGCCGGGAAATTTGCACTGGCGAAATAGTCCACCAGACAGAGGGTATTATGCCGTCCGGCCTCGCGGGGAAGGATTTCGTCCCGACTCTTCACAATGGTTTGGCGGTGCGGATAATATCCGTCGCCGCGCATCTCGCAGTCCTCCACTGTGATCCGACTTCCGCCGATTCGGAAGAAATTGCATGAAGTGTTGAGATAGCAGTTCTTGACGAGCAGATCCTCCACGTTGATGCCCGCGATGCAGTCATCGCCGGTGCGGAAGGTGCAGTTCTCGATGCGGGTATCTCTGCAGCAGTGGAGATGAATGCCGTCCGAAGCGCCGAGACAGATAACATCCTCCATCACGGTATGCAGACAGTTGTCCAGCTGATGCATGAAGTTGCCGCTATGCTGTGCGGTGTAGCCGCGCAATGTGACAGCTTCACAGTTTGTTATGTAAATACCGTGGGGGCCGCGATACCCCTCTTCGCCGTCGGCATCGTAACAGTCCTGACCGTCAATCACCGAGCCCGGCTCGCCGAGGATGGCAATATTCTTCTCGCCATAGGCGGAAATCATCGCGCGGCGGTAGTTCTGCCAGAAGGGAGCATCCGGCGCAAAGGAGTACTGATAATACTGTGTAATCAGCTCAAGATCCGAGCGCATTTCCACGCCTTCCGGAACCTCGAACACGGGATAATCGCTGCATTCGGTGCTGCCAAGCAGCACTGCGCCGCTCTTCAGCAGCAGCGTCGTGTCCGACCACATCCGCACACCGGAAATACAATACTGTCCCGCCGGCACGACCACCGTGCCGCCGCCATCACGGCATAAATCGAACACCCGCTGAAAGGCTTCCGTCTGCATCGCATCGGAATCTGCGCTGATACCAAAATCTGTCACAAGATATTCTTTCATGATAAATTCTCCTTTACCCAAAACGGAGCCTTTCGGCTCCGTTTTTGTTTTTCGCAATGTATAACCAAAGCTCAAAGCTTGCATTTTTCGTTTTTATGAAATATCTATGTTAAGCCCCGTGATTTGGCGGGAGCATTTCAATAAATCGATAACGAACACTGCCTGCAGTCTATGATTTATTTTGCGTAGTCGATGGCGCGGCTTTCGCGGATCATGTGTACCTTGATCTGGCCCGGATACTGAAGCTCGCTTTCGATCTTCTTGACGATCTCGCGGGCGATCACCACCATCTGCTCGTCGTTGACCTCCTCCGGCTTGACAGCGATTCTGATCTCGCGGCCTGCCTGAATGGCGTAGGACTTGTCCACACCGGGGAAGCTGTAGGTAATTTCTTCGAGCTTCTGGAGACGCTTGATGTAATTCTCCAGATCCTCGCGTCTGGCACCCGGACGCGCTGCCGAGATCGCATCTGCTGCCTGAACGATGATCGCGGTGATGGTCTGCGGTTCAACGTCATTATGATGCGCCTCGATGGCGTGGATGACATCCTTGTTTTCCTTGAATTTCTTGGCAATATCGACGCCAAGCTGTACGTGGGAGCCTTCGATCTCCTGGGTCAGAGCCTTGCCGATGTCGTGGAGCAGGCCTGCGCGCTTTGCCAGCGTACTGTCAACGCCCAGCTCGTCGGCGATCATGCCGGCCAGTGTTGCCACTTCGATGGAGTGATCCAGCACGTTCTGACCGTAGCTGGTACGGAAGCGGAGCCGGCCGAGAAGCTTGATCATTTCGATGCTCAGACCGTGAATACCGGTGTCGTAGGTTGCCCTCTCGCCCGCCTGCTTGATCATGGCGTCCACATCGCGCTTTGCCTTCTCCACCATCTCCTCAATTCTTGCGGGATGGATTCTGCCGTCAGCGATAAGCTTTTCCAGTGCGATTCTCGCTACCTCGCGGCGAACCGGATCAAAGCTGGAAAGCGTGATGGCTTCGGGCGTGTCGTCGATGATCAGGTCAACGCCGGTCATCGCTTCGATTGCGTGGATGTTGCGTCCCTCGCGGCCGATGATGCGTCCCTTCATTTCGTCGTTGGGGAGTGCTACCACCGATACGGTGGTTTCGGTCACGGTTTCGGATGCGCAGCGCTGGATGGCGAGAGAGAGGATATTCTTCGCTCTGACATCCGCCTCCTCCTTGAACTGCTGCTCATATTCGATGAGCTTCTGCGCCGTTTCATGCTTGACTTCATCGTCGATTCTGGAAACGATCTGCGCCTTTGCCTCCTCAGCGGTGAGACCTGCGACCTTCTCCAGCGTTTCCAGATGCTGAACCTTGATGGCCTCGATCTCATCTCTGGTATCCGAGCATTCCTTGAGCTTTTTGTTCAGCTGCTCTTCCTTATGCTCCAGATTTTCCAGCTTTTTGTCGATCTGCTCCTCTTTCTTGGAAACTCTCGACTCCAGCTTGGACAGCTCGGAGCGGCGCTCTTTGATTTCGCGCTCCGCATCGTTTCTCTGGCGCAGGATCTCCTCCTTAGCCTCGATGAGAGCTTCCTTCTTCTTGCTTTCGGCGGTACGTTCGCCGTCCTCAATGATTTTCTTTGCCTGTTCCTCGGCAGAACCGATCTCAGCCTCGCCGACCTTCTTTCGGTATATGATACCGAAAAAGATTCCCAGCGGCAGGCAAACGACTGCTGTAATAATGATACTTAATACAATTTCCAACAATACAAAACACCTCCTTGAATTTGAATTCTTAATTTCAGTTGTTGGTGATGGATGCGAATTCTGTTTCGCACACGGATTTATATGCAATTATGGAAACGCCGCAAAACCGCCGCTCCATCACGCGGCAATACTCCGGCAGTATATCTTAATTACACATACTTATATTTTATACAAAAAATGATGATATGTCAAGGGGAAAATCGCAAATTTAATTAATTTTGTGAAAATGCTTGCCTATTTGATCAAAAATCTTACCAATTCGTGCGGTTTATTCCTCATCGATGCGGATATCGTAGGTGTTGAGGGTGGCAAAGGCTTCATCGCAGAGAGCTTCAAAGTCCAGCTTTCTCTCCTCGGCCAGCACCTTCTCAAGCTCCGGACGGGTGCGGGGATGGCGGGGCGTAAAGACGGTGCAGCAATCCTCATAGGGGAGGATGGACGTTTCAAAGGTTCCGATTTTTCTCGCGATGGTGATAATTTCTTCCTTATCCATACCGATGCAGGGACGGTAGACGGGGATGTTCACCGCATTGTCCGTCACCTCGATGGCCTTCATGGTCTGGCTGGCCACCTGTGCCAGACTTTCGCCGGTGATGAGTGCGCCGCACTTGTATTTGCGCGCCACACGCTCGGCCAGCGTCATCATGTAGCGGCGGAGCAGGAGCGTGAAGTAATCCTCATCGCAGGCACGGCGAAGCTCCTCCTGAATGTGGGTCAGGGAGATGACATGAACATGGATATGGGTGGAATATTCGCAGAGAAGCTGTGCCAGCTCCAGCACCTTTTCCTTGGCGCGCTCACTGGTATAGGGGAAGCTCTCGAAATGGAGGGCCTCCAGCACAACGCCCCGCTTGGCCATCATCCAGCCGGCCACCGGGCTGTCGATGCCGCCGGACAGCAGAAGCAGCCCCTTGCCGCTGGAACCGAGCGGCATACCGCCCGCGCCCTTGATCTGGCCCGCATGGATGTACGCGCCGTATTCGCGGATCTCCACGCGCACGACCACCTCGGGATTGTTCACGTCAACCTTCAGCCGCGGCATGGCTTCCAGCACCGCCGCGCCCACCTCTGCCATCAGCTCGGGGGATTTCATGGGGAATTTTTTATCGGCACGGCGCGCATCCGCCTTGAAGGTGCGCACACCGGTGAGAAACTGGGGCAGATATTCCTTTGCCGCCTTGCGGATGGCATCGATGTTCTTCTCCACCACGCACGCCCGGTCGATGGTGACGATGCCGAACACCTTCTTCGCATATTCCAGCGCCGCATCCAGATCGCAGGCATCATCCTTCGGCTCGATGTAGATGGTGCTCTGGGCGCGATAAATGTCAAAATCACCCGCACGTCTGACGCGGGTCTTTAATTCACGAAGCAGGAGGCTCTCGAAATAGGAACGGTTCGCGCCCTTGAGAATCAGCTCTCCGTATTTACAAAGCAGTACTTCCTTCATTTGATTGTTTCAATCCTTTCAGCTCATCTTTTACGGCGCGCTTCAGCTCCGCCGTCCGATTTTGCACTTCATCCGCCATCACGCGGCAAAGCAGACGCTCCAGCACTGTGCCGATCTGACGCTTCGGCACACCCAGCGACTGAAGAATCCGGCCATTGATGCGGAGCGCCGACAGGGACAGGCAATCCCCCGCCTCCGCGATTTCGTCAAGGTTTTGCATGGCCTGCTCATCCGCCGTGCCGCAGGCGATGCCGTAACGGATCACATCCCGTGCGCCGTCGATGCCGATATTCCGGCAGAGATGGCGGATTGCCGGCTTATCGGGCAGCGGGGTTTTGCAGTGTGCAAGGATCTGCACCGTGCGTCCGATGGTGCGCTTGGGAAACCGCAGATCCCGCAAAAGCGTCTCCGCATCGCAGTCTCCGCTCAACAGTGCCGCCAGCATGAGCGGCATTTCCTCTCCCGCCAGCCGTCCGAGTGCCGCACGGACCTCCGACGGATGCCATTTTGCAAGAGGCGGAAGAATTTCACAGAAAATGGGGTAAAACCGTTCGATAACGGCGGGCGCATTCATGCCGCAAAGCAGCTTTTCAAGCTCCGTGTGGATGCGCTCCTTTGAAATGTTCGCAAGGCTTCCCCGCAGTCCGATGGCCGCCTCTGCCGTGTCATCGTCCACAGAAAATCCCAGCACCGACGAAAACCGCACCGCGCGCATGATCCGCAGCGCATCCTCAGAAAACCGCCGTGTCGGATCGCCCACACAGCGGATGACTTTCGCCGCAAGATCAGCTTCGCCGCCGTACGGATCGCACAGCCCGCGTTTGTGGGAATAGGCCATGGCGTTGACGGTGAAATCCCGACGCGCCAGATCCTCCTCCAGCGAATCGGTGAAATCCACGCTGTCCGGACGGCGGCCGTCGGTATATTCGCCGTCGATGCGGAAGGTGGTGACTTCCACCGGCTGGCCCTTTGACAGCACCATCACCGTTCCGTGGGCAATGCCGGTGGGATAGGGTTTGAAGCCCCGGAGTGCGCCGAACAGCAGCATGACCTCCTCCGGCTTGGCGGATGTGGTCACATCCCAGTCGTTCGGTTCGCGGCCCATCAGCGAATCTCTGACACAGCCGCCCACCACATATGCCTCATAACCAAGCTCCGTCAGTGCGCGGATGACGGCGGCGGCATGAGGCGGGATCTCGATTCTCATCAGACGACCGCCGTCTCTTTTGCAGCAGTCTTCACCGGTTCATCCGGCTTTTCCTGCATATTTTCCCGGGCCACGGACAGCATCAGCTTGATGCGGTTCTCCTGATTGACACGGGTTGCGCCGGGGTCATAGTCGATGGGCACGATGTTGGATTCGGGATGCAGCTCGCGCAGGCGGCGGATCATACCCTTGCCCACGATGTGATTGGGCAGACAGCCAAAGGGCTGAGCGCACACGATATTTCCGTAGCCGCCTTCGATCAGCTCCAGCATTTCCGCCGTCAGAAGCCAGCCCTCGCCCATTTTGCAGCCGTAGCCCTCGATGCCGTGGATCAGCTCGCGCAGGTGGCTGTATGCCGTAGGTGCATGGAAGCCGCCGATCTCATTCACGACCTCGATCATGATCTGCTCGATGCCCGCCAGATAATCGAACAGCACCTTGCAGACCGTAAACTTCGCCTTGCTTCCGCCGTAGAGCTTGATGTCCTCCATGCGGTTGTCCACCTTGAACAGAATAAAGCTCATGAGGCCGGGAACATTGACCTCACAGCCCTCGGAGGCAAGAAATTCCTCCAGATGATTGTTCGCCAGCGACGAGAATTTCACGTAGATCTCGCCGACGATTCCCACCTTGACGCATTTCTTTGTTCGATCGGTTGGGATCGCCTTAAAATCCGCCGCTATCTTCTTCATGTAGGAGCGCATCACGCTTTTTGCAAAGCCGCGTCCCGCATCGAATTCCGCCACCAGTCTGTCCGCCCATTCGTCCACCAGCTTATCCGCCGCCCCCGGTACGGTTTCATAGGGGCGCACCTGATTTGCCAGCAGCATGAGAAGATCGCCGTAAGCCATGGCCGCGATGAGACGGCGCAGAAGGCCGAGCGTCAGGGAAAATCCGCTGTTTTTCTCAAGGCCGGACAGATTCAGCGAGATGACCGGCACAAAATCCAGCTCCGCTTTTTTGAGAGCCTTGCGAAGCAGATGGATATAGTTGGAGGCACGGCATCCTCCGCCCGTCTGCGTGATGATGAGCGCGGTCTTGTGAACGTCGTATTTGCCGCTCTGGAGGGCGTCGATCATCTGACCGATGACCAGCAGTGCGGGATAGCAGGTGTCATTATGTACATACTTGAGGCCGCATTCCACCACCGAGCGTCCCTCATTCTTCAAAAGCTCCAGCTTATAGCCCTCATTGGCAAACACCTTGAGAAGCAGCTTGAAGTGATTGGAGAGCATATTGGGAACGAGGATGGTGTATTCCTTCTTCATCTCTTTGGTGAATTCCACCCGCCCGCCATTCGCTTGTGTATGTTTCATCATTCCATTTTGCCTTTCATTTTTTACGGTATACGGGAATACCCTTTGTCTTCACCGTGAATCTGCCGGAGGGAACATCCTCACCGGTGAAATAATCACACCACTTGGCGGATTCGGGCAGATAAACCTCCCGCTCATCGCCGGCACCGGATGCAATGGGGGCAACCAGCAGATCCTCGCAGAACATATACTCGTTGTCGATGTTCCATGTCTCCGCATCGTCGGTGAAATCCATCACCAGCGCACGGATCGGCGGCTTGCCGGTATCGCGGTAGGCATCGAAGGCCGCCTTCAGCATGGGAACCAGCTTCCGGCGAAGTGTCAGCAGCTCCCGCACTTCATCCTCGCAGTCGTACTTCGCCCACGGCACTTCATCGCAGTACCACGCATTGATGAGACACTGCACGCTGAACACCGTCGCCTGCAGTCTGCGGAGAAGATCGTCCCTGCTGTCCGCATGGCGAAGCTCCGGCGTCCAGAGAATGCCGGAGAAGGAGGACTGTGCCACACCGCGGACAAAATCGGCATGGTCGTACAGATCGCTGTACAGCACAAAGGGATAGCTTGCGGCCAGCGCACCGGCATTGCGAACCTCGGAAAGCGTGGGCGTGCCGTCCAGCGCATCCATCATGGTCTGCATATACAGCGTGCCGAACAGGGAGTGATACTGCTCGCCGTCAAGTCCCGACGGGAATTCGGAGATCAGCGGGAAGCTCCAGTTGCCGGTATGGTCGCTGGAATCGCATTCGTCCAGCTTGAAGCCGTCGATGCCGAGGGAGGTGAGGGCCTCGCGCTGATAATCGGCGAAGATCTTCCGTGCCTCTGCGGTTGCAAAATCCGGCACAACGCCGCCCCATACCATGTACTCGCCGCTGTGGGGACGGAGTGCATCGAAAATGGGCGCTGTGGGATGGGTGAATGCGTGCTGCCAGAGATTCAGGTGAATGCCCCGCTCCTTCAGCCCATCCACCAGCTTTTTCGGCTCGGGGAATTTGTCGCTCCAGAGATACGAGCAGGAATAAGTATGGGTGGGCTGAAGGAGCGG
>SVSO01000055.1 GCA_015064195.1 Oscillospiraceae bacterium
GCATCGATTGGGCGCGGATCGGCAAAACGCTGCGGGAATCGCCGTATGAGGGCACCTTCAACATGGAGATCCGGCCGCCCATGACGCAGAGCGATGAAGCGGCGGAGCTGTATTATCGTCTCGCGGTTTCGATGGCGAAGGAGATTTTAGGGGAGAGCGGCGATCAGGATGCTGAGCTTATTCCTTTCGTTGGCGTTTGCCGTAGTCGATCTCCGTTTTGCGCCATACGCGATGATAGAAATAGAGCAGAATCGCGATATAGACGGCGAGATATATGAGATAAATCAGCAGATATACGACATAGGGATTGCCGTTCAGACGTTCCTGCAGGAGTGAGTAGAGATTGCCGGGGGTGACGGCGAACTGGCTGGGACGGATTGCAAAGACGAACCGCACGAATTCGCCGGGGAGAATCAGCCAGAGTCCGCAGGCGAGCCAACTTCGCGTGCCGCCATTATCGAGAAACTGCCGCTCCACCGCGCGTTTGAAGTAGATTGTGGTGAGCAGTGCGGCAGTGGTCATCGGCACGAGCAAGTGGAGTGCGGTGATGATGGGGGATGCGGCAAAATTGAAGAACATCATCTGCAGAAAAACGCTTGCAAAAGAGCTGATGAAGTTCGTGCCTATGGTGACGAGGGCGTAGACAAGCATATCATGGAAATCTACGCCGCGGGTGAAATCGGAGGGATCGTGCATGGAGGACCTCCTTAATGGATGAATTTTTCGGGATTATGAGCGGAATCTTCGCGGAGATGTTGCTGACGCTCGGCGGCTTCGTGATCGAGCGTTTTCCAGAACCGGCGGTATATAAACAGGAGCAGTGCGGCGTTGGCGGCAAGATAGACAAGATAAATGGCAGTGTAAGCCAGATAATCCGCTGTGCTGCCGCTGAGATAGTCACGGCTGGCAATTCCGGCTGTGCGCATATAAATCTGTTCAAACAGCATGGAGGGGACAAGGGCGAATCGGCCGGTTCCGTTGCCGTTTCCGAGGTCGATCAGAGTAACGACAAAGCGAATGATCTCCCCCGGAAGGATGAGCCAAAGCCCATTGTTCAGCCAACTTCGCCGTCCTTCGTTGTCTAGATGCTGCGCGGGGATATTTTTTTTGAAGTAAAAGATGGTCAGTGCAGCGGCGGCAAGCATGACTGCCAGCAGGATCATCCCCAGTGTGATCCGCTTTCCTGCGAGTGTACTGCTTACCCGGCTCATCGGCAGAGCCAAGACGATGTAGACAAGAAATCCAATATAATTCGCTGCGAAGTTTACGACCGTGTAAATAAATATATCCTTGACTTCAATTCCGTTTCTGAATTGATTATCGGTTTTCATGATATGGCCTCCTGCTTACGCGGGTGGGTAATTTGTGATGGCATGACCATTATGCGAATGCATTGTCAACAGCTACAACCGCGATTATAATTTTTGTGTAAACTTCCAATTCCACCGTCAATTTTTAGTGAAACTGACGATTGATATTTGTCGATAAGTAGTACCTATTTTCCGAGTGTATTAAATAAAATTGTCCGAATCTCTCTTGAACAGCGCAAGGTTCACAAGATAAGTTCCTGCGTGAATGATGGCGAAGGTGAGCGTATTCAGAAGGAATCCGAGGATGACCGAGCCGCACAGCGCATATGCGCCCACATCCATGACGAACATACACTCCAGCATGGTCATCTGATCGAGAACAAAACCCTGCAGCGCGTAGGAGACAGTGAAGGGCAGCTGCGCGATGGCAAACACAGCGATGCGGAGAAGATGATCGGTCAGATGATTCTCCTGATAGAAGCGGAGCAGGGAGAAATCCGGCGATTTGATGGCGGCTTTGAGCGATTTCTGATACTCCACGAAGTTTGTCTCCGCCTTCACATACAGAATTGCGGTGACAAGATGCAGGATGATCGAGTAAATATACAGCAAGAGATAGGCAGTTTGGGTCATCTCATCTTCCACCATCGGCAGGATAAGTCCCGACAGGAGAAAATCGAACAGGAAGAAGGAGATGATGTGTACGACAACAAGGATGCCGAACCATTTGATAAGACTGCGGAATGTACTGGTTTTCATTTAAGTTACCTCCTGTTAAATCGAAGTTACAATTCTTACCAGCATCGGGACGATCACCACGAGGGCGAGGAGAACGATGCCGAGGATGCGGACATTTCGGAGCGATTTTTTCGGGATGGCACCGCTGCGCCGACGCAGACAGAGCTTCGGATTCACGATGAGCAGGATGCCGACAGCGACCGCGAGCAGTGTCACGACGGCGAAAAACGGTGAATGAAAACTGAGTTTCCAGAGAAATGACATGATAACCTCCTAACACAAATGCAAAATAGATTCTTACAACACCATTATACCATCACACGAACGCATTGTCAACGCCTGCAACCACAATTTTAAAATTTTGTGTAAACTTCCAATTTCACCGGCGATTTTTAGTGAAACTGACGATTGATATTTGTCGATAAGTAGTGTATAATAATGAGTGAATATCAACCCGGAGGACTTTTACATGAGCGTAGTTATAGGAATCGACGTCGGCGGAAGCACGACGAAAATCGTCGGATTTGACAACACCGACGGAAAAAATATACTCATCCAGCCGCTGTTTGTTTCGGCGGCAGACCCCATCACCTCGCTGTACGGCGCATTCGGCAAGTTCACCGATCAGAACGGCATCGAGCTTTCCGACATCGAGATCGTCAAGATCACCGGCGTCGGCTCGTCCAAGATCACCAAGCCCATCTACGGCCTGAACTGCCAGCACGTGTCCGAATTCGACAGCATCGGCCTTGGCGGAATGTATCTGTCCGGCCTTGAGGATGCCATTGTCGCCAGCCTCGGCACGGGTACAGCGCTGATCCATGCGCAGAGCGGAAAAAAGCCGGAATATCTCGGCGGCACGGGCGTTGGCGGCGGTACACTGGTGGGCCTGTCCAAGCGGATGCTGGGCCTCAATAACATCAATCACATTCAGGAGCTGGCGGAAAACGGCAATCTGGACATGATCGACTGGCGCATCGGCAACATCAGCAAAAAAAACATCCTGCCCGGCGCACCGGACAAGATGACGGCATCCAATTTCGGAAATATCAGTGAGATCGCGGACAATTCGGACGTGGCGCTGGGAATCATCAACATGGTGTTTGAAACCATCGGCATGGTCTCCATCTTCGCGGCCCGCAATTACGGCCTCAAGGACATCGTGCTCATCGGCAATCTGACCACGCTGAACAAGGCGAAGGAGATCTTCAACGGCCTCAACACCATGTTCAACATGAACTTTATCATCCCCGACAATTCGCAATTCGGAACAGTAATAGGAGCGGCATTATCAAAATGAATCAGGTTATCGACAACAAAAAGCTGTACATTTTCGACCAGGACGGCACCATCTATCTCGGCGGCATCGTCTTTCCCTGCGCGGTGAAATTCATCAACCACCTTCGCGATTCGGGCAAGCGGGTCATGTTTTTCACCAACAATGCGTCCCACAATCCGGATTTTTACCTCGCCAAGCTGACAAGACTTGGTTTTGCGCCGGATCGCAGTGAAATCCTCACCGCCGGCGATGTGACAGCGGAATTTCTCCTGCGCCATCGTGCCGGCAAGAGCGTGTATCTTGTGGGAACGCCGGAGCTGACCGAACAGTTTCTGAAAGCGGGCGTGCCGCTGGTGGGCGATGATGCGGAAAAGGCGGACATCGTTGTCACCAGCTTCGACACCACGCTGACCTACAAAAAGCTGGAGATCGCCTGCGACCACATTCGTCACGGCGCGGAATATCTCTGCACCCATCCCGACTTCAACTGCCCCACGGAGACCGGCTTTATCCCGGACAGCGGTGCGATCGCGGCTCTTGTGACCGCTTCCACCAAGGTGGAGCCCACCTATCTCGGCAAGCCTTACGCCACCACCATCGATATGATCTCCGAGGTGACGGACGTGGCGAGAGAGGATATGTGCATCTTCGGCGACCGGCTGTACACGGACATCGCCCTCGGCAAAAAGCACGGCGTAACGTCGGTGCTGGTGCTGTCCGGCGAGACAACGGAGGCGGATGTTGCGGCGGCGGATGCGGCCGACCGTCCCGACTATGTCTACACCGACCTCGGTGCAGTCATGGATTCGGCTGAATGATCGCTGAAACTGCCGATTCTGTCAGTATTTCGACTTTTTCCAGCGCTTCTGCGGCGGGAGCTTCCAGTCTCCCCGGCAGAAGCGCTGTCGTTTTATCCCGAAGCGATTCCATCCACCGGACAAATCCGCGCACTTCCTCTGCCGGCAGTTCAACGCCGAACACGGTCAGGGATTCCTTTCCGATGTATTCCCGCTTGGCTGAAATCGGTGCGGGCGTGCCGATGATGACGTTCAAGGCGGCGGCGAGGACGGTGAGGGTGACGACAAATCCGGCGATGCGAAGGGGAAGGGTGAGAAACAGCTTCATGGCAGAACATCCTTATTTTGAATTTTCCTTTATCATTTCGATGAGGGAATATGTAAGGTGTTCCGCCGCTTTTTTGGCTTCCGACAGGGTATTGCCAGCACTGCCGATCTCAATGAGCAGCGAGCCTTTTGTGAACTGCTCATTGAAGGATGCGCCGCGGATGTTGATGGGGCGGGCGAATTTTTCATGGGTGGCGGTCAGCTTTGACTGAAGGGTGGCGGCGACGGTGAAATTGTCCATCCAATCGGGATGATCCGCGCCTTTTTCATTTGTGCCCACCAGCAGCATGACCTGCGCCGCAAGCTCACCGTCGATAACCGTCAGAGGTCGGATGAGATCGCCGCTTGTCCGGACGATGGCATCCCGATGCACGTCGAACACGTAGCGGATGGACGGATATTCGGTCAGATATTTTTGAATGGTGTCCGCCGCCAGCGTGTAGGAGCGCTGGTAGGATTCCAGATCATGCATGATCTCGCAATGGAGCGTGGGAATGCCCGCATCATTCAGCAGATCGGCCATGACACCGCCCACCGCCACGATGTTTTCACGGATATCGGAGCTTCGCTGAACGTCTGTGGGGGACACATACGACGCTCCCTCCGGCGCAAAGGCTTCCGTGCCGTGGGTGTGGAGAATGAGCACCAGCGGCTCGTCAGTGACGGCATCGGTGATTGGATAGGGCGTGGCGGGAATTTCCGGTGCGATGTCATAGGCGGTGGTATTGGACAGCAGGATCTCCCCTGCATCCGCACCGCCGCTCAGATCGTAAGGAAGAAGCGCCAGCGCGCCGTCAGGAAGCGAGGCGTAATCATAGGTATAGATATTCGTATCGGCGGGATTGCGCTCAGACGGCTCTATGAGAGGATTGTGGGGCGTGTCGGACAAATCGGAGGGGCTGGGAGATTCGGAGGTGTCAATGCCCGTGTTCTCCTCGCCCTCGTCGAACAGGAGGGCGTCACTGCCGAAAAACGCCGCCTGCATCAGCATCTGTCCCGCCGATTCCCGGTCAGGCAGGACGGCGGCTTCGGGGAAATAAAAGCAGGTGTGGGCCGTCTGCGTTGGTGACCATGTGCTCACCGCCGATTCGATGACACGGCCGAGAAGTGCCGTTGCCGCAAGCCCCCCGACGATGGCGAGAAAGGCGGAGATGAGGCGCGCGGGATAGCTTTTTGCCGCCGGATACCGGGGCGCGGGACAGGTGTAACCGAGCTTCTGCATGATTTTGACCATCCTTGCATTTTGTTCTGTGCCACAATATATGCGGCGGGCGGACAGGTTATGCCAGCCCGCCGAAGGCGAGGGTGATGGCACGTGCGGTAAGCCGGGACAGCTCGCGGACGATGGTATCCGTCTCCTTGGGCGTGACAAAATAGCCGCGGCGACTCCGTAGAACGGCCATCAGACGCGCGTCCGGCTCATCGATCCCTGCCTGCTCCAGCGCATCCAGCACCAGCGTGGCGGAATCCACGACGGTGGGCACACCGAGGGCGATGACCGGCACACCCAGCGTTTCCCGGTCAATGGAGCGGCGGTGATTACCGATGCCGGAGCCGGGAGAAATGCCGGTGCTGCCGAGCTGAATCGTGGTTGCGAGGCGTTCGGTGGAGCGGGCGCAGAGGGCATCAATGGCGATGACCAGCTCCGGCTTCACCTGTCGGCAGACACCGTCCACCAGTTCCGCTGTCTCAATGCCCGTCTGTCCCAGCACACCCGGTGCAACGGCGGAGATCTCACGGCCGCCGAGCAGTCCGAACAGCCGGGAATCACGGGTTCGGATGTGCCGCGTCACGGTGAGCAGGCCCACCGTCTCATCCCCCAGCGCATCGGCGGTGATGCGGCGATTGCCAAGTCCCGCTACAAGCAGACTTTCCGGCATCCGTCCGCAGAGCTCATGTGCCAAAAGTCGAAGCTTGTCGGCGATGAGGTCGGCGGCTTTCTCAAAGCTATCGTCGGATGCCAGCCAGATTTTACCAATATCGGCGGTGATGTATTTGCCGCAAGGCTTTCCGAGACGGTCAGCGGCCTCCTCGGTAAGAATTTCCACGGTGCTGACGGTGAATTCGCCCCGTTTTTCGGTGGATTCGGCCACATCTCGGCGGTCGGCAAGGTCAAGCTCGGCAGCAAGGTCAGTGCGGCGGGAGGGCATCATGGCGGATATCCTTTCTTTTGTTCAAATTGCTCATAAAAATTGTCCCCCAAGGGGCAGTGTTTTATACAGCAGTGGTTTGACCGCAAAACAATTGCGTAAAAAATGCACAAAAATACCCGAAAAAGCCGTACAACTGTAGGGCAAATGCGAAAAATATGAGCAAAAGCCCCAAAAATATGTACCTCCGTTTGTGCAATAGTGTAAATCTTTTATTTTTTTGCATTTTAGAGGTTGATTATATTCAAATTTAATGGTATAATATATACAATATCCTGATAATGTTGTACCCATGTCCGAATCATGCGTCACCGTGTGGTTCTGCTTCGGTGCGGCTTTATTTCGTTAGCAATTTCCTGCTGACGGCAGGAATAATTTTAGGAGGAGTCACACAAATCATGAAGAAGCTCATTTCCATGCTGCTGATGGCAGCAATGATCGTCACGCTGTTCGCCGGCTGTACCACTCTGGAAGGCGACGAAAAGGGCGCGATTATCAATCTCTATCTCGCCAGCGAGATCTCAGACTATGACCCTGCGCTTGCATACACCGATGACGGCGCGGTCAAGGTTCTCGGCCTCGTTTACGAGGGTCTGACCCGCATCAACGCAAAGGGTCAGGTTGAAAACGCTCTGATGAAGAGCTACAAGGTCTTTGAAGATGATGAAAAGCAGGAATACCGCATGGAAATCACCATCAAGGATACCAAGTGGAGCGACGGTCGTGTCGTTTCCGCCGATGACGTGGTTTACGCTTGGAAGCGTATCCTCGATCCCGAATTCTCCTGCGCAGCCGCATCCCTGCTGTTCGATATCAAGAACGCACGCGATGTCAAGATGGGCGATAACTCCATCGACGACCTTGGCGTTGCCGCAATCGACGACGTTGTGATCGAAGTCCAGTTTGAGGGCAAGATCGACTACAACCAGTTCCTCGAGAATCTCGCCTGCCTCGCACTCGTTCCCCTTCGTGAGGACGTTGTTACCCGTTGGGACAGATTTGGTATCGCAGTTTCCACCCTCTGCACCAATGGCCCGTTCGCGATCAAGGGCATCGACCTCGGTGAGAGCCTCATGCTCGAGCGCAACGTTTACTACTACAGAAATACCGACGATGAGGAAGCGCTGGATAAGTACGTGCTGCCTTACCGTCTGATGATCAACTTTGAGATGGATGAAGAAGCCAATACCACCGCTTACGAGAACGGCGAGATCTTCTATCTCGGCGAGATCGGTCTGTCCAAGCGCGCCGCTTATGCGGAGACCGCTACCATCAACGACCTTCTCTCCACCCACAGCTTTGTGATCAACTGCAAGAACAAGAATTTCTCCGATGCTGCAAAGAGAAAGGCGCTCTCTGACGCTCTCGACAGAACCGCTATCGCAGCTGCTGTTACTTACGCAGATCCCGCAACCGGGCTGATCCCGCCGGCAGTTTACGATAAGGCAATCGGCGACAGCTTCCGTGCAAACGGCGGCGCGATCCTGTCTGCAACCAAGGCAGGCGGCTCCGGTTCCGGCAGCTTCACCCTCACCGTGAAGAACAATGCGGCTAATGTTGCCATCGCTGAGCTTGCAAAGAGCCAGTGGGAAGCAGCAGGCTGGTCTGTCAAGCTGGACATCCTCGATGCTGAGGACTTCAAGGCAGCTTACGAGACCGGTGATTACGACGTGATCGCAATCGACTATCAGTGCCTCACCACCGATTCTTTCGGTCCCCTGTCTGTATTTGCACCCGCATTCTCCGGCAACGGTATCGACATCCAGAACGACAACTACGACGCAGTTCCTTACATCCCCGGCTATGACAGCGCAGCTTACAGCGAGAAGATCGAAGCAGCATTCGCAGAGAAGGACAGAGCAGCACGCTCCGCAATTCTCCACGAGGCTGAGAAGATCCTTATGGAAGATCTGCCCATCATTCCTGTGGTATTCAACAAGGATGCATATGTGTTCAATGAAGAAGTTCTCTCCGGCATCAAGGATTGCTACTACGGTTTCCGTAACTTCAGCAGACTGAACATGAAGGATTGGAGAACCTATCAGGAAACGACCGCTTCCGATACGACTGCGGCTCAGTAATAAACCAATTCGGAATGGGCAAATGCCGCTCAGGTATTTGCCCATTTTTGCCGAAATCCATCAATTGAACGGGGGAACATCATGCAGGCGCCGCTTAAGGAGAAAAATGATATCAAGATCTTCATTTTATATCTCCTGAAAAATTTAAAATATCCGCTTGACTTCAATACCATCAGCGATATTGTGGTGCAGGACGAATTCGTCAATTATTTCGATTTTGCCGAATGCTTTGCTGAGCTTCTCGATGCTCAGACCATCGAACAGCTGCGGGTCGGCGACGAGATCCAGATCGAACCGACGATCGGCAGCAATGGCCGACCGGAGAAAAAGACGGAGCTTTATCGCATCACCGATCGGGGAATTGAGGTGGTGGAGCAGCTTTCCAGCAGCCTTCTCAACATGATCAAGGAGAAAAGCCTGAAAAGTGCCATGCGGCTGCTGTCCTTCCGTTCACGCGGTTCGGAGATCCGCTGCAGCTCTGGTGAGCGCGAGGATGGCCGATACGACCTTCACTGTGAGATCATCGAAAATCGCCAAACGCTCATGGAGCTGAACATGGTGGTGGACACGCAGATGCAGCTGGATCGGATGATGTACAACTTCAATGAGCGTCCGGAAGTGATCTATCGGGGCGTGATTTCGCTGCTGACAGGAGACATCAATTACCTGATCGACTGATTATTCTGAATTAATTGTGCAAATATCACGAAAAAAATCGGATTCGGTCGTGCAAAATATTGGATATTGATCGCGTAAATTGACAAATAATCAGTCGAAATAACCAAAATCGGGCGGATAAAATATACATAATCAACAATGTGCAATAATCGACAAAAAATATTTACCCGAAAACTATTGACATTATCCAAATTAGTGGTATAATATTAATAGTTGATTAACAGTGCGGCTGTTGTCACCGATATGCCCATATAGCTTAAAAAGAGCGTTGTATGCCATTTAGTATGTCAAAGGTGTCGGTTGGAATCCGTCTTGGGCAAAAAAATTTTTTTACTACACAAGCGAGGTAAAACACAATGTATCAGGATGAGAAATTGATCTGTAAGGATTGCGGCGCTGAATTTGTTTTCACCGCAGGCGAGCAGGAATTCTATGCAGAGAAGGGCTTCCAGAACAAGCCCCAGAGATGCAAAGCTTGCCGCGATGCAAGAAAGAACGCCGGAAAGCCTCAGAGAGAGCTCTTCACCACTGTTTGCGCAAGATGCGGCAAGGAAGCTAAGGTTCCCTTCCAGCCCACCAGCGACAGACCGGTATACTGCAGCGAGTGCTACGCTGAAATGAAGCAGCAGTAAGGATTTACAAAATTGAGATGCCGTGAAGCTCACGGCGTCTCTTTTTTTGAAAAAATTCGATATTTTTTGAAAAAATCGTCGCAAAGGTATGTACAAAGCGCAAAAAGTGTGGTATAATAGTAATATCATACGATAAAATGTCATAACTGCACACATTGCAGAAAAGGGTAACATGGTTCAGAACAACGACAAAAAACAGTTTAAAAAGAAATATCACGGCGACCGGGATTTCCGGCGCGATAAGCAGGAGCAGGCGTATTCCGAGGAGACAGAGCCTACCGCCGTTTTCGGGCGGAATGCGGTGCTGGAGCTGATCCGCTCCGGCCGCTCCATCGATAAGCTTTTTGTACGCCGCGGCGACAGAGAAGGCTCCATCACCCTCATCGTGGTGGAAGCCATCAACCGCAAAATCCCCGTCATCGAGGTGGAAAAGCAGAAGCTGGACATTCTTTCGGCCGGCGGAAACCATCAGGGCGTTGCGGCTCAGGCGGCGGCGAAGGAATACGTCAGCATGGACGAGATCCTCGAAATTGCAAAGGAGCGCGGTGAGAAGCCGCTGATCGTCATCGCCGACGAGATCGCCGATCCCCACAATCTTGGCGCGATCATCCGCTGTGCGGAGGGGGCAGGTGCCCACGGACTCATCATTCCCAAGCGCAGAGCATCGGGGCTTACCGCGGCGGTGGACAAGGCGTCTGCCGGTGCAATCGAGCATCTGGCCATCGCGAAGGTGGCGAATCTGGCGGCGGCGATTGATGAGCTGAAGGAGAAAGGCGTTTGGATCTACGGCGCAGAAGCCGGCGGTGAGCCCTATTACAATACGAAATTCGACAGCGCCACGGCTCTTGTGGTCGGCAGCGAGGGCGCGGGAATCTCCCGGCTTATCCGTGAAAAATGCGACTTTATGATCTCGATACCCATGTATGGCAAGGTGAATTCATTCAACGTTTCCTGCGCGACAGCGGTGGTGCTGTGTGAAGCCGCAAGACAGCTTCGCGGCAATTAGGAATCGGGAAAGGAAATAAAAAATGCGCAGTGAGGGAAATTCTTCAGCAAAGCGGGACGATATTTCCGCTGACGAACTGCTGAAGCTCTTACACATCAGTGTTGAAAATACCGCGGGCAAGCCGAGAACGCCTGACAAAAACAAGGTGCAGTCTGAATCTGCCGCGCGTGCCGCAAGCCCGCGCAAGGACCAGTTTGCGATCGACGACGCGGTCTTCAAGAGCGCTGAGCAGGAGCTGAAAACCACAACGGAATCCGCTCCCGCCGATGATCTGGATCTGGACATCGACGCGCTCATTGAAAAGTACATCAGCCGTCCCGCACCGAAGCCCGCGCCTGCAGAAGAAGCGCAGGCGGAGGAAATGTCGGAGGAGACAGATGCCATCGTCCGTGAGTTTACGACGCGCGGCGTGGTGACAGAAGAGCCGGCGGTGCTTCCGGAAGAAGAACCGGAGGCTGAACCGGTGCTCATCCCCGATTCGTCGGATGATCTGCCGGAAGAAATCGTTCCGGAGGAAGAACTCGCGCCGGTTGATGAATTGGAATCGATGGAAGAAATCACGCCTGTCGAAGAGATCGCTCCTGCGGTTGAATTTGAGCCGGCGGAGGAAGTCGTCCCGATGGAAGATGACGACGATGTGAAGGTGTTCGGCGAGCCGACAGTGATGCCGGTGCCCGTGGAAGCACCCGCAGAGGAGCTGTCGGCGGAAAAGACGGCGGTGTTCGACATCAGCAAGGTCAAGGAGCTGGCGGGAAATGCCGAGCTGGATCAGCTGGTGGACGAAGCGTTCGACACGTCGGCCACCGAGGTGTTCACGCCGGTCAGCGAGGCTCAGCTTCAGGATGAGCCGCAGGCGGAGCAGGTTTACGGCACGCCGGGCGAGGAGGAGATGGATCAGACCGACCTCGATCTGATGATCGCCTTCGGTATGAACGAGGAATTAAAGGACGCGGTCGGTGAGGAAAAAGCCACCGAGCTTGCGGAAAATATTCAGAAAAAGCATGAGCAGACCTCCCAGATGCAGGCGGTGGGCAATCAGATGGAATTCACCTCCCGCGATCAGGCGGACGACATCCTCCGCGCGTACCATTCCAAGTACAAGCTGCTCATTCTCCGCATCATTCTGGCGGTTGTACTGGTCGGAGCGGTGTTCTTTGTGGAGAACTATTTCATGTTCGGCATCACGCTGCCTGCGTTCATGCGGCCCACCTCCTATCCGGTGGTCTACGCCATGATCGATCTCCAGCTGGTTCTGCTGGCGGGCGCGCTGGTCTACCGTCAGATCATCGACGGCATAAAAGGCCTTGCCGCCCTCAAGCCGGTGCCGGAGAGCATGACATCCTTCCTTCTTGCCATGTCTGCCCTCTACACCTTTGCAGCCTGCCTGAGCGCGCCTGTGGAAGGCTTCCGGCTGTTCAATCTGCCAGTGATGTTCACAGTGGTGCTGGCACTCATCTATGAGTTCATGAATCTCAAGCGGGATGTGTTCAGCTTCAATGTGATATCATCGAAAAAGAAGAAATTCGTTGTTTCGCCGGTGTCCGATACCACCGAATCGCTGGAGCGGGAAATGTTCCGCGATTATGTCCCCGCAGATGCACAGATCGTGCGCGTGGGCAAGACGGACTTTGTGGACGGATTCTTTGCGAGAGTCAGCGATAACCGGATCTCCAAGCCCTTCGTGGGGGTCATCCTTCCGGTTGTGACCATTCTCGCCGCCCTGTTTGTGATCCTCACCATCATCAAAACGGGCAGTGCTCACGAGGCATTCACCAATGCATTCCTGACCATCACCCTGACGCTTCCCGCGTCATCGTTCATCGTCTACAGCCTGCCCTTCTACAAGGCGGCCAAGGACTCCTACGACAACGACAGCGCCATCATCGGCGAGACGTCACTGCATGAGTATGCAGGCTCGGCGGTCATCTCCTTCGAGGATAAGGAAGTGTTCCCGTCCGGCGGCGTCAAGGTCACGTCTATCAAGGTCTACGGCAGCAACCGCATCGATGAGATCATCTACTGCCTCGCAAGTGCCTTCATCAAGGTCGGCGGCCCGCTGGCGGATGTATTCAGCCAGGCGACCCACGATCTCGGCCATTCCGAGGATGTGGAGCTGCTGGAGGTAGAGGATGACGGCTTCACCGTCACCATCGACGATGTGCAGGTTTATCTCGGCAAGGCATCCTACATGGAGAAGAAGGATTATGATCCGCCCTTCGATGCGGAGGACAAGCGGCTGGAGCAGAACACGTCCGTCGGCATTCTGTATGTGGCTTACGGCGGTCAGCTGGCAGCAAAGGTCTACGTGCAGTACACCATCGACAGCGAATTCGAGGGCATCCTCGCCCAGCTGTACAAGACGGGTATGTGCGTCGGCATCAAGTCCTTTGACCCCAACATCGACGATCTCATGCTTGCGAAGAAGATCAAGGCCATGAAGTATCCGGTCAAGGTCATCCGTGCGAGAAACGTGGAGGACATTCCCCATATCTTCGAGCGTTGTGACAGCGGCATCGTATCCAAGCGCTCGGTGAAGGCACTGCTGAGAACCGTGGCAGTTTGTGAGCGCGTCAGCCATACCATCAAGACCAACATGATCTTCAAGGTGCTGTCCATGCTCATCGGCGTCATCGCCATGGTATTCATCTACAGCTTCGGCGCAGAAGTGGAGCTTCAGTCCCTGTGGACGCTCCTTTATCAGGCAATCTGGCTGATTCCGGTGCTGATCGTAACATTTTTCTCTGTCTGATCATAATGGGATGCCGCATGAGCGACATCCCATCCCTTTTGAGCGAATAACATTTGGAAAGGAATTTCATCATGGAACATCTTACGCCGAAAGCCGCGGCGGAGCGTCTTATCAAGCGGGTGTCGAAGCCCGGACGCTATACCGGCGGCGAATACGGTCAGATCATCAAGGATAAATCCGCAGTGAAGGCCAGATTCGCCTTCTGTTTCCCGGACACCTATGAGATCGGTATGTCCAATCTCGGTATCCGCATCCTCTACGGCGCGATCAATGCCCACCCGGAGCTGTGGTGCGAGCGTGTCTATGCGCCGTGGGTGGATATGGAGGAGGAGTTAAGAAAATACAAGATTCCCCTGTATGCACACGAGAGCGGCGATGCGCTGACGGAATTCGATTTTGTCGGCTTCACGCTTCAATATGAGCTGTGCTATTCCAACGTGGTCAATATGCTGGATCTCGCCGGCATTCCGCTGCTGGCATCCGAGCGCGGCGACGACTGCCCCATTATCATCGGCGGCGGCCCTTGCTCCTACAATGCC
>SVSO01000056.1 GCA_015064195.1 Oscillospiraceae bacterium
GCCTGCAAGACATCCGAGCCGGAGAATAATGTTTACATCGTGCTGACACAGAAGGATGCAAACGGCAAGTGGATCATCCGCGATCATGCGGCAAATGCTTATCGTGACGGCGACATCATCCGTTTCACCGATACCGTCCGCATGGATGAAAAGGCTGTATCCGTCACCGTTGAGCTGTGGCTCAAGGGCAAATATGCGGATGTAAGCTGGTATCAGCCGCATCTCTATCCCTGCGCACCGCTTGGCAAGCGCATGGTTCGCGCGGCGGCTGTTCACATCAAGCCCACCGGCAGAACCTATGAGGCCAACCGCGACCGTCTGCTGGCGGCTGTGGATGCGGCGGCTGAGCAGAAGGCGGACATCATCCTCCTCGGCGAATGTATGTATGACCGCTGCATTGCCGGCACTTACCCGGAGCGTTCCGAGACGGAAAAGGGCAGAATGGTCACGCTCATGCGCGAAAAGGCAAAGCAGCACAACTGCTATATCATCTATAATTTCCACGAGAATGACAACGGTGAATTTTACAACACCTCGCTCCTCATCGGCCGCGATGGTGCGACTGTCGGCAAATACCGCAAGACGCATCTGACACTGGTTGAGCTGGAGGGCGGACTGGTCCCCGGCGATTCCTATCCGGTATTCGATACGGATTTCGGCCGCATCGGTATGCTCATCTGCTGGGATCAGTATTTCTCCCGCACGGCTGAGGAAGTGGTGAAGAACGGCGCGGAGATCATCTTTGTCTCCACTGCGGGCGATGGTTCCCACAAGAGCATGGCACGTGCCATGGATGCCGGCGTTTATATGGTCATTGCCGGCATGAATGCGGCGCAGACTGCGCAGCTGCCCTACGGTCCGACCCGTATTGTCACCCCCGACGGTGAGGTTCTTGCACACACCGATGCGGATCTGACGCCCGTGGTTGCGGACATTGATCTCAATGAGAAACAGCGGATGTTCTGGCTGTCCGTCGGCCCGGCTGATGGTGAGATCCACGGCATCTACCGCTTTGAGAAGAACCCGGACAGCTTCAAAGGAGCGTGCAGATGAAGATCCTCGTCAACAGTCTGACATCAGAGGAGATTTTTCACACATTTTACACCGAACGGGTGAAAGAGCAGATCGCACGTCTCGGCGATGTGGAATACGGTACATATCGGCGGGATGAGCTGAAGGAAAAGCTTCAGGGCGTGGATGTGCTGTTCAGCGGCTGGGGAATGCCGGTGGCGGACGACGAGCTGCTGGAAAAGGCGGATCAGCTCAAGCTTATCTGCTATACCGGCGGAAGCGTGGCGGATTTCATGCGGGAGGATACGGTGGCGCACGGCATCACCGTATGCAGCGGAAACAAGCTTTACGCAAACTCCGTGGCGGAAGGAACCATCGGCTATATCCTGCTTGCACAGCGGCGGCTTCCGAAGATCATCGATCAGACGAAGGAGACCGGATGGGCGCCTCAGTGCTTCACCGACGGCATCCGCTTCAAGACCATCGGACTCATCGGCTTTGGTATGATCGTGAAAAATCTTGCGAAAATGCTGCAGGCCTTCGAGTGTAAGGTGAAGATCTGTTCCGACTGGTTCACCGAAGATCTGCAGGAGGAATACCGCGCCGAAAAGTGCGATATGGAGGAGATCTTCCGCACCTGCGACATCGTGTCGCTCCACGAATCCCTGCGCCCGGATACCCATCACATGATCGACAAGCAGTATTTCGGTATGATGAAACAGGACGCGCTGTTTGTCAATACCGCCCGCGGCCCCATCATCGTGGAGCAGGATCTGGCAGATGCGGTACGTGCGGGAAAGATCCGTGCGGTGCTGGATGTGTATGAAAAAGAACCGCTTCCCATGGATTCCTGCCTGCGCGGACTGGATGATCTCATCCTGATCCCGCATCGCGGCGGCCCGACTGCGGACATCCGGGAATATGTGACGCTGGCACTGTGTGAGGATGCAGAGCGTTTCTTTGCCGGAAAACCGCTGGAGCATGAGATCCCGTGGGATTACGCGAAAAACATGACACGGCACAAATAAAATCAACGCTGGCAGAGTCAATCTGCCAGCGTTTTGCTGTTCCGGGAGCGAAACTGCTTGACGGTAGTCCCTTCTTACAGTTCTATGTTGATCTCGTATTCATCCCGGATGAGAATATAATTGACACCGTGCTTTTGCGCAAGCATCAGCATTGCGGCATTATCCTCCAGCACGCTCTCGGGCGTACACCACGAATCGTCGATGCGGTTTTCCACGACGTTCGCATATTTTTTGATATGATCAAAATGCCGCTTGATATAGTCCTCGGTCATCACCAGACAATAGTATCGGATCTTTTCAAGATAGTTCTCATCGAAGTCCGATGCCCAATCGAAGGGAATGTAACAGCCTTCCACAATCAGATTCTGATCGTTTTCAATAGCTGTTTTTATCATTTCGCGGACAATGGGCCACAGGTATGCGGTCAGAGCTGCATCATCACTCATCGGAGTAAGCGTTGTATTTCCGCTGCGAATCAGTCCCATCTTCAGGTGGTCGATTGACAGATAGGGGTATCGGTATGTGTCGAGCAGCCTTTGCGCAAGTGCGGTTTTGCCGGTATGGGATGCGCCGGTAATCAGTACGACCATAATCCGACATCACCCGAGGATCGCCGCCATCAGCGCATCCGGCGTGGAAACGATTTTCTCTGCACCGTGAGCAATGAGCAGTTCCCGCTCACGAAGCCCCCAGTCAACGGAAATGCAGTCCATGCCCGCATTTTTCGCAGTGTCAATGTCCACATCCGAGTCGCCGATGTACACACAGTCGGCGCGATCGATTCCAAGCTCGTCCGCGATGGCCCAGACCGGCTCCGGCGCAGGCTTTTTCGGGATGCCAAGATGCTCCCGCTCACCAGCCGCATAATCGAGCAGGCCGTCGAAATACTGTTTGCACAGAGGCTTCACGGCAAAATCCGCTTTGTTTGACAGCACCGCAGTCTTGCAGCCTTCCGCACGAAGCCGCTTCAGCATCTCGCAGATGCCGTCGTAGGGCTTTGTTTTGATGGCGCAGTGCGTGCCGTAATAGGCTTTGAATTCCGCCAGCGAACGGTCGATTTCTTCTGCCGATGTGCCTTCCGGAACGGCGCGGGTCATCAGCAGGCGCACACCGTTTCCCACAAAGCGGCGCACTTCATCGGTGGTGCGGGTCGGATATCCGCAGACGGTGAGTGCATGATTGGTGGCATCGGCAAGGTCATCGAGGGTGTCGAGAATGGTGCCGTCGAGGTCAAAAATTGCGAGTTTGTAAGACATGGTTTCTCCTTAGTAAATGAATAATACGACCGGATCCAGCGTGCTGCAGGGACAGTCAAGGGTGCAGATGCTGCCGTTTTTTGTGAAATCCACCGGGCGGCGGCTTCCGTCGGGCATGAGACGCTCGATTCGCGATACCTCACGCTCACAGACGATCTCCGTCTCGTCCATGGGATCAAGGCCGATGTTGAAGATAGCCGCGAACAGTCCGCCGTCTTCCATATCCGCCGCACGCATATAGATCTCCGCGTCGCTGGGGCAGTATGCGGGAAGCTCACCGGCATCGGACAGCATCCGGACAAGCTGTTTTTTGCGGGAAATGTTGAGGAATGAGAAGGCCTCGGTCAGATTAAAGCCGGCCGCCGGTGTTCCGCAGAATACATGAGCTGTACCGCCGAGGGCATTTTTGTAAACTGTCGTGCCGGGGAACAGGTAGGTGTAATTTTCCTTGTCAACGGAATTGTACACGCCGGAATCCTCCCGCACATCATCGGAGAGGATCACAAGCTCCCGTGCGCCCACCTGCACGCCGCACTTGTTGCCGTTGACCGACAGCTTTTCCGAGCTTGGGGCCGCACCGTTCCAGTCGCGCACATCCACGCCCAGATATTCGCCGAATCCGCGCTTGATGAGATTTACCGCCGTATCGGATGCGAGGAATACCGGCCCGGCGAGGACTTTTTTCATCTGCTCATCGTCAAACATTCTGTCCGCATTTCCGTTCAGGCAGACAGCACCGCCCTCATCTGCCGAGAAGAAGAAGGGGATGCCCAACCGCTCCAGCACACACTGGCTCCAGCCGGTGGCGGCGGATGCGCGCTTTTTGGAGTAGAACAGACCCGGCTCCGCGGAGACGGGGATGCGGCATCCACGCCATTTCAGAGAGGGAACCAGTGCCGCCAGCTCCTCGTAGAAGCCACGGTTTTTGGCGAGGATCTTCCGGTAAGCTTTGCCGCATTCCGGTTCATAGGCCGCGAGACGGGTGATCCAGTGCTTTGCACCGGCCGCACCTTCGAGGATCGTGCCGGTGAAGTGGGCGTGAAGCTGCATCGCGCCGGTGCTGTAGCGATTCTGTGGGCAGGTATCCGTTTCCGCAAGGATAACGTCAACCTTGCCGCGGAGCTTGGCGATCTGATGCGCCGCACGGAGGAATGCATTGCTGAGATTACGGCCGCCGTTTGCCAGATAGTTGCCGTTGTTGACGCGCACGACGATGGGATTGCCCTCGCCGGCGAGAATTTTTGCGATATCCGCAGCATATTCCGTGGAGTTGCCCACACAGCAGAAGCTTCCGGGCAGGGCGGGATTCACGCTGTCCATGCCCCGGCGCATCACCTTTGCCGCTTCGATGAGAGAATCGCGCTGGACTGCCTGCATGATCTTGCCGTAATCTTCGGAATGCGCCGCACCCGTGTCGATGATGGACCAAAGCTCCTCGCGGGTAAAGGCTGTGCCGGCGCGCTTATTGAATTCCGCCATGTGGAGCGGGCATCCGCAGCCAAGGCCCGGACGACCCATGAGACGGAAGTCGTCGTCAACCATCACGCAGTCGGGATTGTGGGCGGCGATGGTGGAGAAAATGTGGAACAGATAGTCATGAAAGCCCTCGTCCATGGGGCAGACAGTGTTGGTCTCTGCACCGTTTGTGAAGTTGGTGTAGCGCTGATAGGGAAACGGTGCGCCCAGCTTCCAGCCGTGGCCGATGGTAGCCTGCACCAGAATGCCGCTCGGAATGCCCATGGCCGTCAGCTTTTCCCGGTAAGCATCATATTTGCGGCAGAGCTGTCCCACCTTGTCGGCGGGCGGATTCCCTTCCGGAACAAGGGTCATCTTGAGCAGAGGATAATTTGACACGCCGGATTCGTACTGCTGTCTGATATCCTCGCAGACCTCGTCGATGTGATCCATATCGAGGGGCATGATGGAATAGAGATGGAGATTGTTCTTTATCATACAAAGCACCGCCTTACAAAAAAATTTTCTCTATCCTAATCATACCATAAGATAAGCGAAAAGTCAAGACAAAATTAACCAAAAAATGTGAAGAAGGTATTGCAATTTTCTCTGCGGCATGGTATAATGATTCTGATGCGGAAGCACGAAAAATTTTCGAAACGAGGTAATAGTTATGTTGAATGCTGCAATGCTCAGCAAATGGCACGTCCATGCACCCGGATATGCAAACCAGCTGAAAAATTCCGGCAAGGTTGACATCAAGGCGGTCTGGGATGATAATATTGAACGCGGCTCCAAGTGGGCGGCAGAGCTTGGTGCGGAGTTTGAGCCGGATCTTGCGAAGCTGCTGGCGCGGGAGGACATCGAGGCGGTATTTGTTGATACACCCACCACGGCGCACAAGGATGTCATTATCGCTGCGGCAAAAGCCGGCAAGCATATCTTCACCGAAAAAGCACTCTGCCCCACCGTTGCGGAATGTCTCGAGGTCAAGAAGGCGGTGGAAGAAGCCGGCGTGATCTTTACGATTTCCTATCCGGAGCGGTTCTATCCGATTTTCCAGTTTGCAAAGCAGATGATTGATATGGGCGCATTCGGCACGATCTCCACCATCCGCCGCCGCAAGGCACATTCCGGCGTGTCCGGTCATTGGCTGCCCGGCTACTGGTTTGAAGAAAAGGATGCGGCCGGCGGTGCGATGATGGATCTCGGCTGTCATCCCATGTACGATCTCGCATATTTCGGCGGCAAGGTCAAGCGTGTTGCCGGTATGTTCAATGCACCCCTCGGCAGCAAGGTTGACGAAAATGCGGTTGCCGTCATGGAATTCGAGAACGGCATCATCGGTATTGCCGAGACGGGCTTCATGAGCTACGCCTGCCCGGATGTGTTTGAAATCTACGGCACGGAGGGCACACTGATCTATCACGGCGATCAGGTGAGATTCCGCTCCTCCAAGCTTGCGCCCTTCACGAACGACTGGATCAAGCCCACCCTTCCCAAGGGCGGCACGGCTCCCATTCTGCAGTTCGTGGATGCCTGCATAGGTAAGACCGGCGCACCGGCACTCTGCACCATCGACGACGCCATCGATTTGACCCGCCTGCTGGAAAATGCCTACATCGCCGATCGTACCAATACGATCGTGACCCTGTGATGCCATGCAGAAGGGCAAGATGGAAAAATACGTCCGCATTGCGGATGCGGGCGACAATGCTTCGAACAATTTCGTCAACTTCGGCGTAAAAAAGAAACCGGATGCTGAGCTGAAACGAAACCGTGCGCTCCTGCTCGGTGCATACGTGCTGTATGCGCTGCTCTACTGCAGCTTTTTCCTCGGCGTGATCCCGGGCATCAACATCAAGCTTCCCATGGCTCTCACCTTCCTGCCGGTGACCATGTGGATCATCGTATTCTTCACATGGCGTTATGTGTCCGTGGAGTGCGAATATCAGATCCTCGACGGCGAGATGAAGTTCATGGAGATCTACGGCTCAAAGAATATGCGTGAGCTGTGCCGCGTCCGTGTCAGCGCCATGACCACCATTGCGCCGTACACGCCGGAATACCGGTCTGCGCTGGATGCCATTCCGGAAGAAAATCGCTGTTATTGTGTGTCATCGAGAGATGCGAATGACATCTACTTCGGCATTTTCAAGGATAAAGCGGGCGAGGACTGCGCGGTATTCTTTGAAGCGACGGAAAAAACGCTCAAGGTGATCAAATATTATAACTCAAGCGTCGTTATGAGCAAAACGAGATATTAAGGAGAAAACGATATGAAAATCGGTGTAATGGCTGAATCCTTCCGCCTTCCGTTCCCGGAAGCGGTGGCAAAGGCGGCTGAGCTTGGCGCGGACGGTCTGCAGGTCTATGCGACCCACGGCTGGCTCAAGTATGATGAGATGACAAAGGACAAGATCCGCGAAACGCTGGATATCGTCCATTCCCACGGTCTGGTATTCTCCGCGCTGTGCGGTGATTTCGGCGGCCATGGCTTCATGGATCCCGAGGAAAACAAGTGGAAGATCGATGCTTCCAAGCGCATCGTTGACCTGTCCAACGAGCTGGGCTGTTCCATCGTGACCACCCACATCGGCACCGTTCCCTCCGGTGAGCTGTCCGATGAGCAGAAGAAGACCTACGAGATCATGCAGACTGCCTGCCGCGATCTGGCGGTTTATGCGGATTCCGTGAATGCGGCGTTTGCCGTGGAGACCGGCCCTGAGACTGCGAAGGTGCTGGGCGATTTCCTTGACAGCCTTGGCGCAATGGGCGTGCGTGTCAACTTCGACCCCGCAAACCTTGTCATGTGCGTGGGCGACCGTCCGGAGACTGCGGTTCACGAGCTGGCGAAATACATCGTTCACACCCATGCCAAGGACGGCAGAATGCTGCCGGGCGGCAAGCACATTGAGCTTCCGCTGGGTGAAGGCGATGTCAACTTCGACACCTACATTCCCAATCTGGCCAAGACCGGCTTTGACGGCTTCCTTACCATCGAGCGCGAGGTGGGCGGCAATCCTGCGGCGGATATCGCCATGGCAGCGGATTTCCTGCGCGCGCTGAAAGCAAAATACAATGTCTGAGTCTGAGCTTATGAAGACAATCGCCGCCGGGTATCGTAAGATACTCGGCGGTTCGCTTGTGGGGATTTATGTACACGGCTCGCTGGCCTTCGGATGCTATCGCCGCGAGGTGAGCGATCTTGATTTTCTCGCGGTGGTGACAGATCCGCCATCGGACGATGCGCGTATCCGCATGATCCGCCTGCTGTTGGAGCTGGAACGGTATGCGCCGGAAAAAGGCTTTGAAATGAGCGTGGTGCTGGAGAAATACTGCCGGAATTTCGTCTATCCCACGCCCTACGAGCTGCATTATTCCATCACCCACCGGAAATCGGCCATGCGGGATATTGCCGCTTACTGCGAGGGGATGCGGGGCACGGACAAGGATCTGGCGGCGCATTTTTCGGTGACACGGGCGGTGGGCTATCCCATCTGCGGCCCGGCGGTGACGGAGCTGTTCGGCGAAGTGCCCAGAGAGGCTTACATCGACAGTATGCTGTACGAAGTGGAAAATGCGGCGGAGGAGATCGAAGCCTCGCCGGTGTATCTGACGCTCAATCTGTGCCGCGTGCTGGCCTATCTCACGGACGGCGCGATTCTTTCCAAGGAAGGCGGCGGTACATGGGGGCTGGCAAAGCTCCCGGCGCGTTGGCATACGGCAATCCGGGCGGCGCTGGATGCATATGCGGGGAAAAATGCGGAATTTCCGGCGGATCTGCGGGATTTTGCGGCGTGGATGCTGGGGGAGATCCGGGGGGCGGTTTAACCGATGCCGTTTTTCTTCCGGACTTCCTCATTGTAGTAGTCGAGAATCATCGAAGTATCGCGCACCATCTCGAAGCATTTGTCCTGCACCATGATCTGCGCCAGCTTAAAGATGGCGAGGGCATAGATACCATTTGAAATCCCGAAATAGTATTCCGTTGTACCCGGCGGATTATCAAAGCGTACGACGAGATTGTACTGCGCCAGCGTGACCAGCGCATCTTCTGTGTCATCGGCGGACAGTCCGCAGACTTCCGCGATCTTTGCCAGTGTCAGTGCACTTGGCTCAAATGCTGACTTGGACTGAAGAAATGCATGGCGGTATTCAAATTCCAGCACACGGCGTACATTGGCATCGGAGAGATCGCATAACAGACGTGCAAGTGTGCGGGATGCGAAAATTTTCTCACTGTCCGGTGCCTTGTAGGTGCGGTCAACAAAGGAAAAATCCTCGGACACGAACACACCGCCGGCGATATTGGACAGGCAGGCGTACAGACCGGAACCTCGCTTCCAGCCAACAAACAGATCATCAAACAGCCGCAGCAGTTCTTCTTCGGCCATTTCCGGCATTTTGTCGGGATCGACCGTGCGCACCGCCGGCTTTGATTCGATGCCGTACAGTGCGTCCAGCGTCACCCCCAGCGCATCGGCAATCGTCGGCAGCAGCATAATGTCCGGCATGGAAACGGAGGATTCACTAACTTAAAGCAACACACAAAAAACAGCCCTCGATATGATTTTTCTTCTACATACGAAACACACCATAATGCTTGAAATATCAGCAAATTTATGATATAATATATTATGGGAAAATGTCTCAAACATTGAGAAAAACGAGAATTTGTGAGGTTATAGAGAACAAAAATGAGTGAGACCGAAAAAGCACAAAAAAAGAGTATAAAAAGAAAATGTATTATCAGTGCAATCTGTTTAGGGTGTATCGCTGTCGGAGGTTTATTTGCTTATCAACAATTCAGCGGTAGTATGAATGAACCGATTGATACAAAGGATACCACCATTGAACAGGATTCACAGCAAACAACAGATAATTTCCTGTTTACAAGTGAAATCAAATGGGCTGATCTTTCGGAAGAGCAGAAGAAAATTTTCTTTGCGATCTTTGAAGAAATCGCCGCTCAAGAAAAAATCCTTGAAAAAGTGAAAATAATCTGCGCAAAATCTACAGAAAAATACCGCGACGATACAAAAGAATATCTTAATTCTTTTTATGATCGTGCGCTTCCGTATGTGAAAGATCACCGACTTCCGCCCAACGGTGTGCAGTTGTTCGGTATATGGTACAGAAACACGGATGAATACGCTGAAATTACCGCATTGCTTGATTCCATTGATAAGGAACTTGCCGAAAAAGCGGCTATGAAGCTGACACTGGAAGAACTGACTGGTGTTCAGATTGGGTATTTTGAATATATCGTCAATGATAAAAAACCGATAGAACATGTTCTGAATATCATTGATTCTGACGAGTATACATACGAAAAGATTGCTCCCGATAAATTTACAATTCGTGATGCTGTCAGTATTTATATCGATTCTACTTCCTTTGCTTCTTTAGCGTATAATGCAAGAGATTATATACGCAAAGGACTGCTTCCGTCCAATGGAGATGAACTGTTTGCAGAATGGTTTAAGGGACAGAATGAATACGCCGAATGTAATCGGCTTGTTGATGAAGCCTATGCAAGTCAGGTACAAGATATCGTTGTACTCCAAAAACCCGCTGAAACACAAAAACCAGTTGAAACACAGAAACCTGTCGAAACAACTCAACAAACTCAACAGCAGAATAATCCTCCGACTCAATTAGTCAACGGAAAACCAAATACAAAAGGATTTGTTACTCCTACCGGTCAAGTTTTGGGCGCATACGGAGGGGCTTACTACTATAATTCGTCAACAGGTTCTTTTGGCGAATACGGTGATATTAAACCCGGCGACTATCAGTATGATATGTACGTAGCTAATTCCTATTTACCAGCAGCTGGTACAGTAAACGCTACTTTAGAAGATCACACCGATAAGCATGTACTTTTAGATGCTCAGATGGCAGCTCTTAAGAATACAGTTTCTGCTGAAGATTATGCTAGACTCGAATCAGAAGTGAGTTATGCATTTACAAAAGAATGGGTTCAGCATTCTCAATGTAGTGTATTTATAGCTGCACTCCCAGATGGACGTTATGTGTGTAACGTTGGTCCTAAAAATACAGTTTTATGGACAGATCCAGATGATCCACAGTGCTACATGATGTATGACCAGCTTGGTGTATTAAGTTCTGTAGTAGATTGGAGTGACAGTGGTCCATATGCTGGGGCTTATGCAAAAGATGAATACGTAGGTATGGGATTAACTGTTACTCACCCACGTTATATAAAGTGGATGTATGAGTCTGCAGGAATGCTTAAACCGGGCTCTCAGATGGTATGGGAAGAACTCTGCGTAAAGAATGGAAATTAACTAATTAGAGATTGGATTTTATACAATTTCAGAGAGTGAGGTAAATAATGCATGATATACACGCATAAGTTGAAACGTATAGTTTCACTGGTGCTGGTTCTAGCAATGTTTATAATTGATACATACCCGCTTTCCGAACCCGTTTGCACAATCTAATAACAGCCCCATGCCGGAGCGCGTCTCCCGCGCGGTTGGCATCTTAGCCGCACGGGAAAAGAAAAAATTCGGCGACCGCAGTCGCCAGCCCGATATCGTCACCTGCGGCGACAGCGACCATCCAGCCCGAGGAAAGAATATTCGCACAGGAAAACAACGCGAGAGCAAGAGCCGCATTTACGCAGTTCTTTCCTTCGTGCCCTTCTAAGCCCCAAAACTAACAATTTATACCAAACGAGAAGTCCGTTAAAACGGACTTCTTTTTTGCCAGAAAATGGGTGTAAATTTTTTGTAAATTTTTGCAATAATCGACTTGTTGGAGATCATTCCTGTATTCGTGGTAAATCAATAAGAAAGCAGGTTTACTACGTATGGAAAAAAACAGAGAAACACAGGTAAAAACACTTGATGATATTTATGAAAATCTTCGCAGTGTGATTAAACAGCTCGCGCAAATCAATGCAGAAAATGCGAATAATTATCTAACTGAAATGGTAACAAAATTAAGTTTTTATGGAGATTTCAGTTATCAGCACATCTATCGCATCTTGTTTGGCGATGTGAAAAAAATTCCACTAATATTTGTGATGGCAGTTTCACTGGCTTATGGTATAAGCATGGATGAACTGATATTTCCGGAAAAGAAACTGACTATCAAAGAGCTTACGGAAAGAATTTCACATTATCTCGCTGTTATTAACGAAATATCGTCAAGTCAAAAATGATAAAAAAATCGTAGATTGACTGTCATTTTTGAAATTACTTTTGAATCAAAAAGAAGTACAATAGTATCAGAAGCCCAGAGAAGCACGCAATGACCGCGAAAGCGCGAGCGTGCCAAGGGCTGACTATATCAAGGAAGGAGGTGGAAATATATGCCTAAGATTATCGGTATCAAGCTCATGTGCTTCACGCCGAAGGATGGCAACAAGGTCGAGGGTGCCATGATCTACGCCACCGAGCCACTTCGCGGCGATAAGGCAAGCGGCGAAGAAGCATTCAGCTTCTTCCTGTCTCAGGCGAAGCTTGATGCTCAGACTTTCACGTTGAAGGTCGGGCAGGAAGTCGATTTGCTCTACAATCGTTACGGGAAGGTCTACAGGCTCGATCTCAAGAAGCAGTCGAACGATGATGATACTATCATCGATTTCGGCGACGCGACCATGCATTAAGGAGGTGAGAAAATCATGGTTGTAAATCTTATTTTGATATTTGCGGCTATGATCGCCATTTTATTGGTTGCATCATATGTCGCAGAAAAACTCGGTATTGGCAAGAGCGGAGGAACTTCTCCTCCGCCACTGCAACAGTCCGCGCCTCTGTCCGAACCGCCGTGTGATTACAAAAATTATTTGTGGTTGTTGCGTTTATGTATCGACGCAAACAGTGACAGCCTTGGTATTTGTTGTAAAAGCCGCCATGTCGCACAAAATTCCGCACCAATCGGTAAATGGATGCAAATTAGACAGGATGGGGCACAAATATATTGGTATTTGTTCGACCCTGTGGATAATCAAACCAACAATATCAACCCTCGAAAAATCAGGTATTTGCTGAATCAGCTTCTCGAAACATATTGTTACGAGGAAACCATGCCATTTATTCGTGTGGTATACGTGCAACCGCAAAAAAACGGGCGTGTGGCGATTGGGGTGATTTCTGCATGAATGAAACAATCGGAAAGAGCGAACTAGTCGACCGCGTTGCGTGGGCTATACTCAACGGCTTCTGCGCCGCTCATGGTTTGCTCCCTATTCGTGATACTGAATTCGTTGAAGATTCGGGCGGTCATCGGATTTGGGGATATAAAGCGAAGTTACCGGATGGTATTGAGTTGACAGGGCTTCATGATAAGTTCTGCGAATATCTGTACAGCGTCGGGAAGTTGTTCGGAGAAAAGTACGAATTTTACCCGTTTATGGTAAGTGTGTACTTTTATACCGAACTCGGCGCGTACATCAATCTTGGTATCGAACAGGATGCCACCCTGTCGGCTCAGTAAAGCCGACGCGACGAACGCAGACCGCATGACCGGAGCGACGAGCGAAGGTCGGCGGCTCTGCTTCGCCGCTAGTCCATCCAAGCCCCGCAAGGGGCGTTCCAGCCGCCTTTGGCGGCAAGTTGGGTGCCCTAAAGCCTAGTATTACCTTTAGGGCACTTCAATCGCAGTCGCACTATGTATTATAAGGAAGGATGATGAATGGAGAAAGACACTCAAAGCAGGAAATGGCAGATAACTGTTAATAATCCTGCCGATAAGAATATAGACCATGATAAAATCAAGTTGATTTTAGATCAGCTAAAAACCGTTTACTGGTGCATGGCTGACGAGGTGGGATTAGATTCACATACTCCCCATACTCACATATATGTGCAGACAAACTCGGCAATCCGTTTCAGTCGCTTGAAAAAACTGTTCCCCGACGCGCATATAGAACGAGCGCACGGAACTGCCGAGCAGAATCGGGATTATGTCGCCAAGTCCGGCAAATGGGAAAACGATGCGAAATCCGATACCCGCGTAGATGGCACTTTTGAGGAGTCGGGAGAACTGCCGGAGGAAGCCGGACAGGGACACCGCTCAGACCTTGACGAGATTCAAGTAATGATCGAGGATGGTATGAACCCCGCCGACATCATGGCAGATAACTTCGCCTTCCGTAAGTATGAGCGCATGATACGCGCCGCATACTTCGCCAAGCGCAAACGGGAAACACCTGTCAAGCGTGATTTGTCGGTTCACTATATCTGTGGTGACAGCGGTTCGGGAAAGTCGTATACCTATGTTACCCTG
>SVSO01000057.1 GCA_015064195.1 Oscillospiraceae bacterium
AGCGTAGTATCAGATGGGATTTGAAATGCTGAAAAACCCTGTATTTCCAAGCATTTTTTAGCATTAGATGTCACTTCCCGATGTCGTATCGGGGCTACTCCTAAGCGACAGGCCGTTGGTTCGACTCCAATCCGGGATGCCAGAACGCCGCACGCTCCACCGAGGTGCGGCGTTTATTGTTTTTCATCAAAAATTTTCCGCAGGTACTTGATTTCTTCCCAAAGCTGCGGTATAATATTAGTAATACTTTTAGAAATGAGGTAATAACCAATGGCAAAAAGTGTTCAGGATATTCTGAATATGATCTCCGAAAACGGTATCAAGATGGTGGACTTCAAGATGGTCGATATCAACGGCCAGTATCGCCATGTTACCATTCCCGCTGACAATTTCTCCGAGGATACCATGAAGAGCGGCATCGGCTTCGATGCGTCCAACTACGGCTACGCCGTGGTCGAAAAGAGCGACATGGTGTTCATTCCCGATCCCGACACCGCAGTCATCGATCCCTTCTGCGAAATCCCCACTCTGTCCATGACCGGCAACGCCATGATCATCGACTCTCCCGAAAACCGTCCCCTGCCCCAGTATCCCCGCAACATCGTGCTGGCCGCTGAGCAGTACATGAAGGATCTGGGCATCGCGGATACCATGATGATCCTGCCGGAATTTGAGTTCTATCTGTTCGATCAGGTGGGCTGGGATGTTCAGCCGAACTACATCGGCGTCTCCATGGATGCAAAGAATTCCTACCTCAACAGTGCGACCGAGGGTCTGGGCGTGGTCGTTCCCAAGCAGAAGAATTACCACATCGCAAAGCCCTTCGACTCCTCCTATGAGTGCCGCAGTGAGATGGTTCTGCGCATGAAGGAAGCCGGCATCGAGATCAACTATCATCATCCCGAGGTTGCCGCATCCGGTCAGTTTGAAATCGAGCCCCAGCTTGGCAAAATGTCCGAGATGGCCGACGCTACCATGATGATCAAGTATATCATCCACAACACTGCGCTCAAGTACGGCAAATCCGCCACCTTCATGCCCAAGCCTATCTACGGCGAGGCTGGCAGCGGTATGCACGTGCATATGCTGCTCCTCAAGGACGGTGAGCCGGTATTCTCCGATGACAACGGCTACGCGCATCTTTCCAAGGAAGCGCATTGGTTCATGGGCGGTCTGCTGTATCACATCGCATCCCTCTGCGCGCTGACCAATCCCAGCACCAACTCCTTCAAGCGTCTCATCCCCGGCTTTGAAGCTCCCGTTACCGTGGGCTACGCAACCTCCAACCGCAGTGCAGTCATCCGCATCCCCGCATACGCGAAGGCTCCCAACAAGCGCCGCTTCGAGCTGCGCAATCCCGACGCTACCTGCAACCCGTACTTCTGCTACGCGGCGATTCTGATGGCTGGTCTGGACGGCATCAAGAATCAGATCGATCCCCACGAAAAGGGCTGGGGTCCCTACGACTTCAACCTGTTCCATCTGTCCGACGAGGAAAAGGCGAAGCTCACCGGTCTGCCCACCACGCTTGACGAGGCACTGAACGCCCTCGAAGCGGATCACGATTACCTGACCACCGGCGGTGTATTCCCCGAGGAGCTGCTGAAAAACTTCATCAAAACCAAGCGCGAGGAATGCCGCGAGCTGTCGAAAATTCCGCATCCCGCTGAGTTTGATAAGTATTACAATCTGTAAAAAAATCGCGAGGCTGATTTCAGCCTCGCAATTTTTATGCCATTTTCAGTAGATTTTCGCTGATGGTCTTCGCCAGCCGGAGCTTTTCAAAGCGCGCGTCCATGGAAAGTCCGCCGAATTCTCCGGGAATTTCCAGATTGAACAGCCGGTCATAGCCAACCTCCGCCAGTGCCGACATGACCTCCTGCCAATTCACCGTGCCGCGTCCGGGAAGCCTGTGCTGATCTGCCGTACCGTCGTTGTCATCGATGTGCAGCGCCTTCAGACGCTTGCCGGCGCATCGGATGAAATCTGCCTGACTTTCGCCAAGTCCGTAGGACGCGCTGAAGTTGAGATGGCCTGTATCAAGGCAAATCCCGAGATTCTCATCGCCCACCGCATCGATCATGGCATTCAGCTGTTCGGCAGTGCACGCCATTTTTTTGCTGCGCAGATTTTCAAGGCAGATGGTCACATCCGAGCCTTTGATGTAGCGGGTGAGCGTTTCAAGGGCACGCACACGCTTTTCAAACAGCACCTCGTCCGGCAGCTCATTGTCACCGGTGGTGTGAAGCACTGCCGAGCGGATGCCAAGCTCCGAGAACAGATCCAGCCAGTTTTTGAGAGCATCTATCGCCTCATCACCGGCGGTGATGTCCGCTCTCAGCCAAAGATGACCCTGCGAGAAGGAAAATCCCTTCGCATCGGCAAGACGACGGTATTCGCGCCCCACCGTCACGCCCCGGCCGCGCTCCAGCAGCCGGAAGCCGTCCTCATCGGACAGCTCGGTGCAGGTGTAGCCGAGCGAGAGAAATGCGTCGATTTTTTCTTCCGGCGTCAGACCGGATAAAGCCTCGCTCCAGACAGAAATGGGAAGATTCATGGTGTGTCTCCTTTTGTGATTATTTTGCGTTTGCCTCATACGCCGCAATGGCTTCTTCGATCATGCCGTTGATCAGTTCTTCATTGGACGCAAAATAGGATGCAAAGTCAGTTTTTCCCTGCCACAGACGGTTGGTGACACCACCGCAAACCTGACTGCGTGCCACAGGATGATAGTAGGTGAGGTTGCCAAAGATGATGTCCAGCATGGCAGACGATTCTTCATCGCGAGTCGTTTTGGTCGAGAGATAGGTGTCGTAGAACGCCACATCGATAATACCGACAGATTCATATGCCAGCGCTTCCATCATAAGGCCGGTTTTATCCAGATCCGGTGCGCATACGGGAACGAGCATAAAGTAAGGATTGCCGCCGAGGCTGTAGTATTCCGTCTGGGCTTCATCGTACTTCGGGCCGGGAATGATGCCAAAATCGTCCTCCATATCCCGTAGGCTGCCGACAACCGAGACAACCTCATTGTAGAACAGAGCGCGTCCGCTCTTGAAAACTTCCAGTCCGCCGCTGTTTGTGCCGGTTGCCTTCTTATTCAGGAAGCCTTCGTTGTTGTATACCATGGTAGCGATCCGAATAAGCTTTTCCACATTTTTCTCAGTGTTCATATTAAATTCCAGCATATCGTTCTCATCTTTACCGAGAGACGGGAACACGCCAACACCGGTCATCAGCGTCTGACCGCCGACATTGTAGTAGGCGGTATAGCCAAACTGATCTTCCTCGCTCCACTTCGAGTCGCCGTTCAGATCCTGCGCCACCGCCATGCCAAGCTCCAGGAATTTGTCCAGCGTCCACTTGCCGTCCTTGACCAGCTGATAAGGCGATTCCAGATTATATTTCTCCACAAGTGCTTTGTTGAAGAAGAAACTGCGCACACCATCGTAATGGGTGGTATCGAACATACTGATTGCATAATAGACCTGATTGCCGATGGAGAAATCCTTGACCGAACCGGGCACCCACCATTCACTTGTCACATCCACATGAGGAATAGTGGCGAAATTGACCGCGCCGCCTTCCAGTGTGATTCCGTTTGCATCACCGCTGACCATCAGCGCCACATCAAAGGATTTATCGCCGGAAGCAACCGCATTGGTTACATCGGCGCGCACAGCTTCCGTCATGACTTCGACGATCTCCACGTTGTAGCGATCCTCCACCTTGCCGTTGCGCTTATAGATGGCATCGTTGACAAGCTCGCCGTTTTCTTCCTCAGCGGTAACGACCATGGTGGTCATCCACGTTGCCGTATTGCCGTTGAGGATTGTGAACGCTTCGCCGCCAAAGTCAGCATCAGGGAGCGGATATGCTGCCTCAGTCGTTGCGGCATCGGTGCTGTCTGCGGCAGTCGTATCCGTCACCGCACCGCTGTCGCCGCAGGCGCAGAGGGATGCCAGCATGGACACAAGAAGCAGGATTGTGATTTGATTTTTCATACGCATTTTGTCTCCTTTGAAATATTTTCAGCTTTGCTATTGATATTTTAGCAAAAATCCTGTATAATGTAAATAGCAAAATCTTTAAATCATCGGACAAAATCTATGATGGGGAGAAACGGAAGATGCTCTATGAATACGGCAGCGTGCCCTTTGAGACTTTTGATATCGGCGTATGTTATATCCGTGCATGGCAGCAATGGGAGTGGATGTGCAGATACACGCCATCCCATTACCACGAATGCATCGAGCTGATCCATATGCTGGATGGCGAGATCGTCATTGATGTGGGCGAGAAATTCCGTCTGACAGCCGGCGACACCATTTTTATCCCCAGCTACGTCGTGCATGAGATCCCGCAGGTTGACAAGTATCATTTCATCGTGCTTCAGGTTTCCCTTGCGCTCATCCCCGAATGCGAAAAGCTCATGGGCGGCGTGAATCCCGGCGTGATGGTTCTGCGCGGCGATGAAACGGGGGATCTCGGGCGGATGTTTCTCACCATACGGCTCATCGACCGCCAAAAAGGGATCTTCAAGGATCTCTACGCCTCTGAGGAGGAGCATAACACCCAGTGCTGTCTCTGCGCGGAGTCGCTGGTCAGCACCGTTCTCTTGGAATGCCGCCGCCGTGGACTGCTTCGCGAATCGGAGAATCCGCCGCCCCGCGTGAATTCGATGGTCATCAGCGCCGTGGATTACATCAACGCCCATTATCGGGAAAAGCTGCGCCTGTCAGACATTGCAGACGCACTCTATTGCAGTCCGCAGACCCTCTCCGCCAATTTCCGCAGTGCTATGCACATGAGCATTTCCCAGTACATCTCATCCCTGCGCACGGTGAAGGTCTATCGCCTGATCAGCGAGCAGCCGGAGATGCCGCTCAGTGAAATCGCCGAGCTGTCCGGCTTTCAGAGTATGCGCAGTATGCTTCGTGCATTCCGCGCACAGTACGGCTGTACGCCGTCGGATATCCGCAGCAGAAAAATATAAACAATCAGCCGACAGACGAATTATGCTGTCGCCTGATTGTTTTGTTGGCTCCGCCCTTACTTGTTGGCTTCCTTCAGTTTTCTGGCAAGCTCTTCCCGCTCGCGGCTGATCTCGGTCCACTTGGGGATCTTGTCAAACCGCTCGGCGAAATCCTTCATCACCGTCGGAATGTCGATGGACTGGGGGCAGATCTTCGCACATTTTCCGCAGGAAATGCAGGCGGACGGCCAGCGATCGGAGGATGCTGTCTCAAGATACATGACCGCATTGGTATTCGGCATAATGCGAATCTCGTTATAGGTGGTCATCATGCGGGGAATGTCCAGCGACTTGGGACATTCGGCGAGACAGTAGCCGCATCCCGTACAGGGCACGGAATCTTTCATCCCCTCTGCGATTTCAAACAGCTTCTCCCGCTCGGCATCCGTCAGCGGCTTCTTTTCGGCAAACACCGCCAGATTTTCCGTCAGCTGTGACACTTCGGACATTCCGCTGAGGATCATGGCAACACCGGGCACATCCTGTACGAACCGGAAGCTCCAGCCGGGAATGCTCTCCTCCGGCCGCATGACCTTCAGCGCGGCCTCATCCTCATCGGACAGACGGCAGAGCTTGCCGCCGCGAAGCGGTTCCATAACCCAGATGGGCACATTTTTCGCATTCAGGATCGCTACCGTGCGCTTGGCATCCTGAAGCGTCCAGTCCAGCCAGTTTAACTGGATCTGGCAGAATTCCATATCCGGGCACAGCGTGAGGAATTTTTCAATGGTGTCCGGCGCGGCGTGGGTGGAAAATCCCAGATGGCGGATCCGGCCAAGCTCCCGCTGACGGCGGAAATAGTCGATGATGCCCCATTTTTCATCCATGTAAACGTCCATGGAATTCTCGTAGACGTTGTGGAGCAGATAAAAATCAAAATACTCCACGCCGCATTTTTTCAGCTGATCTTCAAAAATCTCAGCGGGATTGTACGTAGAGCTGATCTGATGGCCGGGATATTTGTCAGCCAGATACCAGCTCTCCCGGGGATATTCCCGCAGGATCTCACAGAGCACCACCTCGGAAAGTCCGCCGTGGTACGGATAAGCGGTGTCGAAATAATTGAGTCCCGATGCCATGGCAAGACGGATCATCTCCGCCGTCTGCAATTTGTCGATGGTTTTGTCCGGGTTCATCGGAAGACGCATCGCGCCGAGGCCCAGCATGGGCAGCGTTTTGCCTTTGAATGTGGTTGTGATCATAAATTCTTCTCCTGTAATTTACTATAAATTATTTATAACGCAAAATCAGAAAAAAGTCAATAGCTTCGCAAAAATGTTTACAAAAAACCGTTCCGCAGCATATGCGGAACGGTTTCTGTTATGAATGATGATTGCCGATACGCTCCAGCCGGCGAAGCAGCAGAATGAGCGGGACGATCAGTGCGCCGCAGATAAAATTGCTGACACCGTGGATCAGATCCCACGGAAGTCCGGCAATGATCCACGCGATGGTGCCGTTAAGATCCAGCCCGAACAGGATCGCCTGAGCGGGTGCATACAGCGTGCCGTAGAGGAATCCGTGAAGTGCCGCCGTCGCCATGTAGACGATGGGGGCGAGCTTTGACGGAAGCGTTTTCGGAAGCAGCATGGTAAATCCCCAGAGCACTGTCCAGATGTACAGATAAGGAATCCACCAGAGGTTGAAGCCGTTGAACAGGCCGATGAGGAATACGAAAATGTAGATGGGATACAGCGCCTTGCCCCGATACACCACTGTCAGCGCCACGATGAACATAGCGATGAGATGAACATTCGGCAGGAACTCCATCACCATCTTTGACGCATACATCAGCGCGCCGAACATTCCGAATACGGCAATTTCGCGGGCGTTTGGCTTCAAGATTCCACCTTGAAGGTGTAGCTTGCGCCTTCTGTGATGGGCGTTACATCCACGCCGGTGGACGCATATTCGTCACCGATGTAGAATGCCCAATACGTGCCGTCCACATCGTAGTCAGCGGTAATACCGTTGACCAGCTTGACATACAGACCGTAAGGCCCGGGGTCGCCGGCGATCAGACCAAGCTCCGTCAGCGCATCGCCCACAATGGTCTTGTCTGTTTTGACCGTGCAGGAAACCGAGTTCCCGTCCTTGTCCGTCACCGTGAACGCGAAGGAATTTGCGCCCTCGCCATAAGTCTCGCCGTCGGTGATGGATTCCACCGTCATGGTTTTTTCTTCGCCGCAGCCGACTGCCGTCAGTGTCAGGGCCGCAGCTAACACCATGCAGAGGATGAGCGACAGAATTCGTGTGAATTTCGTCTTTTGCATCATTTTGCATTCTCCTATTAAAAAATATTCACCCCGTCAGCCGGCACTCGCAGCTGTCCTTTCGGATATGAGATGTTGTCTGCTGCCATGTATTTCGACTCGGTTCCCTCCTGCCGCCTTCTCGGAAGACTCCAATGGCTTGTCCCCGTGCTGCGGACACGGGCAGGCAGAAGCGTGATGAACCATACGGCGACGTGCTCGTGCGGGATTCTCACCCGCTTCCATGAAACAGCAGTATCATTATAGCACGCCCGACGCGATTTGTCAAGCGTTTTCTGTGGATTTTCGCACCACAAGCTCCGTGGGCAGCAATACCGTTTCCGGCTCCCACGGCTCTTTGCTGCCGATCATGCGGAGCAGCCGTTCCACTGTGGTTTTCGCGATGGCGCGGATATCCTGTCTTACAGTGGTCAGCGGCACGGGCGACGCGATGGAGAAAACGGAATCGTCAAAGCCGGTGACAACGCAGTCCCGCGGCACGGAGATCCCCCGCTCGGTGAGCAGATTGACCACGCCCAGCGCCATGAAATCGTTGACGCAGATGATGGCATCGGGAAGATTGTCGAGCAGCTTCTCGGCGGCTTCTCTGGCGCAGGTGTAATCCACCGCCGCCAGATGCTCGGTGCGGATCTCCACATCCGCATCCGCCACGGCTTCGAGAAACGCGATCTGCCGGCAGTCGAGGGTGTAGACTCCCTGGGGGCCGGTGAGATAGACAATGCGGCGGGGATCTTTCGCCAAAATGTGCGCTGTCAGCTTGCGCATTCCTTCGCGCAGATCACACAGCACGCAGTCCATGCCCTCAGCGACGGTAGTAGCGCAGACGGTGGGAATGCCGCAGTTGTCGAGAAGCGTGCGGGATTCGTCCAGACTGGCCGCAATGTTGATGGGCACATAGACGATGCCCTCCACCCGTGCGGCAATGAGGTCGCGAATGGCGCGGGCTTCCTTTTGCGGATCGTTGCCGGAAATAAAAATGGACAGCGAATATCCGCTTGCCGCCATGCCCTCGGACAGCTCCTTGACCAGCGAGGCGTAGTAAACATTCTCGATGTCCGGTACAACAAGTCCGATGATGCCGCTTTTCTGAAGCACCAGCCGTCTGGCATTGGTGTTCGGCACATAGCCCATGGCTTTTGCGGTTTTGATGACCTTTTCCCGCGTTTCCAGCTTGACGAGGGGATTATGATTGAGGGCGAGGGAAACGGTTGCCTCCGAAACGCCCAGTGTCCTTGCGATATCCTTGATGGTGACTGCCTGTTTTGGTATCATGTAAGATCTCCCATTTTTTGCTTTGATCATTTTATTGTATCACAGTTGCCCGTCAAATGCAAGCGGCACAATGACCAAATATAGCAAGCTATATTTGGTCATTGTGCTGTTCAATTCAGGATGAAATCACAGCGGGAACGGATATCAAAGGTGTCGAAATACCGCTCCTCCATGGGGATCCACTCGTTTTTGAAGCGGGTCAGCATGAAATCTCCGTCCCGCTCCTTGATGCGGCGGAGCTGTTCATCCGGTGCGGCATCGGAAAACAGCGCGAGATCGTAATACTTGCCGAAGGCGGGATGGAGGGCGTAGGAGCCTTCACAGAGGATGAGGCGCGACGGCCCAATGCGGCGCGGCTCGTCGGCATAGGCAAAGGTGGAACATTCAAACACCCGATACGCGAAGCCGTCCGCATCCCGCAGATGAGGCACAACTTCGTCGATAAACCGCTCGCGGTGAAGATTGCCGCCGACCTCTGCCAGCCGCTTCTCACAGCGAAGCTCCGGCGGCAGGAAGAAATCGTCCATGTGTACAATTTCCGCGGCAAAAATTTGTGCAATCAGCCGTGCGGCGGTGGATTTTCCGGATGCGCACCGGCCATCGATGGCAACCACCACCCGCTCATTTTGTGAAAGCAGGTGATCGATCGCCGCCACCGCATCCATGAGCCGCACGAATTTTGAATCGATGACGCGATAGGCTGGCAGGTAGGCCGTGCGATAGGCATCGCTGTGGCTGACGGCGGGGCATCCGGCGGCCCGGTATGCGGCGAGATAATCCGCCAGCTCCTGCGACTTGAATCCGAACACGCCCTCATGGCAAAGCTGAGTCAGCAGTTCGATCCGCTCATCAAACCGGCGGCGGGCATCGGAATCGGCCACCATATCGGCGGCAGTGGCGCAGAACATCCGATGCAGGATCGAAAGCTCCGCGTCCGTCATGGGCGAGGTGAGATAGACGCGGGAAATCTCACCGAGGCTCTCAATCTTCCGCTGTCCGGTATGCGCCGTCCGGTCGTATTCGGCGCGAAGCCGCTCCCATGCGGCTTTTTCGGATGCGATCATGTGCCCGCCGGCGAATACGCTCTGGAAAATGAGCTTCACCGCATCGCAGGGCTGCATGAGGGGATAGATTTCTGCATGATGGCGCAGGATTTGCATGAATTCGTTCATGTTGATGTCCTTCTTGGAAAAATGATTGTTATTCGGGCATAAGACGTGCACGGCGGAGTGCCATGACGATCAGCGGGATGAGCAGAATGTGGCAGATGATGCCGGGGATCGCGCCGGTAATCGCCCCCGCGATGAAAGCGGAGAAAGTGAATTCGCTCACCTGAATAACGGACATGAACACCTTGACGATGCCCCAGACGATGCGTCCGGCTGCCATTGCACCGATGAGAGAGACATAGATGGAGAGAATATTCTTCGGCAGCAGGCGATAAAGCAGTCCGGCGGCGAGACCGTAGACGGCCAATTCAAATGCCATGGGGATCGCGGCCATCAACGGCGGCATGGAAAACAGCAGATAGCGAAGAAGCGGTGCAACTGCGCCGACGATCGCGCCCCAGATGGGGCCGCAAATGAAGCCGCAGAGGAGAGCGGGAATGTGCATGGGAGAGAGTGCCGAGCCGATTTCGGGAATCTGCCCGGTGAGAAATGGCAGTACCAGTGCCAATGCGAGGCACATGGCGGCAAAAGCGAGCTGTTTTGTGCGTTTGTTCATATGGATTCCTTTCAATAAAAATAAGGCATCGGACGGTGATTGCTCGCCGCCGATACCTTCATGGTATGTGTTCGTTTCTATTGCCGGGGATAACCGCTTCTGCGGATGTGACAGCTTCGTGCCGTCTATGGGGATATTATACCATATCCGTGGGGATTTGTCAAGAGGGAATTGAAATCAGTTGTCCTCCGTCATGATGATGGCTTCCACATTGGTGGAGCCGTCGCCGGTCTGGGTGCGGAAATAATACTGTCCGTCGCTTTCGGTCATGTAGACCTTCAGCGTGTCGCCAAGTCTTGCTTCGTTGGCAAAGCTGATGCTCATGCCGATGACCCGCTTTTCGTTCATGCCGGGGATGAAATCGCACAGCATATCCGGGTAGTTCGTGTTGTTCATGTGGCCGTTGCCGTCGATATCGCTGTAGACGATGGGACGCTCGCCCACTAAAGACAGTGACAGATCCCGGGGAATGTGGACACGCTTGGGTGCATCCAGCTCTAACGGCTCGTCAAGTCCGAAGCCAAGCTCAATTTCGCCCACGCGATAAAGCTTATGTTCATGGATGCCCACCAGCCCCCAGACAGAGGCGGCTTCGGCGATCAGCTCATCGCCGCGTCTTATCTGATAGCAGCGGTTGAAGCTGACGCCCCGGCTCTCACAGCCCCACGAGCTGACAGTGATGTCCTCATAGGCGCGAAGGGGATGATAGATGCTCATATTGATACGGCTGAGAATGAAGGCTGCGCCCATTTCGCGCAGTTCTTCATAGGTCGGGCCGAGATTTTTCAGCTGAAGATTGGCGGTTTCCTGCATATAGCGCAGTACCAGAGATGCGCGCACCAGTCCCGCCGCGTCACAGTCATGGGAGTTTACGCGGAAGTTTTCCGTCCATTTCATGGATTGGAGATACTCCTTTCAGAATGAGTCAGTGAAAATTCCGGTGTCAAAGCTTGCGCCTTGACACCGGGATCATACAGCGATGGATTAAAGGGTGTTTGCAGAGCCGAGAACATTGACGATCTTATGCTTAACCGTCTTCTTGACTTCCTCACGTGCAACGGAGAGGTAAGTTCTGGGGTCGAATACGGAGGGATCGTCATGCATCACGCGGCGGATACCGGCGGTCATGGCAAGACGGATATCGGAGTCGATGTTGATCTTGCAGACTGCGAGGGTAGCTGCGCGGCGGAGCTGTTCTTCCGGAATACCCACTGCATCCGGCAGCTTGCCGCCGATTGCGTTGATTTCCTGAACATATTCCTGAGGAACGGAGGACGCGCCGTGGAGAACGATGGGGAACTCAGGCAGACGCTTGCCGATCTCTTCGAGAATGTCGAAACGAAGCGGAGGGGGAACGAGGATGCCCTTCTCGTTTCTGGTGCACTGTGCGGGCGTGAACTTGTACGCGCCGTGAGAAGTACCGATGGAGATTGCGAGAGAGTCAACGCCGGTGCGGGTTACGAAATCCTCAACCTCGTCGGGACGGGTGTAGGAGGACTGCTCAGCAACCACATCATCCTCAACGCCTGCGAGAACGCCAAGCTCACCCTCGACAACGACGCCGCGCTCGTGAGCATACTCAACGACCTTCTTGGTGAGTGCAATGTTGTCCTCATAGGAATGATGAGAGCCGTCGATCATAACGGAAGTGAAGCCGCCGTCGATGCAGGCCTTGCAGATCTCGAAATCTGCGCCGTGGTCAAGATGGAGAGCCAGGTCGATGCCTGCGTCCTTGATTGCAGCCTGTGCGAGAGCCAGCAGATATTCCTGCTTTGCATACTTGCGTGCGCCTGCAGAAACCTGAAGGATTACGGGGGAACGAACTTCGCCCGCAGCCTCGGTGATCGCCTGAACGATCTCCATGTTGTTGATGTTGAAAGCGCCGATGGCGTAGCCGCCGGCATATGCTTTCTTGAACATTTCCTTAGTTGTTACAAGTGCCATAATTTTACACGCTCCTGTTGAATTTATTATTTTTCACTCTTATTATTATACTCTATTTTTCCGTACAAATCAAGAGGGTACAGCAAATAATATGTTAAATTTTTCTGACAAAGCAAAATTCCCGCCGTGCGGCGGGAATTTTTGGGGGAGGATCTTACGAAAGCTGCTCGCGGAATTTCTCCATGGCTTCGATCATTGCCGGCTCGATTGCGGCATAGCCGGATGCGAATTCCTTGTTGCCGATGGCCACGTCACCGATGAAGTTCTGCGATCCTGCGAAATCATAGATGCCGTTGAAGTCCAGATACGTGTTGTCGTAAATAATATCGAGAACCTGTGCGGTCGCATCGTCACGGGATACCTTCTGCTTGATGACGACCTCATACAGCGCAGGACGTACATCCTCGTAGGATTTATAGCACAGTGCTTCCATAATGAAGCCGGTCATCTCGGTGTCCTGCACGGTTGCCGGAACTGCCGAGCCGCCGAGACACCATGTGTTGATGTAAGCACAGTAACCGTCCTGCGCCTCGTCATACTTCGGAACGGGGATGATGCCGAAATCGTCCTCCATCTCACGGAATTCCGCGATGGCGACGGACAGGGAGTTGCCGTAGAACAGCGCACGTCCGGATTTGAACATCTCGTTGTTAGCGGCATTGGTCTCCGTATTGTGCTCCTTGATGCCGGTCATGTCCAGCTGTGCAAAGACCTTCTGTGCGATGTCCAGCGTGCGCTCATTGTTGATGTTCATCACAATCTCATTGTTCTCGATGGTGCAGGGACGTCCGCCGGCGCCGGTGATGAATGCAAGGCCGGAGGTGCCGGTATTCGGGCGGGCAAAGCCGTAGAAGTCGTTGTAATCGATGGTGCCGTTGCCGTCCAGATCGTAGGTCACATCCTTGGACATCTTGCCGAACTGCTCCAGCGTCCATTTGCCGTCCAGTACCATCTGATACAGATCCGGAAGCTGATATTTTTCCGCCTGCTGTACATTGAAGCAGAGCGCATAGGGGGCATAATACTTCTGAGGCGCGATGTCGCCCATGGTCACATACATTTTGCCGTCCAGCGTGGTGTTCTCATACATCATGGGCGACCACCATTCGCGGGAAAGATCCAGCGTGGGCAGTGAATTCATGTCCATGAGGATGCCCTGCGTGACCAGCGGTGCAAATGCGCCGGCGATGGTATCGATGGCGAGGTTGTAGTTGTCTTCATCCGCAAGCACTGACTGCTTGACAAGAGGAGCAGTCGCGCCGCTTCCGCCCTGTACAACGAATTCCAGATTCACGTTATACTTTTCGGAAATATAGCTGTCGCGCTTTGCCAGTGCATCGTTGACGACTTCACCGGTCATGGCTTCATCGGCAAAGTTGGGTCTTGCCGCATAGTGTACACCGAGGATCGTGAAGGTCTTGCCGCCGAAATCCTTCTCGCCAAGCGTTTCCAGATAAGGGATCTCCGGCTCAGCCGTGGTGGTGTCACCGGCAGTGTCACCCCCCGGAACGGATGTACCGCAGGATGCGGTGAGAAGGCCTGCCAGGATCAAACAAATGAGTGTGCGCTTTTTCATGGTAAAATCCTCCTATATAAATTTTAGGAAACCTCGAAAATTTAGGTTCCAGTATTAGAATTTGCGATTCAACGACAAAAAATGAAACAGAAGCGGCG
>SVSO01000058.1 GCA_015064195.1 Oscillospiraceae bacterium
TCTCCGGAGGGCGGAAGCTCCATGTCGCTGGCAAGGCGGGTCATGGCGTATTCTCTGTTTGCCGGCGCGGATTATTTTTCCGAGGAATGGGGCATGGCGAACACCTTCTATGAATGGGATACCTTCGAGCTGACACCCTATGGCAAGATCAAGCAGGATTTTCAGAATTTCAGCCGGAATTTTGCCCATGTTAAGCCGACTGTTCCGGCGGCGATGGTACTGCCCCGGGAATTTGCCATGGTGTGTGTACACGGTGAACTGCATTATCCCGACGATATGACCGCACCGGAGCATCGGGACGCCATTGCGCGGATTCAGGCTTATTTCGATAACGGCGTGCGGATGGGCAATGAGGACAAAGTGTTTACCGCCGGCGCGAATGCCAGCCTGTTCGATATTATCTTTGACGATTCCTACGCTGAGCCGTCAAAGGAATATAAACTGCTCATCGACTTTTCCGGCAGACTGCACGGGGAAAATGTGGTGAATGGCTATGACCGCGAGGCGGCAGATGCGGCTATTTCCCGCATGATGGATGGACTGCCCTTCACGCTGGAGGATGGAGGCGCAGGACTGGATTTCCAGCTGTTCTCCGCCAACGGAAAATCCTATGTGGCTGTGTACAATCACCGCGGTGTTAGCAAGACGATAGCGGACGGTGAGACGCAGAATCCCGATGCGGCGGTGAGATTCACCATGCGCATGAAGGACGGTTCTTTGCCGGAGGTCATCGACTATTGCGGTATTGGCTGGGAAGCGGCTGAACATACCGTTTGTGTCACTCTCGGAGGCGGTGAATTCATTCTGTGCGCAATCTGATGTAAAACAGCATGAATTTTCTCCTGCTATCCCTCATCATCGTCTGCATCTCCATACAGAATGTCACAAAAAAATCCTACAATCTGCGCGTTTCCGGCGGCATTTATAGCTTCTCCGCCGGAAGTACGGCGGCGGCGGTGCTGGTATTTTTCATCACCTCCGCCGGGAAGCTCGCCTTCACCGCCGATACCGTGGGATGGGCGGCAGCGTTTGCCGTCGCTTACAGCGTCAGCGTGGTCTCCTCCCTGTACGCGATCCGATGGGGGCCGCTCTCGCTGACCTCGCTGATCATCTCCTGCTCGCTGATTCTGCCCACGCTGTTCGGGCTGGTATTCCTTGATGAGCCGGTATCAAAGTGGCTGGTAGCCGGTATTCTGCTGCTGCTCGTCACGCTGGTGCTGGTCAACATCGAAAAGAAGACTGCTGAGCGGAAAATTACGCTCAAATGGGGCATCTGCGTGCTGTTTTCTTTCATCGGCAACGGTGCCTGCTCCACAGTGCAGAAGCTCCAGCAGATCGCGTCGGGCGGGCGGTACAAAAATGAGATGATGATCCTTGCACTGCTTGCCGTCATCCTCGTGATGGCACTCCTCGCCGGTCTCACGGAGCGAAAGCAAGCTCTCGCCCATCTGAAAATCGGTGCCCGGTACTTCACTCTCTGCGGTGCGGCAAACGGCGTGGTCAACTATCTCGTGCTGGTGCTGGCGAACCGTATGCCCGCATCGGTCATGTTCCCCGTGATTTCAGCCGGCGGTGTCGTGCTGGCCGCGCTGATCGCCATTTTTGTCTACAAAGAAAAGCTCCAGCCCCAGCAATGGCTTGGGATGCTGTCCGGCATCTTCGCCATTATTCTATTGAATCTGTAAAATATCAAATTGGAGGGTACACTCATGAAACGATTTGACGAACTTGACATCATCATCCCCATCTCCCTTGACCTTGACTGGCCGGAAAAAGAGGGCATTATCGCAGAGATCCGCGAACAGCATGAAAAGTACGGCTTCACCCGGTTTGCACTGGCTTGTCCCTGCGGCGGCTGGCGTGCAGTCGGCTATCCGCCGACGGAATTTTTTGCCGAGCGTGGGGCGATATTTGCCGAGATCAAGGCGGCACTTGCACCGGAGGGCATCGACTGCGGCTGGTGGATCACCGCCACGCTCAAGTCCGGCCTCGATCCCGAATTCACCCCCATCACGCATCCGGACGGCTCGACCCACGGCTTCTCCAACTGCCCCCTCGATCCCGCATTCCGTGCGCGTTTTTCCAAAAACGTGGCACTCTTTGCCAAAATCGGCAAGCCGTCGTTCATCCTCACCGAGGATGATTTCTCCATCAACGCGGCGGCTTCGGAATATGGCTGCTTCTGTGAGCATCACATGGCGGAATTCTCAAAACGCGAGGGCAAAGCTTACACAAGAGACGAGCTGACGGCGATCTTCCGCTCCCATACGCCGGAGAGCTATGCACTCCTGCGCCGCTTCCGTGAGCTGATGCGGGATTCGCTGGTTGGCATGGCAGAGGCGATGCGGCAGGCGTTGGATGTGGATTCGCCGGAGATTCCCATGGGCTATTTTCAGTCGGGCAACTGCGATGTGGACGGCGATGTGACACTGGCGGTCTGCCGTGCGCTGGCCGGGCCGAATCATACGCCCTTCTCACGTCTGTTCGGCACATTCTACGGCGGTGTCACCCCGCAGGATATTCCCGCGCAGATGTTCCATCCCATCTACTGCAAACAGCATATCGACGGCGATTTCGTCTTCTATCACGAATCCGACACCTTCCCTCACACCCGATTTTTCACCTCCGGCAGAGATATGATGGCCATCATGGGCGCGGCATATTCCATGGGCTTTGACGGCTCCGTCTTTCAGACCCAGCAGCTGCTCGATCATGCAAACGAGGAGCCGTCATACGGCAAAATGTTCGCGAAGGAGCGCGCACGGCTCAATGCATTGTCCCGTGCGGCAAAACAATGCACGCCGAAGGGCATTGAGCTTCTCTATGATCCCTTCTGGAGCACGGTGAACTGGTGCTCGGGCGAACCATGGGCCAAGGCACTCAGTATGCACAGCGTGCCGTGGATCACCACCGACTCCGATGTGGTGTGCTTTGATGCCGGAAGCGCGTCGGTGCTGCCGGATGAGGAGATCCGCAGATATCTGGCAAAACCGCTTGTATTCCTCGATGCAGGCGCGGCAAAGGTATTGAGCGATCGCGGATACAGTCAATACATCGGCGTGAGCCTCGGCGATCCCATCAACGAGCTGCCGGAAAATGCCAGGCTTCGCTTCGATCTCGGCGCGCGTGAGGTTGTCCGCGAGGAATTCATCGACGGTGACACCGGCCGCAATATGCCAAGCGCCCATATGCTGGCAGGCGGCAATGGAAAGATGCATAAAACGGAGATCATCGATCCCGCCTGCGAGATCATCACGGATATGTACACCTACGATAAGCGGTATGTCACACCGTCCATGACCCGTTTCCATAACAGTCTTGGCGGAACAGTGGTAGTCATGGGCGTCACAATTAAGGGGAATTATTCCCAGTCCTTCTTCAACTACCGCCGTCAGCGTTTGATCCACCGCCTCATTGCCGAGCACTGCGATACGCTGGTGTTCGTAAGAGAAGCGCCGCGGGTGTTCACCATCATGAACGATGCGAACGAAGGCGCGGATTTTGCCCACCTGCTGACCCTCATCAACCTTTCCAGCGACGAGCTTACGGACGCGCAGATTCATCTGCCGCCGGAATGGAAGAATTTCCGTGAAGTTCTCACACTCAACCGCGAAGGTCAGTGGATCCCGGCGGATTTCACTGTCACCGAGGACGGCATCACGCTTGGACGCGAGATCGATTATCTGAAGCCAACCTATCTGATGTTGAAATAATATTTTAAGGAGAAATTACCCATGAAAACAAAGCGTTATCTTGCAAGTATTCTGGCAATCTCCCTGCTTGCTGCCATGAGCGGATGCGGCGGCGATACCACCGTCACAAGCGATACAACAGCACCCGCCACCGATACCACGGCGGAGGTGGTATCCAACACCGATGCCAACGGTTTTCTGCTGGATGAGCTGCCTGCTGATCTTGATTTCGGCGGCGAGACGGTGAACATCCTCATCCGCACGGATGTAAAGGACACCGAATTCTATGTGGAAGAGGCGACCGGTGATGTGGTGGACGATGCCATCTACGGCCGCAATCAGGCGGTGCAGGAACGGCTGAATGTTGAGCTGAATTTTATCGATATGGCCGGTAATGCCAACGAAAAGCACATCATCATGGGCGCACTGCGTCAGAGCGTGCTGGCGGCGGACGGCGCATATGACATTGCCGCCCTCATCTCCAATCAGCTGCCGGAGCTGGCAGTGGAGGGCCTGTTCGCGGACATGATGAGCCTGCCTTATCTGGATTTCGACAAGCCGTGGTGGGCGAATGCGCTGACTGAGGAGCTTTCCATCGGCGGTAAGCTGTACATGGCTTCCGGCGATGCATCGCTGGGCGTTATCCGCGACATGATGTGCATTTTCTTCAATAAGGAAATGGCAGAGCAGTACAAGCTTCCCGATCTGTATGCGCTGGTTTTCGACGGCAAGTGGACGTATGATGTATTGATGAATAGCATCAAGGGCGTGTATGCCGACCTGAACGGCGACACCGTGCGGGATGAAAATGACCAATACGGCTATGCATTCGGCGACCCCAACCAGAGCTACGGCTACATCGAGGCCTTCGACCTTGACATCGTGGAGCGGGATTCCGACGGCTTCCCGGAAAAGCTGGTGTTCGGCTCGGAGAAGGTCATCGATGCCCACACCATGCTGACCGAGATGGTGCAGAACAACCCGGATTTCGGCGTTGACAACTGGAACAAGCGAACCTATGATGACAACTTCACCGTTGGCAAGGTGCTGTTCCTGAACGGTCAGTTCAAGGATACCTCCACCTACCGCGATGTGGACAATTTCGACTACGGCGTACTGCCCATGCCGAAGTTTGATGAGGAGCAGAAGGATTACGGCACCTGCGTGCGCGCAACCTATTCCTCCTTCGTCATCCCCAAGACTGCCAACGACCGCGATATGTCCGCCGCCGTGCTGGAGTGCTTCGCATCGGAGAGCTACCGTCAGGTTTCGCCGGCATATTACGAGAGCGCGCTCAAGGTGAAGTATTCCCGCGACGACGAATCGGCGCAGGTGTATGACATCATCAAGGGCTCGGTCAAGTTCAGCTTCGGCGTGGCATTCGGCTATGCCTTCAAGGACCCGCAGAATACATTCAAGAACACGCTGTGGGGCGTTGACGGCTTCAAAGTCGGCAACTGGGCGACCCAGTATGCAAAGTGGGAGCCTGCCGCATCGGAGGGACTGAAGAAGACCGTTGATACGCTTCGCGGCATGGAATAATGAAAAAATCTGCTGTATCGGAAGATACAGCAGATTTTTTGTCAGTTGAAGGTCGCGACCGGTACATCGGGAGCGGCGGTGGGAATGACGGAGGTTATATGAATGACCGGGCCGGCGGTTTCGTAGACGCGGATCTCCTCGATGGCGATCTTGCCGGTGATCTCCACCCAATCGTAGGTTTTGAGGGAGTCGCCGGATTTCCATTTGCAGGCGATGCCGCTGTAACGGATATCATCCGCACAGCAGGTCATGACATGGCGGCCGGCGATGAATACGCCCTTCGGCATATCCTCATCCTTGACGATCATGCCCTTGAAGCGCACCTTTTTGCCGTCGTATTTCTCCATCTCCGCGCACAGATCGCGATACCACCACGCATAGGCGTCATCCTCGATCTTCACGATGTCCGCGTTGATGTCGAAGGGCAAGGGATCTTCGATGGTGTCGTATTCCAGCGTGCCGTCGGTCAGCTCATAGACGATGGAGGCATTGCGGCTCACGCCGCGCACCAGTTTGTGGAGCGATTCGCGGTCGGTGGAATCATCCGCGCGGTTGAATGCCACCGCGTCGCAGGAATTCAGCTTGTCCACCACGAGACTGCGCATATTTTTGTTGTAAAGCTCGATAGAGCGGGAATCGGCGATGAACAGCTCCTGATAGACGAACCAGTCCTCGGGCAGATTCTCATAGAATTTGCCCACCTGCCACATTCCGTTGTATTCCACCATGACGATGGCGGCGTTGTGCTTTTTTACCAGCGACATGAGGAGCGCTTCGGAAAGCTCATCCTCGTCTTCGATGACTTCCATCTGCACATTTGGCACGGAAAATGCAGTGGGATCGTATTCCTCCATGCCCTCCTCGCAGACGATGAGCAGCACCGCCGCATCGGTGTTCAGCTGTTCGCCGGAGAGCGTTTCCTGAATGAAAGAGGTTTATCCGGCTTCCAAAAAGCCGGTGAACAAATATACCGGAATTTCCATGATGTCCCCCGATTACAGCGAGAAGAGCGACTTGAGCGCATCCTCGTTGATCTGCGCACCGATGACGCAGAGTCGGCCGGTGGGGACTGCGCTGCCCATGCGCACATCCGGCTCACCGGGAACGTAGTCGAAGTGAATGAAGCCGTCGGATGCGCGGACGATGCCCTTGGCACGAAGGATCATGCCGTAGGTCTTCTCATCCTCCAGCGCGGAGAGGGCATTGGTGATCTCCTCCACGGTGTAGGTACGCGCCGTCTCCACGCCGAAGCTGGTGAATACTTCATCCGCATGGTGATGGTGATGATCGTGTCCGCATCCGCACTCGCAGTGCTCATCGTGGTCATGATGATGGTGCCCGCACTCGCAGTGCTCGTCGTGGTCATGGTCATGATGATGATGCCCGCACTCGCAGTGTTCGTCGTGGTCATGGTCATGATGATGATGCCCGCGCTCGCAGTGCTCGTCGTGGTCGTGATCGTGATGATGATGCCCGCACTCGCAGTGTTCGTCGTGGTCGTGATCGTGATGATGATGCTCGCATCCGCAGTGTTCGTCATGATCATGATGATGCTCATGCTCATGATGATGGCCGCAGGTGGGGCAGACACCGGCTTCCTTTGTCAGCTCGGCAAGCTCATGCTCCAGCGTGTTCGTCTTTTCCAGCATTTCCACGATCTGTGCGCCGGTGAGCTGTTCCCACGGCGTGGTCAGAATATCCGCATCCGGATTGTGTTCGCGAAGCAGCTCCACGCAGGCGGTGAGTCTCGCATCCGACACGCCAGTGGTATGGCTGAGGATGATGGTTCCTGCCGATTCGATCTGATTGTTGAAGAATTCGCCGAAATTCTTCATGTACATCTTGCATTTGTTCACGTCAACCACGGTGGCCGCGCTGTTCAGCTTCAGCTCCGGCAGGGAAAGCTCCGTCACCGCGCGGATGACATCGCTCAGCTTGCCCACGCCCGACGGCTCGATGAGCACGCGGTCAGGAGCATAATCGGCGATCACCTTTTCCAGTGCCTTGCCGAAATCGCCCACCAGACTGCAGCAGATGCATCCGGAGTTCATCTCCGTGATGTTCACGCCCGCATCCTGCAGAAATCCGCCGTCGATGCCGATGTCGCCGAATTCGTTTTCGATGAGCACCAGCTTTTCGCCGCTGTAAGCCTCGGCGATGAGCTTTTTGATGAGCGTGGTCTTTCCGGCACCGAGAAAGCCGGAGAATATATCGATTTTTGTCATGATTCTACTTCCTTTCTTGCGGAACACTGCCGCAATCTACTATATTATTATACATCCACCATCGGGATTTGTCAATAGCGGGAATTGTTAATTTATCCCTGACGGCGTTTGAAATACCGCGCCGGGGAGATTCCCATGATGCTCTTGAAGGAGCGGGAGAAATAGCAGTAATCGGTGAATCCCACCGCCGCCGCGATCTCCGGGACAGACAGCTCGCTTTCGTGAAATTCGTTCGCCGCCCGCTGAATGCGGTATTCCCGCAGGTATTCGGTGAAGGTCGTGCCGAAGCTCCGCTTGAACAGACGCGAAAAATTCCGGCGGCTGAATCCGAAGGCGGCGCAGACATCCGTGCCCGTCAGCGGTGCGGCATAATGCTCGGCGATGTAATTGGTGATGCTGCGGATGAACAGCAGATCGCGGCTGAAGGCATCGGCCGGCGGTGTATCGGCGGCGGTTTCCGTCAGCAGTGTCAGCAGGCGGTAGACCTCGCACATCATGCCGCCCTCCAGTGCCGGTGAACATTCGTCAAATGCCGCTTCATACTGCGCTTTGAGCGTATCCATGCAGGCGCAGAGTCGGTCGGCTTCCATAGAATCGCAATGCCAGTGTGATGCGAACCGTTTTTTGCCCTGCAGGATCTCTGTCAGAAGCGAGTCGAACCGGCTCCCGGCAAGCTGCGTCTCATAATGGGCCAGCTCCAGCATCAGGCAGTCGTAAATCACTTTTGCATCCGGGCCGTCTGTAAGGATTCCCGTGTGGGTGACATAGGGATTGACCAGCGCGGCATCACCGGGGTTCAGATGCAGCGTCTCGTCGTTCAGCTTGACCCGCATTTCGCCCTCACGCACCAGCAGGATCTCCAGCGAATCGTGATTATGCCCGCCGAAGCAGAGATTGCCATACGCCGCTTTTTTGTTGTAACGCTTGACCGATACGGGGATGATGCGGTACTCATTGCGATGGTCGATCAGAAGTTTCAGCATAGTATTTCCTCACCTCTGTAATATTATACCACATCCGGCACAATCCGTCAAGATTTCATGCAAATATTGCCAAACAGGACAAATACTTGGCGCATCTGTTCTTTTCAAACCGGCAAATCTGTGCTATAATCATGTTGATACTATTATCAGAAAGGATGGTATATCGCATGACGTTTATCAAGGAAAAAATCCGTATCAGCATCGGCCATCTTCAGGCAAATATGTACGCCTCGAAGTCACCGGTCGCCGGAATCGAGTATACGCCCTCGCCGTATAAGGAGGGCAACACGCCGCCTGCCGATGCGGTCTGGACGCCGTATCACGGGGAGGAGCTTCCCGCCGCGCCCGATTATCACGCATGGTTCCGCTTTACGCTGGATGTGCCGGAAGCCGCAGAGGGCAGAGAATACCGCCTCATTGCCACCACCGGCCGCGAGGGTCAGTGGGATGCCACCAATCCCCAGTGTACGCTGTTCATCGACGGTGAGACGGCATATCAGGCCTTCGACACCAATCACACATGGGCACCGCTGAAGCCCGGCAAGCACACGGTCAATCTCTACTATTATTCCAATGCAGGCGGCACTTCCGTCCGTCTGAACATCGCCATGGCGGAGGTGGATCTTTCCGTCGAAAAGCTGTGGTATGACATGGATGTGCCTTTCATGGCAATGAAATGCCTGCCCGGCGATTCTTCCGAATACGCTTCCATCTGCAATGTGCTGGACCGCGCTTGTATGCTGCTGGATTTCCGCCGTATGAAGTCGCCGGAATTCTACGCAAGCGTCAAGGAAGCCATCGCCTTCATGCAGGAGGAATTCTACGCCAAGCTGAACGGCGGCTCGGGCGTTGAGCTTGCCATGTTCGGCCATACCCACATCGATGTGGCATGGCTGTGGACGCTGGCGCAGACCCGTGAGAAGGCACAGCGCTCCTTCTCCACCGTCATCCGCCTGATGGAACGCTATCCCGACTACATCTTCATGTCCAGCCAGCCCCAGCTCTACGAATACGTGAAGGAGCAGGATCCGGAGCTGTACGCCAAGATCAAGGAGCGTGTCCGCGAGGGCCGCTGGGAGGTCGAGGGCGCAATGTGGCTGGAGTCCGACACCAACCTTGTCAGCGGTGAGAGCCTTATCCGCCAGATCCTCTACGGAAAGAAATTCATGCGCGAGGAATTCGGCGTGGAATCGAAGTGCCTGTGGCTGCCTGACGTATTCGGCTATACCGCAGCCCTTCCGCAGATTCTGAAGAAATCCGGTGTGCCGCGCTTCTTCACCTCCAAGATCTCCTGGTGCGAAACGGATAAATTCCCCCACGATATGTTCGTATGGCAGGGCATCGACGGCAGCGAGGTGTTCTCCGTGCTGTCTGAAAGCTATGTGAAGAATCTTGATCCCGGCACGGTTTACGCATCGTGGAGAAATCATGTGGACAAGAAATATTCCAACATTCATTTGTCCACCTTCGGCTACGGTGACGGCGGCGGCGGACCTACCGCATATCAGCTGGAAGTGTTTGAGCGCATGAAGGACGGTCTGCCCGGATTCCCGAAGCTGACCATGAAGCGCACCGGTGACAGCATCGACGAGATCGAGGCGCAGTTTAATAAAAACGCCGAGCAGCTCAGATTCCTGCCCAAGTGGTCGGGTGAGCTGTATCTGGAGATGCACCGCGGAACCTACACCTCCATCGCGAAGAATAAGAAGAACAACCGCCTGTCCGAATATGCGTATCAGCATCTGGAGACCCTGTCGCTGACGGATGAGCTGACTGGCGGCGAGGTATATCCCAAGGAAATGATCGACAAGAACTGGCACACCATCTTGAAGAACCAGTTCCACGACATCATCCCCGGCTCGTCCATCAAGCAGGTTTACGATGACAGCGACCGCGAATATGCACAGCTGCTTGGCGATGCATCCGCGCTGATGGATGCAAAGCTTGACACCATCGCAGGCAAGATCGGCACCGACGGCGGCACGTTTGTCTACAATCCGTCGCCCTTCACGGCTGACGGACTCATTGAGACGGCGGACGGCTATGCCATCGCGAAGAATGTTCCCGCACACGGCTGGGCTGTCACGGCACCCATCACTGAGGGCAGTGTGAAGGCCGGCGAACGGTTCATCGAGAATGACTGCGTGCGTGTGGAATTCAACGACAAACTGCACATCGTGTCCTTCTTTGACAAGAGAAACGGCCGCGAAGCCATCGAGGCCGGCAAGGAAGCCAACGTGCTGGAGGTCTACGAGGATTATCCCCGCGAATACGACGCATGGGAGATCACCGAATACTACAAGCAGAAGAAGTGGCTGGCTGACGATGTTTCGGCAGTGGAGGTCATCGGCGACGGCGTGCGTGCCGGCATCAAGGTGACGCGCCGCTACTGCGATTCCACCATTGTGCAGACCATCACCCTGCATGAAGGCTCGCCCCGCCTCGATTTTGACACCGAGATCGACTGGCATGAGGATCACGTTCTCCTGCGCTCCGCATTCCCCTTCGATATCCGCTCGGATTTCGCATCCTACGAGATCCAGTTCGGTCACATCAAGCGTCCGACCCACCGCAACACGTCGTGGGATCAGGCGAAGTTTGAAGTTTCCGCCCACAAGTGGGCAGACCTGTCCGATGCAGATTTCGGCGTATCCCTGCTCAATAACTGCAAGTACGGCTACAACTGCGAGGAAAACGTGATGGGCATTTCGCTGCTCAAGGCGGCAACCTATCCGAATCCCGAGGCAGACCGCGGCATGAATACCTTCACCTACGCCCTCTATCCTCATACGGGCGCAGTGGGAACGGACACTATCGCCGAAGCATACGCGCTGAACAATCCCATGCTGACCCGCACCGTAGGCAAGCAGGAGGGTATGCTGGAGGAAAGCTGGCAGATCGCGGCAAGCTCCAACCCCGGCTTTGTCATCGACACGGTGAAGAAGTCTGAGGACGGCACGGGCATCATCGTCCGCGGCTATGAATCCCGGGGCGGCCGTGCATCCACCACGCTGGAGCTGGGCTTCGATGCCAAGAAAGCCGAGCTGTGCGACCTGATGGAGAACGTCACCGGCTCTCTGGCGCTCGACGGCAGAAGCGTATCTGTCACTGCCGGCAGCTTTGAGATCGTTACGGTCAAGTTCACCCTTTGATGCTTTACAGAATCAGCACTCCCCGTCATCCGACGGGGAGTGCTTTTTTACGACGAAAATCTGCAACTTTTTCACGGATTCCTGCATTGATTTGCCGGAAACTGTTAAATAATCCACGAAAAATCAGGAAAAATCCGGTTTTTCAAAAAAAATTATGATTTTTTTAAAAAAACTCTTGCAAAATGAGTGGAAATGATGTATAATAGAATATAGGAAGACCTTTTTTTAATTTTATTATTTTTTGGAGGTTCATTATGAACAAGAAACTTCTTGCGGTCATCGCCCTTGCTCTGGTGATGATCCTCGCGCTCGCTTCCTGCGGCTCCAAGCTGACCATGGGTACCGGCGGCACCGGCGGCACCTACTATGCGTTCGGCACCATCCTCGGCCAGTACATCGAAAAGAATGCCGGCACCGGCTGTGTGGCAGTTTCCACCGACGGTTCCAAGGCGAACATCGAAGGTATCGCTTCCGGCGACTACCAGCTGGCAACCGTTCAGTCCGACGTTATGGCATACGCCTGGAACGGCACCAACACCTTTGCTGAAACCGGCAAGGTCGATTCCTTCCGCGTAATCGGCGGTCTGTATGCAGAATCCATCCAGCTCATCACCATGGATCCCTCCATCAAGAGCGTTGCTGACCTGAAGGGCAAGTCCGTTTCCATCGGCGCACCCGGTTCGGGCGTATACTTCAACGCTATGGACGTGCTTTCCGCAGCTGGTCTCTCCGAGACTGACATCAAGGCTCAGTATCAGAGCTTCAACGACAGCACCGAGAGCCTCAAGGACGGCAAGATCGACGCTGCATTCGTGGTTGCTGGTGCTCCCACTCCCGCAGTTGTTGAGCTGATGACCACCGCTGACGCTTACCTCGTTCCGATCGACGGCGCAGTTGCTGACAAGGTTATGGCAAGCTGCCCCTACTACACCACTTACACCATCCCCGCAGGCACCTATGAAGGTCAGGCAAAGGATGTTGTTACCCTTACTGTTAAGGCTACTATGATCGTTTCCGCTGATCTCGACGAGGAAACGGTATATCAGATCACCAAGGCAATCTTCGACAACACCGAGGCGATTTCCGCTGAGCACGCAAAGGGTGCTGAGCTGAGCATCGAGAATGCAACCAGCGGTATGACCGCTCCGTTCCATGCAGGTGCGGCACGCTACTTTGCAGAGAAGGGCGTAACGGTTGAATAAGCCCCAACCCGGATAAGCTTACACAGATTTCCGCCGCCGGTACTCCGACGGCGGAAGCTATTCCTATATGAAAGGACCTCGGTATGTCAAATAAAATCCCCGAAAATCAAACGATTCCGGAGCAGACGACACAGCTGAGCGAGGAGGAAATGGCCGCCAATGTGGACGCGGTCATGAAAAAATACGACCGGGAATCCAACACGCGCATCTGGGAAGGCGCGCCGAAGTGGGTCGTTACCAGCATCCTCGCGGCTTTTTCGCTGTTCTGCATCTATGTCACCCTGTTCGCCACATGGCTGGAGGAGGTTCGACTGACCTCTTTCGTTGCACTGATTGTCATGATGGGCTACATCATTTTCCCTGCGCGTAAGGGCGTGCAGAAGGTCAATCATATGCCGTGGTACGATATTGTACTGATGGTGCTCGGAACAGGCGCATTCCTCTATTTCACCTTTTTCGCAATGGATATCATCAAGCAGGGCGCAACGCTGGAGATCTATCAGCTGATCATCGGTATCATCGGTATTCTTGCACTGGCGGAGATCTGCCGGAGAAGCGTCGGTCTGCCCATCCTTGTCGTGGCAGCAGCGTTCCTCATCTACGCGCTGTTCTTCGGCCTGACGAATCCCGATTTCATGAAGCGTCTGAACACCCTCGTGCGCACGCTTTTCTATTCCAAAGAGGGAATCCTGTCAACGCCCATCAACGCCTGCTCGAAATTTATCGTCGTGTTCATCATCTTCGGCGCATTTCTCGAGCGCACTGGTATCGCGGACTTTTTCATTCAGGCGGCCAATGTGGTTGTCGGTGGATTCTCCGGCGGCCCGGCTAAGGTTGCGGTTGTTGCCAGCGCGCTGGAGGGCATGGTTTCCGGCTCCTCCGTGGCAAACACCGTGGGCAGCGGCTCCGTCACCATCCCGCTGATGAAAAAGACCGGCTACAAGCCGGAATTCGCCGCCGCGGCGGAAGCTGCCGCCTCCACCGGCGGTCAGATCATTCCGCCTATC
>SVSO01000059.1 GCA_015064195.1 Oscillospiraceae bacterium
CGGGCCGTAGATGTGCATCTCATCAAGAGAGCGGGTCTTGCCGTTCTGCAGCCAGTGAAAGAGAAGATGGGGCAGAGCGAGGTAATGATCGTGGTGCATATGGGTGAAAAATACCCGATCGACCGACAGCAGATCGATGCCCAGCTTTGTCAGATTGTGTCCCAGAAAATAGCCGGTGTCGATGAGATATTTGCCGTTGATGAGGAAGCCGGAAGCGTCGTTGTCAGCCTGCGGACGGAAGCAGTCTGTGCCGAGAAATGTGATGTTCATACATGAAACTCCTTTAAGAACCAGATTTTATCCCGATCGACGGTGAAGGACTTCCCGTCGAGATAATCGAGCGCACCGCCCTTGTTTTTGAAGCGGAATTCCAGCCGGCAGGCGTACAGTGCCTGAAATTTGTAGCCGGATTTTTTGTCATCCCGGTTGATGCCGTATTTGCCGTCGCCCAGCAGCGGATGGCCGATGGAGGACATATGGGCGCGGATCTGATGGGTGCGGCCGGTGACAAGCTCCACTTCAATGAGCGACAGATCCCGATTTTCCTCCAGCACGCGGTATTTGGTGATGATCTCCTTGTAGCCCGGACGGGGCGTTGTGACGATGTCCACCATATTGCTTGCCGCATCCTTGCGAAGCCAGCCGCGGAGGGTGTCGGACTTTCGCGGAAGCTTTCCGTGAACGGCGGCGAGGTAGAATTTTGACAGCTCGTCATTCTTGATCTTTTCATTCATGATCCGCAGTGCCTCCGCATTTTTCGCCGCGATGACGATGCCGCCGGTGTTGCGGTCGATGCGGTTGCAGAGGGCGGGGGCGAAGGACTGCTCGTCTGCGGGATTGTATTCGCCCTTGCGGTAAAGGTAGGCTTTCACATGGCCGATGAGGGTGTTGACCTCCTCCGCATCATCGGAGTGGACGATCAGCCCGGGAACTTTGTCCAGCAGCAGGATATTATCGTCCTCGTAGACGATGGACAGATGGGGCGTCAGCTTCATGAACGCCTCGTCCACCGCCGTATCCGAGAAGAATTCCTCGGCGATGAACAGCTCCACCGTATCGCCTTCATTCAGGATATAGCCGATCTCGGTGCGTTTTCGGTTGACCTTGATCTTTTTGGTGCGGATGCACTTGTACATGAGGGATTTCGGAAGCGCTTTGACGGCTTTCGACAGAAATTTATCCAGACGCTGACCTGCGTCGTTGGTTTTGATCTGCAGTGTACGCATTTATTTCTCCAGCTTCGTTTTTCGTTTGCGGATGAGTGTGACGATGAGGATGCAGAGAAGGGATGCGGCAAGATTCCAGAAGAAGATGCCGTAGCCGATCATGGGCACGAGCCTGTCCCAGCCAGTGATGAAGCGCATGGCGATGTCGCAGGCGAGGATCCCGGCGGCGGACAGAAGAGGCAGGATCCATTTTGCAAAGGCCGTGCGGCATTTTTTCAGCACCAGCAGCTCGATTCCCACAGTGAGCAGGAGGGGAAGGCTGGCGATGAAGCCGGACAGCCCGGTGAAGATCAGAAAGGGAAGCGCAAATGCGCCGCTGTCCCATGTGTCGAGAAAGGGTTCAAACAGAACTTCCGGCATCGTCTCACATCCTTTCGGTTACAGTGATTCCAGTATAGCACAAAAATGTGAATAAATCAAGAGATTTACCGGCAGTAAGCTTTCGGGCGAAAATGCGGAAACCGCAGAAAATGGTGTTGCAATCTACGGAAAAATGTGGTATAATGGTTCAGGAATAAAATGCTGTCGTGAAAAGGATGGTTATGCACAATGAAGATCAGACAGGTCGCAAAAATGGATTTTTCGGCGCAGGACGGCGCATTCTGGGGCGATTATATGTTCCGCTTCACCGCATGGGGACATGGCCGCGTGTACGACGCAAGGCCGCTGGATGCGGAGGGCGGAGATCTGCCCCTCATCGGCGAATTTGACATAAAAAAATCCGAGCCGCTGGTTCCGCATTTCAATGCAGTGGTGTTCGGCAATGAATATTTCGATCCGGCGGACGAATTTCCGCTGCTGTATGCCAACATCTACAACAATTACGCAAAGGCGGAGGATCGGCTGGAGGGCACGTGCTGTGTCTATCGCCTCACACGGAGCGGCACGGAATTTGAAATGACGCTGGTGCAGGTCATCCGCGTGGGCTTTACGGAGGACAAAACGCTCTGGAAATCCGACGGAGAGACGCCGGATGTGCGTCCCTACGGCAACTTCGTCATCGATACCGACAAGAGCCTGCTCCACGCATTTGTCATGCGGGATGCATCGCATACGACCCGCTATTTTACTTTCAAACTGCCGAAGCTGGCGGACGGCGTGATGTCAGAGGAATACGGCGTCAGAGTGGTCACGCTGGAGCAGGATGACATCCTCGATCAGTTTGATACGGACTACCACCTGTTCATTCAGGGCGCGTGCTGTCATGAGGGGAAGATCTACTCCTCCGAGGGCTTCAACGCGGATGTACCGCCCAGCCTGCGTGTCATCGATCCGGCGGCACATCGTCAGCTCTGCGCGGTGAATTTAGTGGAGCTTGGCTATACTGTGGAAGCGGAGTGGATCGACTTCCGCCATGGAATCTGCTGCTACAGCGATGCCCACGGAACCATCTACGAGGTGGATTTCGAGCTGTAAGCCAAAATAGCGTGAAATCACCACGTCAAAATGACTACTGGACGGAAAAATGTGGGTAAAAATTTGTGATAAACCGAAAAAATTCAAAAATTGATGATTATTTCACAAAATTGTGTTGATATAATGGAACAGTTGTGATAAAATATAGGATGGCAAACTGAAATCCCAATATAATGCAAAATATTTTTCATGAGGTGAAAAACGATGTATAACAAGAAATCCGTAGAAGATATCGCGGTTGCCGGCAAGAAGGTTCTCTGCCGCTGCGATTTCAACGTTCCCGTGAAGGATGGCGTCATCACCGACGACAAGCGTATCGTCGGCGCAATGAAGACCATCCAGTATCTCATCGACAATGGCGCAAAGGTCATCCTCTGCTCCCACATGGGCAGACCCCACAACGTCCTCGATGCTGAGCTGAAGCTGGACAAGAAGGAAAAGAAGAAGCTGGAGGCAATGCCCGCAGAGGAGCAGGAGGCTGCAAAGGCCGCTATGCTCGAAAAGGCAAAGGGCGATATCACCAAGCTTTCCCTCAAGATCGTTGCTGACGATCTGATCAAGAAGGGCATCAATGTTACCCTCGCAAAGGACGTTGTAGGCCCCGATGCACAGGCTAAGGCTGCCGCTCTGAAGGACGGCGAGGTTCTGCTTCTCGAAAACGTCCGCTTCCATGCAGCGGAGGAAAAGAACGATCCCGAATTCGCAAAGGCTATGGCTTCCCTCGCTGACATCTACGTCAACGATGCATTCGGCACCGCACACCGCGCTCACGCTTCCACCGCAGGTGTAGCAGATTATCTTGAGACTGCTGTATGCGGCTACCTCATCCAGAAGGAAATCGAGATCATGGGCAAGGCTCTTGAGGATCCGGTTCGTCCCTTCGTCTCCATCCTCGGCGGCGCAAAGGTTTCCGACAAGATCGGCGTTATCAACAGCCTGCTTGAAAAGTGCGACACCATCATCATCGGCGGCGGTATGGCTTACACCTTCTTCAAGGCTATGGGCAACCCCATCGGTACTTCCATCTGCGAATACGACAAGCTTGACCTGGCTCTCGAGATCATGCAGAAGGCAAAGGAAAAGGGCGTCAACCTCCTTCTCCCCGTTGACAACGTGATCGCTCGTGAGTACAAGGAAGACGCAACCTTCATGCGCATCTACTCCGACTCCATTCCGGACGGCTGGATGGGTCTTGACATCGGCGAAAAGACTCAGGAGCTTTACTCCAAGTCCCTCATCGGCGCAGGCACCGTTATCTGGAACGGCCCGATGGGTGTATCCGAATGGGAGCATTTCGCAGGCGGCACCAAGGCTGTTGCCAAGGCAATCGCTGAGTCCGGCGCGATCTCCATCATCGGCGGCGGCGACTCTGCAGCAGCAGTCGAGACTCTCGGCTACGCTGACAAGATGACCCACGTTTCCACCGGCGGCGGCGCATCTCTCGAATTCCTCGAGGGTCTGGAGCTTCCCGGCATCGCTTGCCTCAACGAGAAGGAATAATCACAGAAATAAATCCGGTAGGGCGGGGGCTTGCTCCCGCCGTGCCTGTTGAAAGGAAGTAATAAAAATGAATAAGGCTACCCGTAAAACCGTTATCGCCGGCAACTGGAAGATGAATATGACCCCCTCCGCGACCACCGCTTTCATGAAGGAGCTTGCTCCCATGGTGGCAGGCAAGGACGGATGCGACATCGTGCTGTGCGTTCCGTTCGTTGACATCGCGGCCGCTGTTGAGGCAACCAAGGGCACCAACATCAAGATCGGCGCGGAAAACGTACATTTCAAGGCTTCCGGTGCATACACCGGCGAGATCTCGGCTGAAATGCTCACCGAGTGCGGCGTTGAATATGTGGTGATCGGCCACTCCGAGCGCCGTCAGTATTTCGGCGAGACGGATCAGACCGTCAACCTCCGCACCCTCGCGGCTGTCAACGCAGGTCTCACCGCCATCGTCTGCGTCGGCGAAACGCTGGAGCAGAGAGAGCTTGGCTACACCGAGACGCTGCTCAAGTATCAGACCAAGATGGCGCTCACCAATGTGAAGCCGGAACAGCTGAAGAATATCATCATCGCATACGAGCCTGTATGGGCCATCGGCACCGGCGTGACTGCAACCGCAGATCAGGCGGACGAGGGCAACGGCTTCGTTCGCGCGGCAGTTGCTGAAATGTTCGGCGCAGAGGCTGCTGAGGCTGTCACCGTTCAGTACGGCGGCTCCATGAATGCCAAGAACGCGGCTGAACTGCTGTCCAAGGTCAACGTAGACGGCGGACTCATCGGCGGCGCATCCCTCAAGACCGCTGATTTCACCGTGATCGTGGACGCGGCTCAGGCATAAGCTGTGATAAAACCGAGAAAAGTTCCCGCAAGGGAACTTTTCTGATATAACCATGAAATATATCTTTTTCGCATTACTTGCGGCGGTGCTGTACGCATTGAATGCGCCGTTTTCCAAGCTGCTGCTGGCTGAGCTTCCACCGGCGGCAATGGCTGGGCTTCTCTATCTCGGTGCCGGCATCGGCATGGCGGCGGTAGGACTTGCGGGCAGGCTCGGCGGCAGAAAGCAGACGGAGAAGCCGCTGGAACGCACGGATTTTCCCTATGTGCTGGCCATGATCCTTCTCGACATCGCCGCGCCCATTCTGCTGATGCTGGGACTTTCCCGCACCAGCGCGGCCGCCGCATCTCTGCTGAATAATTTTGAGATCGTTGCCACCTCCCTCATCGCTCTTGCAGTGTTCCGGGAGAAGCTCTCCCCGCGGCTTTGGGCGGCCATCGGACTTGTGACCATCTCCTGCGCACTTCTGTCGGCGGAGGATGTGATCCTCGGCGGCGAAACGCTGGAGTTTTCTGCCGGATCGCTGTTTGTGCTGGGGGCGTGCATCTGCTGGGGAATTGAGAACAACTGCACCGGAAAGCTGTCGGAAAAGGATCCGCTTCAGGTCGTGGTGGTCAAGGGCATCTTCTCCGGCATCGGCTCACTCGTGACCGCGTGGCTCACGGGCGAGACGATCCCGCTGACCCTGTCGATCATCGGTGCGCTCATCCTCGGCTTTGTGGCATACGGATTGAGCATTTATTTCTATGTCAGCGCACAGCGGGGCCTTGGCGCGGCGAAAACCTCCGCCTATTACGCTGTTGCGCCGTTTGTGGGAAGCGGGATATCTCTGGTGCTTTACCGAGAGATCCCGTCCATCATCTTCCTCGGCGCACTGGCCGTTATGATCGCGGGAACGGTGCTGGCATCTGAGCCGGAAAGGAGTCCGAAATGAAAGATCGAATACTTGTTGCCATGAGCGGCGGCGTTGACAGCTCAGTGGCGGCTTATCTCATAAAATCCCAGGGACTGGATGCAGTGGGCGTGACCCTCAAGCTGTTCTCCAATGAGGACATCGAGCTTGACCGGGATAAGACCTGCTGTTCGCTGTCCGATGCGGAGGACGCACGCAGTGTGGCGACCCGCCTCGGCATGGAGCATCATGTGTTCAATTTCAGCGACGGCTTCAAGGAGAACGTCATCGACCGCTTCATCGACACCTACAAATCCGGCGGCACGCCCAATCCCTGCATCGACTGCAACCGCTTCATCAAATGGCGGCAGCTCCTCACCCGCGCCGATCTGATGGAATGCAGTCATATCGCCACCGGACACTATGCGCGCATCAGGCAGTCGGAATCGGGCAGAATGCTGCTCATGCGCTCCGCCGATCCGACGAAGGATCAGACCTACGTGCTGTGGGCGCTGACACAGGAACAGCTGGCCCGCACGATCCTTCCCCTCGGCGGCATGACCAAGGATGAGGTGCGCGAGATCGCCGAATCCCAAGGCTTTCTCAATGCGGACAAGCCGGACAGTCAGGACATCTGCTTTGTACCCGACGGCGATTATGCCGGCTTCATCGAGCGGTATACCGGCGAGATCCCGAAGCCGGGCGATTTTATCGATGCGGACGGCAATGTGCTGGGCCGGCATCGCGGCATCATCCGCTATACCGTGGGCCAGCGCAAGGGACTGGGGCTTGCCATGGGACGGCCGGTGTTCGTCACGGGCATCCGCCCCGCCGACAATACGGTGGTCATCGGCGATGAGCCGGCACTGTTCCGCCGGGAGCTTACCGCACATGACATCAATCTCATCGCCGCAGCAAGAATCGACAGCCCCATGCGGGTCAGCGCGAAGATCCGCTACGGCAAAAGAGAAGCACCCGCTACGGTGGAGCAGACCGGCGAAGATTCCCTCCGCGTGGTATTCGATGAGCCTCAGCGCGCCATCACCCGCGGTCAGTCGCTGGTGCTGTATGACGGCGATGTGGTCATCGGCGGCGGCATCATCGACGGCTGAAAAAATATTTCGGAAAAAATCGCCTGCACTATTGCAAAACGTGCCGGATTTTGGTATAATATTGGTATGCCGACGAAATGTGCGGCATGGGAGATAAACTGCAATGATAAGGCACAACATAAGACTGGTGATTTCCGACATGGACGGAACCCTCATCGACTCGGAAGGGGCGATAGCGCTGGCATCCGCCGAAGCGCTTGTCGAATGGGGGATAACTGCATCGCCCGAAGAATTTGACCCGTTCAAGGGTCTCGGCGACGATAAATTTGTCGCCGGTGTCGCGGAAAAATACGGCGTTTCCTACACCCCGGACATGAAACTGCGGGCGTACGGGATCTACGGCGAAAAGCTGGAGGAGCGCGTCACGGCGTATCCGTGGTCGCGGCCAATGCTTGCGATGATCCGTGAGCGCGGCATAAAGCTCGCCATCGCATCCGCCGCTGACCGTATCCGCGTCCGGCTCAATCTGCGCCGCCTCGGATTTACGGAGCGCGATTTTGACGCAGTGATTGCCGCAGACGATGTGACAAGACAAAAGCCGAATCCGGACGTTTTTCTGTGCGCCATGGAGCGTGCGGGCGGGATTCCCGGACAAACGTTGGTGTTTGAGGATTCCACCGCAGGCGTCAGAGCGGCGAAGGCTGCCGGCGCACTCTGCATGGCTGTCACCACCTTTTATTCGGCGGATGAACTGCGCTTTGCCGGTGCGGATTTTGTCACCGACGATTTTTCCGAGCTTGAAGATTTATTGAAATAACGATAGAAAGAGAAGTACAATTATGGGAGCACAACTTACAAAAAACGATAAGCGGACCTGCTACTGCGCAGAGCTTTCCGCGAAAAACATCGGCGAGACTGTCTGCCTCATGGGCTGGGTTCAGCGTCAGCGCGACCTCGGCGGCCTCATCTTCATCGACCTGCGCGACCGCACCGGCATCGTTCAGCTGGCATTCGATGACAACACCGACAAGGCGGTGTTCGATACCGCATTCACCCTGCGCTCGGAGTATTCCGTCTGCGCACACGGTGTCGTCCGCGCACGCGGCGAAGGTGCTGTCAACAAGAATATTCCCACCGGTGAGATCGAGATCGCCGTAACCGAGCTGAAGGTGTTCTCCGTATCCCAGACACCTCCCTTCGAGATCGTGGAGAATTCCGATGTCAAGCCGGAGCTGAGACTGAAGCACCGCTATCTTGACCTGCGCCGTCCCGACCTTGCCGGCAATATCATCGCCCGCTCCAAGATTGCACAGATCGTCCGCAATTACTACACCGAGAACGGCTTCCTCGAGATCGAGACGCCCTGCCTCATCAAGCCCACCCCCGAAGGTGCGCGTGACTATCTCGTGCCGTCCCGCGTTCATCCCGGCAAGTTCTACGCACTGCCCCAGTCGCCTCAGCTTTACAAGCAGCTGCTCATGCTCTCCGGCTTCGACCGCTATATGCAGATCGCACGCTGCTTCCGTGACGAAGACCTTCGCGCTGACCGTCAGCCCGAATTCACGCAGGTTGACCTGGAGATGTCCTATGTCACCGAGGACGACGTCATGGAGATGAACGAGAAATTCCTTGTCAAGATGTGGAAGGAATTCAAGGGCATCGACCTGCCCACGCCGTTCCTGCGCCTGACATGGAAGGAAGCCATGGAACGCTTCGGCTCGGACAAGCCGGATATGCGCTTCGGCTTCGAGCTTCGCGATATTTCCGATGTTCTCGCAAACTGCGGCTTCAAGGTGTTCGCGGATACCATTGCAAACGGCGGCTCGGTTCGCGCCATCGTTATCGACGGTGCGGCGGCCAAGTTCTCCCGCAAGGAGATCGACTCCCTGACCAGTTTCGTCAAGTCCTACAAGGCGAAGGGTCTGGCATGGTACAAGAACGTGAACGGCGAGGTTTCCTCCTCCTATGCGAAGTTCCTCACCGAAGAAGAAAATGCGGCAGTGCTTGCAAAGCTCGGCGCGGGTGAAAACGACATCGTGTTCATCGTGGCCGATAAGAATAAGGTGGTATTCGACTCCCTCGGCGCACTCCGTTCGGAGATCGCAAAGCGTCTCGGCCTCTGCGACCCGAACGAATTCAAGTTCCTGTGGGTAACGGAATTCCCGCTCCTCGAATACGACGAGGAGGACGGCCGCTTCTACGCAATGCACCATCCCTTCACCATGCCCATGGAGGAGGATCTGCAGTATATCGACTCCGATCCCGGCAGAATCCGCGCAAAGGCTTATGATATCGTGCTCAACGGCTATGAGATGGGCGGCGGCTCGGTTCGTATCCACGACGCCGAGATCCAGGCGCAGATGTTCGAGCTGCTGGGTCTGACCAAGGAAGAGGCGAACGAAAAGTTCGGCTTCCTGCTTGAAGCGTTCAAGTACGGTGTTCCGCCGCACGCAGGTATGGCATTCGGCTTCGACCGTCTTGTGATGCTGGCGCTGGGTCTGGATGATATCCGCGATGTCATTGCCTTCCCGAAGGTGCAGAATGCCTCCGAGCTGATGACAAACTGCCCCGCACTGCCCGATCCCAAGGCACTGGGCGAGCTTTCCATCGCCGTGGTTGCTGAGGAAAAATCCGAAGAATAATTGCTCATTGAAAACAGGGATGCACCGACCGCCGGTGCATCCCTGCGGTTGTTTGAGAGGTAAATTATGGAAAAGAATCATTTTTCCGCCACGGCAGGCTATGTGACGAATGCCGACGGGCGGGTGCTGATGGTGAAGTCACCGAGACGCGGCTGGGAATATCCCGGCGGCATGGTGGAGCCGGGAGAAGGGCTGGAGGAAGCCCTTGCCCGCGAGATTTTCGAGGAGAGCGGCATCACAGCCCGTGTCACCGGACTGGTGGGCGTTTACAAAAATCTCACCGTGGACAGCGTGATCGTGGATTTTCTCTGTGAATACGTGTCCGGCGAGCCGACGGTCAGCGACGAGTCGCCGGAGGTGGGCTGGTTTACCCCCGATGAAGCCGCCGCGCTCATCACCAATCCCATGACGGCGATCCGGTTTGCCCGGATGCGGGAGGGGATCCACAGCGTGGTCGCCTTCCGCAAAGATCCCTTTGCCAACACCGTGGAGATCGTCAGCGATACCATCCTGTAAAGGAGGCTTCCCATGGATCTGTCAAAACGCAGTACCGCGCTGGACATCACGCGCATCTTCGCACTGTTTTCCGTCATATCCGTGCATTTTTTCCTGAATAACGAATTCTACCAAACGCCTCTGCGGGGCACGTCCATGTTCATCATGACCCTCATGCGCACAGCGTTCATGGTGTGCGTGCCGCTGTTCATCATGCTGACCGGCTATCTGATGAGCCGGAAGGAGTGGTCGCCCTCCTATTACCGCGGCATCGTCAAAACGCTGGCCGTGTATATCCTCGCCAGCCTTGCCTGCTGCCTTTATAAGATCTTCGTCCTCGGCCGCGATCTGATGCCCGACGATATTTTCTTCAGCGTGCTGAATTATTCCGGCGCGAATTATGCGTGGTATATCGAAATGTACATCGGCCTGTTCCTGCTTGCTCCCTTCCTCAACGCCATGTACCGCGCACAGCCTTCCCGCCGGGTCAAGTTGGTGCTCATCGGCACACTGCTGCTCCTCACCTCACTGCCCAGCGTGGTGAATATCTTCAATTTCTACGTCAGAGGCTGGTGGGAGCGTCCGGTGCGCTCCGGCGAATATCAGCAGTTCCTGCCGGACTGGTGGACGAATCTCTATCCCGTCACCTATTACTGCATGGGGGCGTATCTGCGGGAATATCCGGTGAAGCTGAAAAAATGGGTGAATCTTTGCCTGTGGGGACTGTCCATCCTGCTGTTCGGCTGGTTCAATTATTACCGTTCCTGCGGCCGGGATTTTGTCTGGGCGAAATACAACGACTGGTACGGCCTGCCCAATGTCATCATGACCGTGCTGGCGTTCATCTGCCTGTCCACCATCCGGACGGACGGCTGGAGCGTGAAGGTCAAGGCCGCGCTCATGCATCTGTCGGACTGGTGCCTCGGTGCGTATCTGCTGTCCTACATATTCGATAATCTCATCTACGTGGAGCTGAATGCCTTCGTGCCGGAGATGCCGGATCGGCTGGTCTGGTATCCGACAACGGTGCTTCTCGTCCTTATCCTGTCGCTGGCGGCATCGGCGGTGCTGAACCTTCTGTGGGCGGGAATCGTCCGGCTATGGCACTGCCTCCGAATGCGCCGGCCCGCACCTGAGCGCGCAAAGAGTCAGAATATGGGGGAGAAACATTCGCTATAGGCAAATATTCTTACACGCAGGTCTTGATTTGTTTATATTTTTGTGGTATAATAAGTAATACCGACCGTGAAAGGAGATGACGAGCATGGCGGACAAAACGGGAACAAAGCTGATCGCTCCCAATAAAAAAGCGCGCCATGATTATTTCGTCATGGAAACCTACGAGGCGGGCGTTGAGCTGTATGGCACAGAGGTGAAATCCATCCGGCGCGGACAGGTCAATCTGAAGGACTCCTACTGCTACATCGACAAAGGCGAAATGTTTGCCGCAGGCATCCACATCAGCCCCTATGAGCAGGGCAATATCTTCAACCGCGATCCTCTGCGCGTCAAGCGGCTGCTGATGCATAAAAAGGAGATCAACAAGCTGCTCGGACAGGTGTCTCAGCAGGGACTGACGCTGGTGCCGCTGTCCATGTATTTCAAAGGCTCCAGAGTCAAGCTGGAGATCGGTCTTTGCAAGGGTAAGAAGCTGTACGATAAGCGCGATTCCGAGGCGGAGCGCAAGGCTGACCGCGATATCGAGCGCACGATGAAATCCAAGAGATACGAGGGATATTGATATGGAATTCCGCGATTTGATCTACAAACGCCGCTCGGCGAGAGCATTTACCGATAAAAAAGTGACCATGGAGCAGGTTCAGCTTATGCTGGAAGCCGCCACCCGTGCACCCAATGCCTGCAATATGCAGTCGTGGCATTTTTACGCGGTGCTGGATGACACGCTCCGCGCGAAGTTTGCGGAATTCTGTGCGCCGTGGGCATCGACTGCACCGGTGATCTTCGTTGTCTGCACCGACGGCGAGGCGATCCTCAAGCGGTTCGGCGATCGGGCCAAGGTCTACATCCTGCAGGATACGGCGCTGGCATCGGAGAATCTGCTGCTGTGCGCGGCGGATATGGGGCTGAACGGCTGCATGATGGGCGCGTTTGACAAGGAAAAATGCCGGGCACTGCTGGAAATTCCGGAGAATCGCGACATCGTGGCACTCATTCCGGTGGGTGAAGCGGCGGGAGAGATTCCGCTGCGGGAGAGAAAGCCGATGGATGAAGTGGTGACGATCATCGGAGAGCCGTAAATCGAAACAACAACAGAAAAATCACTGAAAAACGCGGGCGCGATCTGCGTCCGTCCTCATGGGGGCGTAAAGGTTTCGACGGGGATTTTGACATACAGTAAGCGGGTAGAGACGCCTGATCTCTTTAAAATTGGCAACTTAAAATTAAACGCTAACACTGAATTAGCAGCCGCGTAAGCGGTCCTGCCTCTTAAGGCAGCTGTCCGCCGGGGGAGTATCGCGGCCCCCGCTCGGGCATCATTTGAGCGATGAACGTGAGCAGCCCTTTCGCACTTGAAGCTGCCATGCATTAAAGTGCTGCCCCGCGCCGCAGCCTGCCCTTCGGCGGCCGTGCGGGGGAGATCCAAATGATCGGATGCACCCGGAGAAAGCTGTATCGATGAGTTTTCGGACAGGGGTTCGATTCCCCTCGTCTCCACCAAACAATGCAAATCCGAACACCTTATTTTTCGTAAAACACTGTTTCGGATTTGTTCTCATAGTAGAGGAAGTCTAACTTCGGTTAGGCTTCCTTTTTCTGTTCCAGCTTGAGTTCCATAACTGCCGCTTCAATGAGGTTTTCAATCTCGGCTACATTCAGTGTAAAACCCTTGCTGTTGAGGAACTGGACAACATACTCTTTCTTCTCCTGTCCTCTGCCAGTACCGACATAAATCATTTCTGCCGCTTCAACAGCGATGTTTACCCAAAACTTGATAGTTTCGAGCTGTTCACCACTTACCTTCGTCTTGAGGTAAGGAATGAGAAATGCGGTAATCAAAGAAATTACCAGTGTCAGAACTGCTACGATAACCTGTGTCAAATCAACCATTGTAATATCCTCCTTGTTCATTAAAAGATTGTTCTGTCGGCTCTACCTTATAAGACTTCATCAGCTTAATACGATTCTCGACCTTTGCCTTTGCATAGTAAAAACCTGTGCCAGTGGCGGTCTCGGCGGCTACTGCTGGAATGAGGTACTGGAGGGGTGTTAAATCACAGGTTCTCCATACCATGATGAATGTAAACAGTATAACTGCTACATTCACAATACCCACAACAATCAATATCAGCTTTGAAAACTCAATAGGCTTTTTCTTTCTTCTGCGTACCCTCGAATGCGAGGGCAAATACAATCCCGAAACCGAAATGCTCGATATCAGCTACCACAAGATTCCGATGTGCAGTCAGAATAAAAATGGCTACATTTTTGAGGATGCACGTGGTCGAACAACCGGAAACCTTGCAGAGATTCAGGATGCCATCAGTATCGGTGCTGAAAAGATCAGAGAATATGTTGGTCTCTACGAGTCTTCTCCGCAGATGACTATCCCGGATGTAAAGGAATACAGAAAGCTGTCAGAATTCGGAGATACGGTTCTTGCCGCTATGTACAGCGAACAGCACGGTTTCATGTTTACC
>SVSO01000060.1 GCA_015064195.1 Oscillospiraceae bacterium
CCTCCGCTGTCAGCGACGCATCCTCGCCGTACAGATCCCGCTTGTTATTCAGATAAAAATAGCGGTATTCCTGATGCTCCACCTTTTCGCCGCCCACGGTCATGACGATTTTTTTATCCTCGGCACTGGGCGCAAAATCCACGCCGTCACCGCCGCAGGCAGTGGTCATCAGCAGGAGCGCCGCCATCGCGCCTGCGAAAATTTGCTTGAGTTTCATGATTTCTACCTCACAGAAAGTGTTCTTTCCGATATTATACCGCATCAATGTGACGGCTGTGTGACGGTTTTCAAATTCGCTGCGGTTTTTTGCGGATTTTTTTATGAAAAACGGCGGCGGTTTGTGGGAGGTTACGGCGGGCAGTGGGAGGATAGGCGGTGTTATAATGGTGGCACAATCACGAAAGGGACTGATTTCATGACAACCATCAAAAGCGGACGGCGGCTCATCGCCAAGATCCGCGATTACATCGAGGAATGCCGCAATGCGGACACGAAAAAGCCTGTATTTGCCAATGTTGCCGGATTCTGCCGGTTTGCGGGGATCTCCGTGGCGGAGTTTCTCTCCCTCAAGCGCAGATTTCCCGGGGAATTCGAGAATGCGGGGGCTTATTTTGAAGATGCCGCTCTCAATTCCGGCGCGACCGCTTCCCTTGTGGGAATGTATCTGCGGGAGTATGGCTTCTGGGGCAATCCCGCCACGGAGGACATCATCTGCGAGCATGACGGCTACGAGGACGGCATTTAATGAAGCTCCTCGGCAGACCCAATGAAAAACAGGCGGAATTCTTCCGCTCCACCGCACGCTTCACTGCCTATGGCGGTTCCCGCGGCGGCGGCAAAAGCTGGGCACTCCGCAGGAAGCTCATCCTTCTCTGTATGCGCTACCCCGGCATCCACTGTCTGATCATCCGCCGCACCCTCTCCGAGCTTCGCCAGAATCACGTTCTGCCCCTGCTTCGTGAGATCGGCCGCGCGGTTCCTTACGCCTCCGGTGAACGGGTCTTCCGATTCAAAAACGGAAGCCGCATCGATCTCGGCTATCTGTCCTGCGAGCGGGACACCCTCCGCTATCAGGGTCAGGAGTACGACATCATCGCCATCGACGAGGCCACTCAGCTCACCGAGTCACAGTTCTCCGCTCTCAAGGGCTGTCTGCGCGGCGTCGGCAATTTCCCGCGGCGGATGTATCTCACCTGCAATCCCGGCGGCGTTGGACACGCATGGGTCAAGCGGCTTTTCATCGACCGCAAATTCCGCGAGGGAGAGCGGCCGGAGGATTACCGCTTCATCCGTGCCAGCGTGTGGGACAACAAAATTTTGACCGAAAACGATCCCGGCTATGTGGAGATGTTAAAAAGTCTGCCGGACAAGCTGAGAAGTGCATGGCTTGACGGAAGCTGGGAGCTGTTTGAGGGGCAGTTCTTCCCCGAATTTTCCCGCGAGAAGCACGTCATCGCTCCCATCCAGCTTCTGACCCGCAACCGCTTCGCCGCCTTCGACTACGGCTTTGACCGATTCGCCCTGCTGCTTTTCGCCATGGACGGCGATACGCTTTACGTGACCCGCGAATACTGCGCATCGGGGCTGACTTTATCCGAAGCCGGCGAAGCACTGGAGCGCATCTGCGGCGAGCAGTACGGTCTGCGCTATGCTGTGGCGTCGCCGGATCTGTGGAATCGCAGGCAGGACACGGGCTTTTCCGGCGTTGAGATCCTCTCCCGCTTCAAAATTCCGCCCCTTGTCCGTGCGGACAACCGGCGCATTCCCGGATGGCGTGCTCTCCGGGAAAAGTTAGACGGGAAATTGAAGATCTTCTCCCACTGCGACGAGCTGATCCGCAGTATGGAGTCTCTGCTCTGCGATAAAACCGTGGCGGAGGATGCATCCGGAGAGCCCCATGAGGTGACGCACACGCCGGAAGCCCTCCGATACGCGGTCATGTCCCGTCCGGAGGCGGCATTCTCCGTCACCGTGACCCATTCCACCGACGCGCAGATGTTTCTATGATATTGACGTCCGCATCCTAGGCAGCGGGCGCTGATATAAATAATTTTAATTTTTGGAGGAAAACCAAATGGCAATCACCAGCTTTATTCCTACCGTCTGGAGCGAATCGCTCCTCACCCAGCTTGACCGCGAATACATCGCAGTCCGCAACTGCACCCGCGAATTCGAGGGTGACATCAAGGAGAAAGGCTCCACCGTCAAGATCGGCGGCATCGGTGCCATCAACGTGTTCGATTACACCAAGGACACCGACATGAGCGCGCCGGAAGCTCTCTCCGATTACGCAAAGACCCTGACCATCGATCAGGCCAAGGCGTTCAATTTCCAGATCGACGACATCGACAAGGCGCAGGCCCAGCCGAAGCTCATGCAGGCGGCTATGTCTCAGGCGGCCGCTGCACTGGCAGACGTTGCCGACCAGTACGTCTACTCCCTGTACACCGAAGCGGTTCACAAGATCATCGTTGACGGCGTTGTCGTTGACGATATGCTGGAGCTGATCGCCGAAGCACGCCGCAAGCTCACCATGCACAAGGTGAACAGCAATGTTCCCACCGCGCTGGAGGTCACGCCCGACATCGCGTCCTACATCCTGCGTGCAAAGGCACTCCAGTCCACCGACAACACCGAGGCCATGGAAAACGGTGCGCTGGGCAAGATGTTCGGCTTCGACATCTATGTCTCCCACAACGTGCCCAAGGTTGACGGCCGCCACAAGTGCATCGTGCGCACCAAACGTGCCGTTGCATTCGCGGAGCAGCTCAATGAGGTGGAGGCATACCGTCCCGAATCCCGCTTTGCGGATGCGGTGAAGGGTCTGCATCTCTACGGCGCGAAGATCGTCTATCCGGACGAGTTCGTCGTTCTCGACATCGCCCTCGCTTAATTCGTCCATTGCCGCGGGCGGAGCATTACCGCTCCGCCCGCTATTTTTGAAAGGAGGTTTCTATGACCTGCACAAATATTTACAAAACCGCCCTCTCCCTCCTCGGTGAGACGGAATCAAACCCCGGGCTTGACGATTACGCAACCCGTGCGCCTTATCTGCTCACCGTCATCACCTCCCGCCTTGCGGAATGCTCGAAGCTCATCGACGGCCGCACCGTCACCGTTTCCGATCTCACGCTGAATTCCGCCTTCCCGCTGGCCGATCCTCTTGCCGCCTGCGCCGCCGAAATGCTGGCGTCCATGCTCATCTTCGATGAAGCGCCTGACCTTGCCAAGACGCTGATGGCGCAGGCGGAGGCAGACAAGCCGTCCGTTGCCAAGAGCGAATCCGCGGCGGTGGATGTTGGCAGCATCCGCGAGGTGTACGGCGTATGAGCGAGCTTACGAAAAAGATCATCCGCGATTTTTCCTCCGGCGCGGTGGACAATTTCCGCATTTTGGCGGACGGTTCCCTTCGTCGCCGGGACGGATACACCCGCATCCATACCTTCACCGACACGGTTCACGGTGCCCTGTCCGTCCGGGAGGATGACGGTGACGCCATTTACGCCATCGCCGGCACTGCCCTCTGGCGCATCGGCGGAACGGTGCAGAATCTCGGCACGCTTCCCGGCGCGGATTTTTTGGGCGGCGCGGCGGCGGAGATGTTTTTCTTCGCCGGAAAGCTGTACATCCTCGGCGGCGGCGATTATTTCTGCTATGACGGCGCATCCGTTTCCCGCGTGGAGGGCTACATTCCGCTGATTCGCCGAAATGCCAGCTATTTTGACACCGGTACGGAATTCGAGCGGGTGAATCTGCTCACAAACCGCGTCCGGATGCGCTTCAAGCCCGACGGCGGCAATTCTCAGTACCGGCTGTGGGGCAATGTGGCATCGGTGGAATCCGCCACCTACAACGGCAATCCCCTCCAGTACAGCTTCATCTACGGCGCGGCGTACAGTCTCATCAAATTCGCGAATATTCCCGCCGCCGCCGACACGGATGCCATCGAGGTTTACTTCACCCTCCGCGATGCACCACGCCGCGGTGAGATCACCTCCTGCGCTCACGCGGCGGTGTACGGCGGCGACACGGATTCCCGCGTGTTCGTCTACGGCGGCAGCGTGGCAAGCTCCCTCTATCCCTCCGACCCGCAGGATGCCTATGTGCGCCAGACTTTGTCGGCGGAATACTTCCCGGCGGGCGGCGAGATCACCGTGGGCGACGGCAATCTGTACGTCACCGGTGCGGTGCGGCAATTCGACCGCCTCGCCATCTTCACCGAGGACAGCGCATTTTACACCTATCCCAAGGAGGAAGCTCCGGTGAATGGCGTGACCCGCTATTCCTTCCCCATTCTGCCCCTCAACTCCGACGTCGGCGCGTCTCGTTCCGGCGGCGCGGTGCTGGTGGAAAATGAGCCCTATGCCCTCAATGAAAACGGGCTGTTCCGGTTCAAATCCACGTCGGTGCGTGACGAGCGGCTGGCGGTGTTGACACAGGCTCCCGATTCCGTGGGGCTGACGCGGGATTTCATCAACAGCTGCAAGCTCTACGTCAACCGTCTGCGGGGCGAGCTTTGGTGCGTGGGATCGCACATCATCGTCTACAACGCCCGGCAGAATGTGTGGTATCGCTTCTCCGGCATCACGCCCGATCTCATGTTCACCCACGCCAGCGACGCGGCGTTCGCATCCGGAAGATCCCTCTACCGCTTCTCATCCGATGCGGCGGACGATGCCGGCACGCCCATCACGGCTTCCTACGACAGCGGCGCACTGGATCTCGGCGATGCATTCGACTGCAAAACGCTGTACGAATTCGGCGTATCCATGGAGCGTGTGCCCGGCGCGAAGCTTGACTGCGTGCTGACCGGTGACACCGGCGAAACGCTTGCCCTCAGCTTCACCGTGCCGGATGGCGACGTTGACATTCCCGCAGCCATCCGCTCCCACGCCCGGCTCGGTCACGCATCCTACATCCGCTTCCGTCTCACCTCACCCGCCGGCAGTCCCGCCGCCGACATCCGTGAGGTGTCGCTCGGCTATCGGGCGAGATAGGAGAAAAAATGCTGGTTTTATGGTATCTTTTAGGCTTTCTCACCGGCTTTTCGGCGGCGGCTCTGATCGCGTATCTGCGCGGTCGGAAGAAGTCCGCCGCTCCGGTGACAGAGGACGAATTTCTGCAAATTTTGAATTTCTGAGGAGGAACTTTTTATGAAAGAAAACCTTGCTTGGCGGCAGTTTGAAGCCGGCCGCGAATACAATCGCCGCATCGGGCTGTATGAAAATGCCGCAGCTGCGGAACGCTTCTACCGGGGCGATCAGTGGCAGTCCGTGCAGAGCGACAAGCTGCCCACCCCCGTGTTCAACATCATCCGCCGCATCACGGATTTTCTCGTGGCGCAGGTGGCATCCGCCAACGCGGATATCTACTATTCCGACGAGAATCTGCCCTTCATTCAGGATGAGCATCACCGGGAGCGCATCGGCGACGCGGTGGCACTGCTCAACCGTCACGCCGCCTTCCGCTGGGAAAAATGCCGCCTTGACCGGATGATCCGCCAGATCCTGCTGGATGCGGCACTCACCGGCGACGGCGCGATGTTCACCTACTGGGATGCGGGCGTGCGCACGGGCCAGCCGCTGACCGGCGATTTTGTCACCGTGCCCATGGACGGCGCCAACATTTTCGTTGAGAATGTGAACTCCACCGATCTCCAGCGTCAGCGGTACGTGATCATTTCCGGCCGCGAATCGGTGGAAGCGCTCCGGGAGGAGGCGCTGGCAAACGGCGCATCCCGGGAGGAAGCGATGAAGATCAAGCCGGACGGCGATCTCCACTTTGGCGCTGGCGATCATGCGATGATCGAAAATCCCGACGTTTCGGCGGAAAAGGCCACGTACATCATCAAATTCACCCGGGATGAGCGGGGCTTCGTGCAGTTTGAAAAATCCACGAAATCCTGCATCATCCGCCGCACGGTGACAGGTCTGCGGCTCTATCCCATCGCCATGTTCAACTGGATCCCCACGAAAAATTCCTATCACGGAACTTCGCCCGTCGTGCCGCTGATCCAGAATCAGAAGTACATCAACAAGGCCTACGCCCTGATGATGAAGCACATGATCGACACGGCGTTCAGTAAGGTGGTGTATGACAAATCCCGCATTCCGGAGTGGACAAACGAGGTGGGTCAGGCCATCGGCGTGAACGGCGGCGATCTGTCCGGCATCGCGGCCACCATCAGCCCCGGCGAGATGGACGAGGGCTTTTCCGATACCATCTCCGACGTGATCCGGCACACTAAGGATTCCATGGGCGCGACGGATGCCTCCCTCGGTGAAGCGACGCCCACCAACACGTCGGCCATCCTCGCCCTGCAGGAATCCAACGCCATCACGCTGGATTCGGTGCGCGCTTCCCTGTACGGCTGTATCGAGGAGCTGGCGGCCATCTGGGTGGACTTTATGTGCGCCTATTACGCGGACGGCCGGATGCTGGTGACAAAAGACGGCGCGTCTCCCATCGACTGCCGCCTGCTTCGTGAGGAGCTGATCTGCGCGCGTGTCGATGTCGGCGCATCCACCCGCTTTTCTAAGGCATCGGCACTGTCGGCGCTCACGTCGCTTCTTGACGGCGGCCACATCACGCTGGCGCAGTATCTGGAGCGCGTGCCGGACGGCGTGATCCCGCAGCGCGAGCAGCTGCTTATGGAGGTGAAGGAAAATGGATGAGACCCGTGAGCTGACACCGGAGGAGATCAACGCGAAAAATGCCGCCGAATCCACGGGCCGCGTGTCGGATGACGGTCAGGGCGCGGCATTCTTCACCCGCGCGGACGTGCGTGCCATGAGCCGCGAGCAGGTGCGGCGCAATCTGCCGAAGATTCTGAAGTCCATGGAGAGTCGGGAGTTTTAAGAAAATAAGGAGTTGAATATTGCTTTTCTGATATTTATTTGATATAATATTATGTGAGGTATCTGTGCAGTGTGATTGCTCACAGATACCTCCATATCATATCAGATAAGCAAATTATCATGGCACAGTATGGTCGTTCTTTGAAATTACATCAGGTGCAGCTATAACAGGAGGAGAACCATGACAACATACATCGTCGATTTCAGCTTTCTATCCCGCGATACCGATGTATACGATCTCGTGAAGCAGGCTCTCGGACTGCCCGATTGGACCGGTCATAGCATTGACAGCATTTATGACATCATGGACGAGTATATTGAATTGCCCTGCAAGGTGCTGCTGCTCAATACGGTGATGCGCCTGCTGTTTGAGTATGAAATCATACCGTGCAGAATCGAGATTCTCTCCCCTGCCTCTGTGCCGGACGCAATGTGGAAGGATTTTGTCAACATGGTTGCCATACTCGATATGGCCATCGAGTCCGGTCTTGATGTTGCCTATGCATTGTCCGATGCCAGTGAAATAAGCCCCCGTTCTTATCAGATTGATTGCTCCAAATACAGCAAAAGCAGCCCGTATCACGGATTTGAGCTGTTTGATCTTGCGGTTAAGTCTCTGGAACGTGAGACAGCACGTCATCCTGACGGCATTCGTCATACACTGCTGCATCCGCTGTATCGCGGTGCTAAAATCACAGTTACCGGCGCGGCTTCGCTTCCGGCAGATTGTAACCGTCAGTACCGTCAGCTGACCGCCGTGCTTGATGAAGCGGTTGACCGGAATGCTGTCATCGTGGAGTATCGCCCTTGACAAATGCAAAACGGTGGTGTATAATGAATACACCACCGTTTTTTTGGAGGATACCATGAAACGTGCCGCAATTCTTCTCTGCCTGCTCCTCACATCCTGCACCGCATCGCCATCCGCGCCGCCGCATCCGCTGGATGCCGCCCCGCCATCGCCGGCGATTTTGGCGGATGCTGCCGTGGATGCCCCCGAAACGGCCGTCCATCCCATCGACGCGGCGTTTGAAGCGGCGCATCCCGCGCCGGATGGCTCGACGGCGAGCATGATCGAATATGCGGAGGCGTATCTTGACGTGTGGTCTGCCGAAGCGGTTCGGATCGCCGGGGAGCGCGGACTTGCGGCGGAGCTTGCGGAATTTGAAGCCGCGCTCGCCGTGCGCGCGGAGGAGGAGCTGGAATCCTACCGTGACGGCGACCGCTACAGCTCGATGGCGGCATGGGCTGTGGTGCAGTTTAAAGCGGAGGCGTATCGGGCTTGGGTGATTGCGAATGAATAGAAAAATCGCTGCAGGATGCAGCGATTTTTCGTTTATTCTTTACCCCAGCTTCGCGATGGCTTCCTCCAGCGCGATCAGCTGCTCGGCGAATTTTGCCTTCTTCGCCTTTTCAGCCTCGATGAGCTGTGCGGGAGCTTTCGCAACGAAGCCTTCGTTGGCCAGCTTCTTCTCCACGCGCTCGATCTCGCCCACAAGCTTCGCCTTTTCCTTGGCAAGACGCTCGCGCTCCTTGGCAAAGTCGATCAGCTCGCCCAGCGGAATGAAGATGGTCGCGCCCTGTGCCACGATCTGCACCGCATTTTCGTCGGCGTAGGAATCCACGAATTCCACCTCGGATGCGCTTGCCAGCTTCGTGAAGAACTTCACCGTATCGTCGGAATAGGTTGCTCTGTCGGCGGTGGCGATGATGACCTTCGCCTTCTTCGACGGTGCTACGTTCATCTCCGTGCGGCGGTTGCGGATGAGGGAGATGGCTTCGATGAGCTTTGCCAGCTGAGCCTCCTCCGTGGGGAAGTTCATCGCCGCGTTGTAGGTGGGATATTCCGCGATCATAATGGATTCGCAGTCATGCGGCAGTGCCTGATAGATCTCCTCGGTGATGAAGGGCATGAAGGGATGGAGCAGCTTGAGGGTTTCGGTCAGCGCGTACGCCAGCACATTCTGCGCCACGGTGTCGCCTTCGGAGAGGCGCGGCTTCACAAGCTCGATATACCAGTCGCACAGGATATCCCACACGAAATCGTACAGCTTGGACAGTGCCACGCCAAGCTCGAACTTGTCGAGATTTGCCACAACTTCGCCGATGAGGGAGTTGAGCTTGGAGAGCAGCCACTTGTCCTCCGCCTTGAGTGCATCGGCGGCGGGAAGCTCGATCTTGTCGATGGTGAGATTCATCATCGTAAATCTGGATGCGTTCCACAGCTTGTTTGCGAAATTGCGCGCCGCTTCCACCTTTTTGTCGGAGTAGCGCATATCATTGCCGGGCGCGTTGCCGGTGATGAGCGCATAGCGGAGGGCATCTGCGCCGTAATCCTCGATGATCTGCAGAGGATCGACGCCGTTTCCGAGAGATTTGGACATCTTGCGGCCCAGCTCATCCCGGACGAGGCCGTGGATGAACACGTGCTCGAAGGGAGCTTTGCCCGTATGCTCCAGCGCGGAGAAGATCATGCGGGAGACCCAGAAGAAGATGATGTCATAGCCGGTGACGAGGACGCTGGTGGGATAGAAATACTGGAGATCCTCCGTATTGTCCGGCCAGCCGAGAGTCGAGAAGGGCCAAAGCGCGGAGCTGAACCAGGTATCCAGCACGTCCTCCTCCTGCCGCATGGGTGCGCCGCACTTGGGGCAGGTGTCAACGTCGGTCTTGGAGACGATCATTTCACCGCAGGCGTCGCAGTAATACGCGGGGATGCGATGACCCCACCAGAGCTGGCGGGAGATGCACCAGTCGTGGACATTTTCCATCCAGTTGGTGTAAATCTTCGTAAAACGTTCGGGAACAAATTTGGTGTCGCCCTTCTTTACGCAGTCCAGCGCCGGCTCAGCGAGGGGCTGCATCTTGACGAACCACTGATTGGAGGTCATCGGCTCAACCGTGGTGCCGCAGCGATAGCAGCTGCCCACATTGTGCGCGTGCGGCTCAACCTTGACGAGATAGCCGCCGGCTTCCAGATCGGCAACGATGGCCTTGCGGGCATCGTAGCGATCCATGCCCTCATACTTGCCGCCCTGTGCATTGATGGTGCCGTCGCCGTTCATGACGAGGATCTCCGGCAGATCGTGACGCTTGCCCACCTCAAAGTCGTTGGGGTCATGGCAGGGGGTGATCTTCACGCAGCCCGTACCGAATTCCTTATCCACATATGCGTCGGCGATCAGCGGGATCTCCCGTCCAACCAGCGGCAGAACGAGCATCTTGCCGACCAGCGCGGAATACCGCTCATCCTCGGGATTGACGGCAACCGCGGTATCGCCCAGCAGTGTTTCGGGGCGCGTGGTAGCGATGATGACCTCGCCCGAGCCGTCAGCGAAGGGATAGCGGATATGCCAGAAATTGCCGGGCTGTTCGCTGTATTCCACCTCTGCATCGGAGAGGGCGGTGGTGCAATGGGGGCACCAGTTGATGATGCGGTTGCCGCGGTAGATGAGACCCTTTTCGTAGAGGTTGACGAAAACTTCCTTCACCGCACGGGAGCATCCCTCATCCATGGTGAATCTCTCGCGGGTCCAGTCGCAGGACGAGCCCAGCTTTTTCAGCTGATTGATGATGCGCGAGCCGTACTGATGCTTCCAATCCCAGACTCTCTCGAGAAATTTCTCGCGGCCGAGGTCGTAGCGGGTCAGGCCTTCATTGACGCGGAGATTTTCCTCCACCTTGATCTGGGTCGCGATGCCGGCATGGTCCGTGCCGGGCACCCACAGCGTGGAAAAGCCCTGCATTCTCTTATAGCGGATGAGGATATCCTGCAGCGTTTCATCCAGCGCGTGGCCCATATGCAGCTGGCCGGTGACATTGGGAGGCGGGATCACGATGGTAAAGGGTTTCTTCTCGGGATCACGTTCGGGCGTGAAGTAGCCCTTGTCGCACCAATTCTGATAGATGCGATCCTCAAACTCCTTCGGCGCATAATTCTTCGGAAGGTTGATTTCTGTGTTCATGTGTTGTATCCTTTCGTTATTCATATTTCATTTCTGCATTCAAAAACGCCCCGACGATTTCTCGTCGGGGCGTAATATTTACGCGGTACCACCTGACATTTATCACTCACGGAAGCGAAAAAACTTCCCTCCGCTGTAACGTGCGGACACGGCGGCGGCTACTCGGCGGACAGCCTTTCACGTTGCGGCTCGGGGACTACCTTCAAAAACGCGCACCCGCCGCCTTACACCAACCGGCGGCTCTCTGTGCGGTGGGCGGATTCTACTCCTTCCCGTCACTGCCTTTCTGATAGTATATCACATTTTTCCCGATTTGTCAAGTCTTTTTTGAAAAAAATCGTCGTCTTATCAGCCTGCGGCGAAGCCGCTGACAGACTGACGGTTTCCGCAAAAGAATGAGGACTCGGAGCTTTTGGCTCCCGTCGCGTACGCGAAATCTGCAGAAACTGACGATCCCCGCTAAAGTAGATAGCAGGGTGGATAGCCAAAAGCTGCCGAGCAGCCGGACTTCACCCTGCCGATTGCTATTTCAGCGTCCGCATGGCGTTGAGAATGGCGATGACGCTGACGCCAACGTCCGCGAACACGGCCAGCCACATATTGGCATATCCCAGCGCACCAAGCACCAGAATGCCTGCCTTGACTGCCAGCGCGAACACGATGTTCTGCCGGGATATGGTCAGGGTGCGCCGGGCGATCTTCACCGCGTCGGCGATCTTCGCCGGATCGTCGTCCATCAGCACCACGTCCGCCGCTTCAATGGCCGCGTCCGAGCCGATGCCGCCCATGGCGATGCCCACATCCGCTCTCGACAGCACCGGCGCATCGTTGATGCCGTCGCCAACGAACGCCAGCTTTCCGCCGTCCGTCAGCATTTTTTCCACCTCGGCCACCTTATCCGCCGGAAGAAGCTCCGCGCGGTATTCGATGCCGCCCATTTTCGACGATGCCGCTTCTGCCGCCGCTTTGTTGTCGCCGGTCAGCATGACGCACCGCTTCACGCCAAGTGCGCGCAGGGCTTCGATGGCCGCTCCCGATGTTTTTTTCACCCGGTCGGCGATGAGGATACAGCCAAGCCAACGCTTTTCGGTAGTGCCGCCGCCCGATTGTCCACGGGTCGCCGCAAGATGCACCACCGTGCCGCCGCCGGACGGCGTTTTGCAGTCGATGCCCAGATTCTTCATCAGCCGCCGTCCGCCCGCCGCCACCGTTTCCCCACGGATCATGCAGGTCACGCCGTTTGCCGGAAGCTCCGTCACATGGCTCACATCCGACGTGTCCGGCGTTTTGCCGTATGCTTCCAGAATCGACCGGGCGATGGGATGACTGCTGGCCGCTTCCGCTTTCGCCGCAAGGGTGAGCAGCTCTTCCCCGCCAATGCCCTCCGCAGGCCGTACCTCCGTCACCGTGAATACGCCCTCGGTCAGGGTGCCGGTCTTGTCAAATACCACCGTGTCAAGCTCCGCAAGCGCCTCCAGATAGTTGCCGCCCTTGACGAGAATGCCCCGCCTCGAGGCCGCGCCGATGCCGCCGAAAAAGCTGAGCGGCACGGAAATGACAAGCGCACAGGGACAGGAAATGACAAGGAAATTCAGCCCCTGATAGACCCATTTGCCCCAGTCGCCGGTGACAATGGACGGCAGGACGGCAAGCAAAGCCGCACCGATGACCACCGACGGCGTGTAAACACGGGCGAATTTCGTGATGAAATTCTCGCTTTTCGATTTCTTCGCCGCGGAATTTTCCACAAGATCCAGAATCTTCGCCACCGTGGATTCGCCAAATGGCTTCGTCGTGCGGATCTTCACAAGCCCTTCGCCGTTGATACAGCCGGACATCACGGCATCCCCCACAACCGCATGGCGCGGCAGGGATTCTCCGGTCAGCGCCGCCGTGTTCAGCGATGTCTCACCTTCCACGATCTCTCCGTCCAGCGGAATCTTTTCCCCAGGCTTTACAATTATGATCTCTCCAACCGCCACTTCCTCCGGATCCACGCGAAGCTCCGCACCGCCGCGAATGACATCCGCATAATCGGCGCGAAGATCCATCAGAGCGGTGATGGATTTCCGGGAGCTGGCAACGGCAAGACTCTGAAACAGCTCGCCAACCTGATAAAATAACATGACGGCCACGCCTTCCACATATTCACCGAGAATCATCGCACCAACAGTGGCAATGGCCATGAGAAAGTTTTCATCGAGCAGCTCACCGTGAAGAATGCCGCGAACGGCGCGAATGAGCACTTCAAGCCCAACAAGAACGTAAGCCAAACCAATCAAAATGTAACGAATGATGGTAATCGGCAAGGAATCGCCAAGAAAACCGATGAGCGCACCCGCAAGAAGTAAAATGCCGGCGAGAAGAATCTTGCGAAGAGCACGCTTTTGCTTTTTGTTCATCAGAAAATCAGCTCACAATCCGGCTCAACCTTCTTGATAATCTTAGAAACATCCTTGAGAATCGCAGATTGATCCTCCGCCTCCGTCTCCAGCACCAGCTTCTGCGAAAGAAAGAGCACAGAAGCATCGATAACGCCCGGCAGCTTCTTGATGGCCGTCTCCATCTTAGCGGCACAATGAGCACAATCCAAATCAATCAGCTTGTAAGTCTTTTTCATAATAAAAATCTCCTTAAAAATAAATAAAAAATAAACAGCAATGTTCGCACAAATCCTGCAAACAAGTTTGCAGAGACAGTTGCCGGGGTAGGGGACCCGGCTGCCTCTGTAGTTATTCCGCGCAGAGACAACCCCTCTGTTAGCGATAGCGTTGAATAAAGCTTTTTGCGGAGCTTTTTCTCGAAAAAGCGACCGTTCCCCTTTTCCTAACAATCCCCGCCAAATCACTCCCCAATATG
>SVSO01000061.1 GCA_015064195.1 Oscillospiraceae bacterium
TTCATCGATTATGCGCACACGCCGGACGCGCTGGAGAATGTGCTGGAAACGCTGCTCCGCTTCAAAGCACCCCACGGACGGATCGTGGCGGTGTTCGGCTGCGGCGGCGACCGGGATCGCACCAAGCGTCCCATCATGGGCAGGATCGCCACCACGCTTGCCGGACTGACCATCATCACCGGCGACAACAGCCGCTCGGAGAATCCCCGCGCCATCATCTGCGATATCCTGCGCGGTGCGGCGGAAGGTGCGGACTGCAAGGTCATCGAGCGGCGGGAGAATGCCATCCGGTACGCCATTACCCATCACAGACCGGGGGATATCATCCTTCTTGCCGGAAAAGGGCATGAGGACTATGAGATCGATGCCGACGGGAAGCGGCCATTCTCGGAAAAAGCCATTGTTTATCAAGCAATATCCGGACTTTACGGTAAGGATCAATAAAAAGGAACGTTACGCGAAAGGACAGAAAAAATGGGCATTCAGCAGAAAAGAAAAATCTTTGATACCGCAGAGCTTGCCGGGATTCTCGGCCTTGAAACATCGGTGTGCGCGGACATTACCGGCATTGTTACCGATTCCAGAGAGGCGGAATCCGGCGTGCTGTTCATCGCTCTGAAGGGCGAGCGCGTCGATGGTCATGATTATATCGCTCAGGCGATCACACGGGGCGCAGCTGCCGTCATCGCCGAGCGGATGCCCGATGAGCTGGAGGATGAGGCAAAGGAGCGGGTGTTCGTCACGAAAAGCTCCCTCGAAGCCTTCGGAAAGATCGCCAAGGCGTATAAACAGCGCATCCATCCCCGCACCATCGCCGTCACCGGCAGTGTGGGAAAAACCACCACCAAGGAATTCATCTACGCCGTGGCCGGTGCGCGCTTCACGGCTCACAAAACGGCGGGCAACTTCAACAGCGAGATCGGTATGCCGCTGACCGTGCTGGATATGCCGGAGCGGACACAGGTCTGCGTTCTGGAGATGGGCATGAGCGAGCTTGGCGAGATCTCCCGCATGACACGCATCGCCGAGCCGGACATCGCAGTCATCACCAACATCGGGAATTCTCACATTGAAAATCTCGGCTCCCGGGAGAACATCTGCAAGGCGAAGATGGAGATCGTAGAGGGCGTGCCGGAGAACGGATGGGTCATCCTCAACGCCGATGAGCCCATGCTGTTCGCGCAGAAGGGCAGACTCACGCAGAATCTGCTGTTCGTATCTCTCCAGAATCCGCAGGCGGATTACCGTGCGCTGAATATCCGCGAATATGAGGACAGCACGGAATTCGACCTTCTCGCGGGAAAGCGGGTCGTCACCAATGTACGCATTCCCACCATCGGCCGGCACAACGTTTACGATGCGACCTACGCCTTCGCGGTGGGTATCCTTCTCGGCATGAGCGATGAGGAGATCAAGTCGGGACTTCTGTCCTTCCATAACACGGGAATGCGTCAGAATATCTACGAATACGGCGGCATCACCGTCATCGAGGACTGCTACAACGCAGGTCCGGAATCCATGAAGGCGGCGGTGGAGGTGCTGGCGAAGATGGCGGACAAGACCGACTGCCGCACCATTGCCGTGCTTGGCGATATGCGGGAGCTTGGTGAATACTCCAAGCAGCTGCACATGGAGGTGGGCACGCTGGTGGCGTCCCGTCACATTTCCCATCTCGTCACCTTCGGCAGAGAGGCGGAAAATATCGCCCTCGGCGCGATCAATCATGCCCTCAAGCCGGACAATATCAGCATCAACACCAATACGGAGAATCCCAACATCACGGCGAAGGTCGTATATGAGCTGGTCCATCGCGGCGATGCCGTGCTGTTCAAGGCGAGCCGCGCGGTCAGACTGGAGCGTGTCATCGAGGAGCTCAAGCGTCTCATTGACGCAGATCCCGTCCGATAACAGGAGATTTCAGCTATGATCATCTATTTTCTCGCGGCAATGATTGCCACGTTTGTCCTGACAGCGATTTTTGCACGGATCCTCATTCCCAAGCTGAAAAGCATGAAGCTGGGACAGCAGATCCTCGACATCGGCCCGCGCTGGCACAAAAATAAAGAGGGCACGCCTACCATGGGCGGCATCAGCTTCATTCTCGCATCCCTCATCGTTTTCATCATCCTCGCCGTCGTTATGACGGTAAACGGCGCATCGGAGGGCCTTGAAAAGCTGATCATCGTCATGGTGATGGCCACGCTGAACGGCGCCATCGGCATCATCGACGACCTGACTAAGTTCAAAAATCACAGAAACGAAGGCCTTACCGCGTCCCAGAAATATCTGCTGCAGCTTGTTACGGCGGGACTTTTCCTCGGCGCGATGAAGTTCACCGGCAATCTGACCACAGCCATCCTCATCCCCTTTGCCGGCATTGAGCTTGAGCTTGGCATTTTCTACTACATCCTGTCCATCCTGCTCATCACCGGCATCATCAACGCAGTCAATCTGACCGACGGCATCGACGGCCTTGCAAGCTCGGTGACGCTGGCAGTGGGCGCATTCTTTGCAGTGGCGGCATTCACGCTGGGACTGCTTCCCGAAGCGGTCATCTCCGGCATCACCATCGGCGCGTGCCTCGGCTTCCTCGTCTACAATTTCTATCCCGCCCGCGTGTTCATGGGCGACACCGGCTCGCTGTTCCTCGGCGGCCTTGTCATCGGCATGGCCTACATGGTGGGAAATCCGCTGATCATCGTCATTGTGGGCATTGTCTACATCTGCGAGGCGGCATCCGTCATGATTCAGGTGGGCTATTTCAAGATCACCCATGGCAAACGGTTCTTCAAAATGGCACCCATCCATCATCATTTTGAAAAATGCGGCTGGTCGGAACTCAAGGTGGTGGGCGTATTCTCCCTCGTCACCGTCATCGCCGGCGTGATCGCATATTTCGGCATAAAATAAAAAACGGAGGTGATCGGTTTGCACGACGATCGCAGAAACTATAACTACAGATCCGGCAATGGAAATCGCCCGGCAAACCGTCCGGGACAGAATCCCACACAGGGCCGCGGTCAATCACAGCAGAACGCACAGCGTCAGCCGGCGCAGACCGGACAGACCCGTCAGATCCCGGCGCAGAACGGCTCTCAGCAAAACCGTCCGGCGCGTCAGATGCCAGCACGGACTCCGGCAAAGCGGAATACAAAGCCCACAGCCGCAGCTCCTGCCAAAAAGAAGCCGGAGGAGGGCGCACTTTCCTTCTGGAAGCGCACCTTTGCGGTCGATCCGTCCGTATTCGAGCAGCGCGATCTCGTACGCGAAAAGGGAAGCGTGGATTATGTGTTCCTCATCCTCGTGCTGATCCTGCTGGCATTCGGCACGGTCATGGTTTATTCGGCCAGCTATGCCTACGCAAAAAATGAGTACGGTGACAGCTATTACATCATCTTCCGGCAGTTCATCTTTATCGTCGTCGGCTTTATCGGCATGGCGTTTGCGGCTGTATTCCCGCCGGAATTTTATCGCAAAGTCACCATTCCTTACTACATCGTCTGCTTCTTCCTGCTGGCACTGGTGCCCATCATCGGCCAGACGCATCACGGCGCAAAACGCTGGATCTCCCTCGGATTTACCGAAATTCAGCCGTCGGAGTTCATGAAGCTTGGTCTGGTGCTCATGCTGGCGTGGTATTTCGACCGCTATTATGAGCGTGTCACGGACACCTCCAACATTGTGCGCTCCTCCTTCTTCGGCTCCTTCGTTCCGCTGGCCATCACCGGTGTCACCTGCGTACTGGTCGTCATCGAGAAGCATATGTCCGGCACCATCATTATGCTGATGATCGGTCTCATCGTCATTTTCTCCAGCGGCACACCTCTGCGCGTCCTGCTGGGACTCGGCGGCGCGGGTATCGGCGTGCTGGGTTTGTTCAGTCTCATCACCGACTATACCAAACGCCGCATCGACATCTGGCTGCATCCGGAAAAAGACCCGCTGGACGGCGGTTATCAGACCTTGCAGGGACTCTATGCCATCGGCTCGGGCGGATTTTTCGGCGTAGGGCTTGGTGAGAGCCGGCAGAAGCATATGTATGTGTCACAGCCGCAGAACGACTTCATCTTCACCATCGTCTGCGAGGAGCTGGGCTTCCTCGGCGCATCGGCGGTGATCATCCTGTTCGTGCTGTTCGTATGGCGCGGCTTTGTCATCGCCATGAAAGCACCGGATACCTTCTCCTCCCTCGTGGTGGTCGGCATCGTTGGTAAGGTGGCACTTCAGAGTATACTCAACATCGCGGTGGTCACAAACTCCATGCCCAACACCGGCATTTCGCTGCCGTTCTTCTCCTACGGCGGCTCATCGCTTTGCGTGCTGATGGTGGAAATGGGCATCGTTTTGTCCATATCGCGATACTCAAGGCAAAAGAAATAAGGATTAGGAGTCATTACAGTGAAAGTTTTAATGACCGGCGGCGGAACCGGCGGACACGTCAATCCCGCCATCGCCATTGCGGGCAGTATCCGCGACAACATCCCCGGCTCGCAGATCGAATTTGTGGGCACATCCCGGGGCATCGAGAACAAGCTTGTGCCCAAGGAAGGCTACAAGCTCCATCATGTGGAGGTGCAGGGCTTCAAGCGCAAGCTGACGCCCTACAACATCAAATCCGCGTGGCTGGCCTTTACATCGCCTATGAAGGCGAAGAAAATCATCAAGGAATTCAAACCCGATCTTGTGGTGGGAACGGGCGGATACGTCTGCTGGCCGCTTCTCAAGGCGGCGGCATCCATGGGTGTTCCCACCGCCATCCACGAATCCAACGCCATTCCCGGCGTGGCAGTGAGAATGCTGGCGAAATATGTGGATCGCATCTACGTGAATTTTGATGCCACGGCGGATGCACTGGGCGAGGCTTACAAGGATAAGATCGTCAAGGTGGGCAATCCCATCAAGCCGGCGTTTGCCAGCCTTTCCTATTCGGAGGCGAGAAAAACGCTGGGCATCGACGGAAAATATACCCATTTTCTCCTGTCCTGCGGCGGCAGTATGGGCGCGGAAAAGGTAAACGACGAGATGCTGGCCTTCATGCGGGATTATACAAGGCATCATCCGGAGCTGCTCCACGTTCACGCCACCGGTGCCATCGAATATGAGGCGGCGACGGCGAAATTTCGCGAATACGGGCTGGAGGACTGCGAGAATATCAAGCTGCTGGAATACATCTACGATATGCCGACGCAGATGGCGGCGGCGGACGTGGTGGTCAGCCGTGCGGGGGCCATGTCCCTGTCGGAGCTGGCGATCCTGCATAAATGCTGTGTGCTGATCCCGTCGCCCCATGTGACGGACAATCATCAGTACAAAAACGCAAAGGTGCTGGCTGACCGGGATGCGGCCCTCCTCTTTGAAGAAAAGGAGCTGACTGACGCCAAGCTGACCGATGCGCTTGCCGGACTGCTTGCGGATGACGCAAAACGCGCAAAGATGGCGGAGAATATCGCATCTTTTGCACTTCCCGATGCCAACCGGAGCATCTTCAACGACCTGTGCCGGCTGGCAAAGAGCAAATAAACCGGTGTTTATGAAAAATTCATGAAATTCTGATAGAAAATCAGCGCAAATACCTTGACTTTTTGGATGTTGCTATGTTATAATATTATAAAGGCGGTATTTTGACCATTTGCAGATGCGGATGGAAAAAGTCAACGCTTTCGTTTGGGAAGAATACGAGGCTTTCACGGGGGCAGAAGGATGAATCAGTCAAACAACCGCCGGGAAAGCAGATTCTTTACCGGCAATCAAAGCGAGCTTCAGCAGATCAAAAGCAAAGAAAGCCTGCAGAAATTTGTCAGACACAATCGTGCAAAAAAACAGCTTTCCCGCTTCGGCTATACCGTGGTGTTCATCGCCATCTGTGTGGTGTTCATCATCATTTGTCTGGCGGTGTTCTTCAAGATCAAGACCATCGAGGTGGTGGGTACAACCCGCTACAGCGCCGAGCAGGTGCTCAGTGTGGTGGACATTGAAGAAGGGCTGAGCCTGTATGAGGTGTCAAACCGCGATGTGCAGGCGATCCCGAAAAAGCTGGCATATATCCACAGCGCACGCATCGTCCGCAAGCTGCCCAGCACGCTGGTCATCAGCGTGATTGAGGATACGCCCGTCTATGTGAGCGAGTTCTACGGTGAGTTTTTCATTCTTTCCGAGGAGCTTCGCGTGCTGGACCGGGTGTTTGACCGGGCAGAGCTTGAGGGAATGACACTGGTGGAGCTGGTGCTTCCCACCATCAATTCGGCGGTGGTTGGCGAGACAGTGGAATTTGAAGCCGATGTCACACGGCGTTATGTGGAAGCGTATCTGGATGCGCTGGAGGGCAGCGATCTGTTCGCAAAAACAACGGCCTTTGACCTGCGCGACCGATTCAATCTGGCGGTGATCTGTGAGGGGATCTATCTTGTGGATTTCGGCAACGGCGACGAGCTTGGCACCAAGTTCACGGCGGTGGCGGGAATGCTGGAGAATGAGGTGTTCGCCGATAAAATTCCGGCTACCATCGATGCAAACGACCCCACAGAATGTGCGGTCATCAAAGATCCGGGCGCAGAGATCGCCTTCAATTGAGTCAAACCATTGACGAATCGTAAAAAAATCTTAAACTTTTATAGATTTGCTTGCAAATAGCGAGAATTGATATTATCATATAAGGTAAGAAGTTTTGATAGCGGACACAGAAAATTAGGAGGATACTGAAAATGGCATTTGAATATGACGAGAACTTCGACAGTGGTGTGAATATAAAAGTAATCGGTGTCGGCGGCGGCGGCAATAATGCAGTCAACCGCATGATTTCCGAGAATATCCGCGGCGTGGAGTTTATCGCGATCAATACAGACAGACAGGCTCTGGCAAATTCCAGCGCAGTCAATAAGATCGACATCGGTGAGAAGGTGACCAAGGGTCACGGTGCGGGCGCAAATCCCGAGATCGGCGCAAGAGCGGCTGAGGAATCCCTCGAGGACATCAAGGCAGCTCTTGACGGCGCAGATATGGTATTCATCACCGCAGGTATGGGCGGCGGCACCGGTACGGGCGCGGCTCCCATCGTTGCAAAGACTGCAAGAGATATGGGCATCCTCACCATCGGCGTTGTTACCAAGCCCTTCATGTTTGAGGGCAGAAAGCGCATGATGCAGGCAGAGGAAGGCATCGGCAATCTCATCGACAATGTTGACTCGCTCATCATCATCCCCAACGAAAGACTCAAGCAGGTTTCTGACACCAGAATCACTCTGCTCAATGCATTTGAAGTGGCTGACGACGTGCTTCGCCGCGGCGTTCAGAGCGTTGCCGAGCTGATCTCCGTCAACGGCTTCATCAACCTGGACTTCGCTGACGTTACCGCTGTCATGAAGAATGCAGGCTACGCTCACATGGGCGTTGGTGATGCAAAGGGTAAGGATAAGGCAGTTCTCGCGGCTAAGGCGGCGATCTCCAGCCCCCTGCTGGAAACCTCCATTGCAGGCGCAAACGGCATCATCGTTTCCATCACCGCATCTCCCGACATCGGCCTGGAGGATGTGGATATCGCATCCAGCATGGTTGCCGAGGAAGCGCATCCCGACGCAAACATCATCTGGGGCGCGGCATTCGATCCCAGCCTGGAGGATGAAATGCGCGTGACCGTCATCGCTACCGGTTTTGACAACGCGGCCAAGAAGGGCGCAGCCGCAGCAGTTCCCGCAGCAAGACCTGCAGCTCCCGCAGCAGCTCCTGCCGCCGCACCGGCTGCACCGACTGCCGAAGCAGCTCCCGAAGCTGCAGCAGAAGCTCCCGCCGAGGAAGCTCCCAAGGCTCAGAAGAAGGAAGAATTCTTCTCCGCTGACGATATCCGCGAGCTGATGGGTCTGTTCAACAAAAACAATCGATAAAATCTCACAGGATGCCGGAAACGGCATCCTGTTTTTTGGAACAAATCGTGCCTGCACCACGTCTAAATCTGCGAGGTGATCATATTTATGAAACTGACTGCGATTTTGCTTGTGATCGGTATCCTGCTTACCGGATGTGCCGATCAGGCGGAAATGTCCCGCGAAACCGACGATACCGCCGCACCGGTGGTGACGGAGGATACAACTGCCGCCGAAACAACTGCCGCACTGCCGGAGGAGAGCGGAGAATGGCGGGAGCTTGGCTACCGCCGCGTGCGGATCGATGAAACGGCCATGACCGTCCGCATCGAAAGCGACTACGATGAGCCGAAAACCGTTCAGATGCGGAAGATCCTGCATCGGGATGAAAACCTGCTCCTCTATGCGACGGATTATGATATTGAGCTGATGGATTTTGGATCGGGGGCGTATTATCCCAATTGGTTCCGATGGAGCGGTGCGATGACAGTGGTAGATTGCCAGCTGTACGAGCGCGAAGGATACGCCAATCCCGGCGTGATTCTGCAGATGCAGGCGGCTGATCCCACTACAGGTGCGCCGGTGAATGTTTGGTGCATGAACAGCAGTGCCGGGTTATTTACGCTGTTTGACGAGCCGGAGATTCTCTGCGCCGATGAGTCCTACGCCCTTGTGAAGGCAGATGGGAAATACTACGGCATGAGCCAATACGGAAGCCTGTCAAAGCTTGTCTCCGAACTGCCGCTGGAGGATAAGGAATACCGGAACATCATGCTGTCATGGAACGGCGCGGAGCTTCTGGATGCGGAGGGAACGGTTTATGAGGTGGATATTCTCGAATTGAATCACGGCAATGCGGCACTGGTGAGGGAATATCCGCTGACCATCGAGGGCGAATTCAATGGCTATCGGTACGCCAATCCCGGCCGATACAATGCCTATTTGTTCGATGCGGACGGAGCTCTCGTGATGGCGAGCAATGACGGACGCTTTGCGGCGAAGGGAGAGCTTCTCTGGTGCGAGAATGACGCGACGGGGACGGTCATGCTCTATGATAAAAATCTCCGCCCCCTCTATCACAACAAGATGCCCCTGCCCCATTACACCGAAGATGGCCGCGTGCTTGCGGTATGTCAGGGCGATCCCTATTCATTCTACCGCATCTATTCCCCCGACGGCGTGCCGGAATATGAGAGCGGCCTGTATGATAAGGTGCTGACGGTGATCGACGAGGTTGCGCTGGTGGTGGACGGCGGCGAGGTGAAGCTGTTAAATCTGGATGAGAGCGAAATCGTCACCCTCTGCGGCTGGCATGATAGTTTGTTTTTCCATGAGGCGCTGACGGGATATTTCAAATCGGAAAACCTCCTCGACGGCCTTGTGGAGGGCTATTACTTCATGTTCGAGGATCGTCTGACCGGCATCAGCTTTGAATACTGCTACTCACCAAAGACCGGCGAGGTGCATTATTACGAAGTTCCGGACGGCTATGCGTATGCGAAGCCGGTGCTGTATCTCTATCCCGAAACCGAGACGGAGGTGCGCGTCACCTTCGAGCATCCGGAGCGGCTGACCACCGTATATCCCGCATATGACGGCGGCTGGCAGGTCACCGCATCGCCGGACGGTACGCTGACGGATGAGCGGGGACGGAGCTACTACTGCCTGTACTGGGAGGAGGAGCAGATGACCGTATCCCGGACCGATTTCGCGGAGGGCTTCTGTGTTGCCGGCGAGGACAGCGCGGATTTTCTCGAGGATGCGCTGGCACAGCTGGGCTTCACCGACAAAGAGGCCAACGAATTCATCATCTACTGGCTGCCCATCCTGGAGCAGAATCCCTACAATCTCATTTGGTTCGAGCTGACCGGATCCCGGGAGGCGGCAAATGCGCTGAACATTTCGCCAAAGCCCGATTCGCTTCTGCGGATGGCCATGCATATCCTTCCGCTTGCGGAAGCTGCCGACATTACGCCGCAGAAGCTGCCGCAATTTGCGCGGGATGGCTTCGTCGCCGTGGAATGGGGCGGCGTGGTATACGAATAAGCTTTTGCCCGACGGCTGTGCCGTCGGGCATTTTTGCAACTGTAAGTTGTAAAATCCGCCGGATCATAAACTTTGCGGTTCTTGCAAAATTCCCGGCTATGGGGTATAATAGAAGCAGGATACGCGCGTATCACTTGATTATCGGAGGTATCGCATGGAAATTTGCATGAAAGACACACTGCGCAGGCTGAGACAGGAGAAAAATGTCACACAAGAGGCGCTGGCAACTCATCTCGGCATCACGCCCCAGTCCGTCGGAAAATGGGAGCGTGGTGAGGGATTCCCCGACATCACGCTTCTGCCCGCCATCGCGCTCTATTTTGGCGTGACGGTGGACGAGCTTCTGAATGTGGACAAGGCGCGGATCGAGGAGAAGATCGCGGCGTACAAGGAGGAGAGCCTGCGCTATTGGCACACCGGCGAAACGGCGGCAAATCTGGCGATGTGGGAGCGTGCCTATCGGGAATTCCCCAATGACTGCCGCGTGATGGAGGGGCTGATGAGTGCCATCAACCGGGAGGGACGCTGGCCATGTCCGAAGGAGGCGGCAGAGCGCATCTTTACGCTTGGCAAGCGGATTTTAGCCGAATCCACGGACAATGAGCTGCGGGAGAATGCCGTCCAGTCGCTGTGCTACACCTACAACAGCATCGGCGATAAGGAAAATGCGCTCCGATACGCCAAGATGGGCGGCAGTATGTACACGACCAGAGACGATCTCACCGCATCTGTGATGGACGGCGAGGAGGGCGTCAGAGCATCGCAGGAATATCTTTTGGGGCTGTGCAATCTGGCGGCATTTGCGGCATCGGGAATGACCGATAAGGTGCAATCCACGCCGGAGGAGGAGATCGCCGCCCTTCAGTTTGGCATCGATCTTTGGAAGCTGGTCTTTTCCGACGGCAATGTGGGATTCTATTCGCAGGATATTTCGTGGCGGTACGGGGAGATTTCCTTCAACTATGCACTCCTCGGAGATGCTGAGAGAACGCTCGCCGCGCTGTCCGAATCGGTACGCTATGCCGTCATGTCGGCGACGCTGACCGAGGGGGAATACACCGCGCCCATGGTGAAGGGACTGCCATACAAGTTGGCCGGAACGACGAAAAATTACAAAGGCAACGCCTGCAATCTGCGGCTGTCCGGCATGAAATGGAAGCAGTACGATTTTGTGCGCGGGGATGCAAGATTTGCAAAGCTGGAGGAAAAACTGAAAAAATACGCGGAATAATTGAAATCACAGCAGAAAAATCCTGTTATAATAGGTGAGCGCTCAAAAAAACAGGAGGTAAGCCATGAATGACGACGAGATGATACAGCGACTGCACGACCGGGACGAGACGGTGCTGGCGGAGCTTGATGCGCGATACGGACGGCTCTGCACCACCGTGGCGAAAAATATCCTCGGCAGCGACGAGGATGCGGCGGAATGCCGGAACGACGCGCTGTTGAAGATCTGGAACACCATCCCGCCCGCATCGCCGTCCTCCCTCAAATCCTATGCGGCGATGGCGGCCCGATGTGCGGCCATCAATCGTTGGAATGCCGATCGCGCGAAAAAGCGGGGACTGACATCGCCCCTTGAGGAGCTGTCCGACATCTGCGGCGGCGGGGATGTTTCCGATGCGGTGGAAGCGAAGGAGCTTGGCGAGGCCATCAACGCCTTTCTCGCCGGATGCCGACGGGATGATCGCATCCTGTTCGTGCGGCGGTACGTGTACGGCGAGACTTCGGAAACGGCGGCAAGCGCGGTGGGAATGAGCAAAAACGCGGCGAATCTGCGGCTGTTCCGACTGCGGGCGAAATTGAGAAATTATCTGAAAGAGAGGAATCTGCTGTGAAAAAAATGAACGAAGCACTTGGATATATCGATGAACGCTATCTTACCGAGGCGGAGACTGCGGTGCGCCGTCCGAAGATTCGCCGGAGCGCGCTGATCGCGGCGGCTTTGGCGGTGATGCTGACCATCGGTCTTGCGGCGGTGGGACTGCGCTATTTCGCACCGGGCGTAGGCATCGTTTACGGTGAATCCGTGCGGGTGCTGGCATCCATGGACAAGATCGCGTTCGGCGATGTGGAGATTGATACGGTGATGCTCACCGACATGGGTGATGGTACAGCGACGGTTTCGGTGTGGTGCTACCGCGCCGATGAAGTGGCATCCGACCCGCAGGATGCCATTCAGGGCATTCCGCCGGCGGCACTGTCGGATTTTACCTGTATCGTAGATGGCGTGGAATATCGCCGCGGCGGCGGAAGCTACGGTACGCAGGGCTTTGCCAACTACACCTTCATCGATGTGCCGATGACCGATACCGTCACGTTCCGCAACGGCGAGAATTTTGTAACGGTGACACTCGCCGAGCTTGATCCGGGCGAGCAGGGCGGTACTATCAAACTGAAGGGCGGCAAGGCGCTGACCCTGTTCCCGGTAAGCGACAGCGAGAATATCTGGGCCATGGAATACCACGATCCCTTCGCGCTCAAGCTGGCGGAGGATGCCTATTCCGTCGGCACGCAGGTGCATCTCCAGACCATTCGCGAGGACGGCGAGCTGGGTTCAATGTTCGGAAGCGCACTGCTGTCCGGATGCCCCGTCTCCCAGCGCACGAATGTGGAGGTGGGCAGTAAGGATTACGACAAGGGCGTTGCCAAGGCATCGCTGGTCAATGTATCGCATACTTTCCAGTACGACACCAGCGCCGATCTTCCCGAAGGAACGGTGAAGGTGCCGGCATACGGCGAGACACTCCCCTGCGATGTGCTGCTCTACGACAAGCACGGCGTGACTGTCCGCGCGGTTTCCGTGACCAACGGCGAGCGCGGCCTGCAGTATAAGCTTGACGTGCAGGATGAAACCGGCGAGATCCCCATGGAGAGCGTATCCGCAACGGCCAGCGCGTATATCATCAAGGATATCTGGTATACGTACAAGGGCGAGCGCATCTTCAAGGAGGATGCTTATACGCCGGTCGCCAACAGCGCCAATCATCAGTACGGCGTGTGGAGCTATGACTACGAGAACGACATGGATATCGCTGTAGAGCCGGGCACGGAGGTCATTCTGCGGCTGTCGACTCTCTTTTTCAGCCGCGGTTCGGGCAGCTTTGACATTAACGCTTACAGCAAAAATCAGGGCGAGATCAAATTCGACTGATCGAAAAAACCGATGCTGACGCATAGCGTCAGCATCGGTTTTTGTTATCTTACAATTTCAATTTCCTTCGGCGCATCGATCTTCACGCCGTCCTTGTCTGCATAGACGCTGACAGGGCCATAGGGCGTGGGATAGGTGCCCTTCACGTAATCGAGGCCGCAGAGGTTCGGCTTGACTTCCAGCTTCTTACAGCCGGCTTCCAGAACCTTCACGCCCAGCACATGATGGAGCAGGAAGGGAGCAGGGCCGGATGACCAGCCGTGGCAGAGACTGTGGCGCAGACCCACGTAGCAGTGTGCGCCGTAATCGCCGTGGATGTCCTTTTTGCCTTCGGGAACAAAATCGTCGATGCCGGCGATACCGTCCCAGCCGCCCGCTTCGTCGATCCAGTCCAGATTGAAATCCTCCCAGAAGGTGGTCGCGCCGAGACGGAGCATTGCACCGTAGTATTCACGCAGGTCATCGAGGGCTTCTGCGGTCTTGCCGGCCATGGCTCTGGCGGAGAGGATGTAGTAGGAGAAGAAGGTAGAGTAGCCGTGACCGCCGCCGGGTGCAAGCACATCCCGGTCGATCTGCTTCGCATCGGCAATGCCGGAG
>SVSO01000062.1 GCA_015064195.1 Oscillospiraceae bacterium
GGATTTCCAATGAAAGCAAATCCTTCATGCGCGGCGGTTTTTGACCGCATCGACGCGCTGAATGACGATTATATCCGCATCTGGGCCGACATCTGCCGCATCGAAAGCCCCACGGAATACAAGGCCGGCGTTGACGCGGTGGGACGGTATCTCATCGAAAAAGCCGAGGCCCGGGGCTGGACGGTCGAGGTTCAGCCGCAGCCCGTATCCGGTGACTGCGTGTGCATCACCATGAATCCGGACGCTCCCGGCGCGCCCATCTGCTTCTCCGGTCACATGGACACCGTGCATCCGGTGGGCTCCTTCGGCGAAGAGCCGGTCACGTTCGATGAAAACCGCATCTATGGCCCCGGCGTCGGCGACTGCAAGGGCGGTATCGCCGCATCCTTCCTCGCCATGGCGGCACTGGAGGACTGCGGATTTGCGGCGCGTCCCGTCAAGCTCATCCTGCAGAGCGATGAGGAAAACAGCAGCCGATGGAGCAATAAAACCACCGTGGAATTCATGTGCGAAAAGGCGAAGGGCAGTGCATTGGTGTTCAACACCGAGCCATGCGGTGATTATTCCAAGACGACCATCGGACGAAAGGGCATCATGCGCTTCCGTCTCACCGTCACCGGAAAAGCGGAGCACGGATCACAGCCGCAGAAAGGCATCAACGCCATCTGCGAGGCGGCGCACAAGATCATCGCGCTGGAAAAATGGAAGGAGCCTCACGGCATCACCATGAACTGCGGCCTGATAAACGGCGGCACGGCGGAGAATACCGTCCCCGCAAGCTGCACGTTTACGGTGGATGTCCGCTTCAAAACGCCGGAGCAGATGGCAGTGGCGGAGGCCTATGTGCGCGACACAGCGGCGCATTGCTATCTCGCCGGCACGACCTGTGAGGTGGAGCTTGCCAGCAGCCGTTCCCCCATGGAGATAACCGATTTCAATAAGGAAGCTCTTGCGCGTGTTAGTGCGATCTATGAGGCAAACGGCTTTGATCCCATCGAAGGCGGCTTTGCCAACGGCGGCTCGGATGCGGCATATTTCACCGCGGCGGGCATACCGTGCATTGACTCGGTGGGCGTCGTCTGCCAGAATATCCATTCGATCAACGAAAATGCCGAGCTTGCATCGCTGGCACTCTGCGCGAAGCATCTGGCAGCCGCGGCGTGGTGCTATTAAGGTTGATTTTCCACAAGAGGTAAAACAAATGAATCAATATCCCATCAATATCCGCCGCTACGAGGGTACGGTCAATGCTTATCTTGCACAGCCGGTCGTCAAGGACGGAATTCTCCTGTACGGAAGCTCCTTTTTCACCAATTGGAAAAATGCCGCCGCGCAGGTTTTCGCCGCATCGGAGGGCGAGATGACCGTGGTCAATCACGGATTCGGCGGCGCAACGGCGGACGAGCTTTTGTATTATTATCACAAGCTGGTGCTCCCCTATGAGCCTCACGCCATGGTAACGCGCATGGGCCCCAACGACATCTTCTGCGGCTTCACGGTGGAGCAGGCGTGGCAGTCGGCCATGCGGCTGTGCGAATTTGCCCGCGCCGATTTCCCCGGTATCCGCATCGTGCTCTTCTCCGCTTTCGAGCATCCCTCCGCAAAGGGCTGGAAGGGTGAAAAATACGCGGAATTCAACGCGCTCCAACGGGAATACGCCGAAATGACGGAGAATGTGGACTTTGTTGACATCAGCGAATTTTTCTACGAATCGCCGGAAAATGTGGGAACATACGAGGGCTTCCGCGATATTTTCGTGGAAGACGGCCTGCATCTGAAGCCGGAGCAATACGAGGATGTGGCCGCATATTTTGTCAAAAAGATGCGCGGACTTGGCATAAAGTAACGAGTTATAAAAAAATACTTGCGTAATGTGCGGACTTGTGCTATAATGAAGTTGGCATAAAGTGCCGTAATTACATAAAGTGAGGTGACTGTTATGATCGTTGCAAGACCGCCCATGGGCTGGAACACGTGGAATACCTTCGGCAGTGAAATTTCCGAATCCCTCATCTGCGAAGTAGCGGATGCATTTCTGTCGGAAGGGCTGTTTGATGCGGGATATGAGTATATCACCGTGGATGACTGCTGGCAGGAGCCGGTACGGGATCCCGTGACCCGGAAGCTTGTGGCAAACCGTGAGAAATTCCCCCACGGAATGAAATATCTTGCGGATTATCTCCATGCCCGCGGGCTGAAATTCGGAATCTACGCCTGCGCGGGTGTACGAACCTGCACCAATTTCCCGGGCAGCTTCGATTACGAATTCCTGGATGCGGATACCTTTGCGGAATTTGAGGCGGATCTGCTCAAATACGATTATTGCTTCCTGCCGCCGTCAGCCAGCGGGCCTCAGCTGTTCCACCGGATGGGACTTGCGCTGGAAAACTGCGGACGGGACATCCTGTTCTCCGCCTGCAACGGCGGACTTGACGATGTGTGGAGCTGGATCCGTTCTACCGGCGCGCATATGTACCGCTCCACCAACGATATTCACGACAATTTCAGATCCTTCACGGAGATCGCGCTGAGCCAGCGGGATAAATTCGCCTATTCCGCCGACAATTGCTATAACGACACCGATATGCTCACCGTCGGAATGTACGGTAAGGGCAACGTCGGCTCTGCCGGATGCACGGATTCCGAATACCGGTGCCAGTTTGTGCTGTGGTGTATGTACGGCGCACCGCTGATGCTGGGCTGTGACGTGAGATGCATGACGCCGGCGGTGAAGGCACTTGTCACCAACCGCGCACTCATCGCCATCGATCAGGATCGCGCCGCAAGACCGCCTGTATGGCAGAATCATCCGTGGAATGAGAATCTGCGATGCGCTTTCAAGCATCTCGACGGCGGAAAATACGCCATAGCGTGCTACAATTTCAATGAGCAGCAGATGAATGTGCCCATCTTTTTTGAACAGTTCGGGCTAACTGCCGCATCGGGACGCGCACTCCGTATGACCGACATCGAAACCGGTGAGGAATACGGCACATTCCGCGATTTTGCATCCGTTCCGACACCGCCGCATGACTGCCGCGTATTTACAGCTCAGATCGTGCGCGTGTAAGCAGAAATCCTTGCGGCATCGACCGCAAATAATAAAATGAGGTGAAAAGTATGATTATCAAAAGACCGCCCATGGGCTGGAACACATGGAATACCTTCGGCGAAAAGGTCAACGAGAAGCTGATTCTCGAATGCGCTGATGCATTTGTGGAGCTTGGCCTGCCGGAATTCGGCTATGAGTACCTGGTCATCGACGACTGCTGGTCGGAGAGAGAACGCGATCCCCAGACCGACAAGCTGGTCGCGTCCAAGGAAAAATTCCCGAACGGCATGAAATATGTGGGTGACTATGTTCACTCGAAGGGTCTGAAATTCGGTATGTATTCCTGCGACGGTGTACGCACCTGCGCGGATTATCCCGGATCCTTCGACCACGAATTCCTCGATGCAAAGACCTTTGCAGAGTGGGGCGTGGACTTCTTAAAGTATGACAACTGCTACAAGCCCTCGACGACCAGCGGCCCCCTGCTTTATCATCGCATGGGCGTTGCGCTGGAGCAGTGCGGACGGGACATCCTGTTCTCCGCCTGCAACTGGGGCAGTGACGATGTGTGGAGCTGGATTCGTTCCACCGGCGCCCATATGTACCGCTCCACCGGCGACATCAACGACTCCTTCCAGAGTTATTATGACATCGCCATGAGCCAGAAGGACAAGTTCGCTTATTCCGCACCCAACTGCTACAACGACATCGATATGCTGACCGTCGGTATGTACGGCAGCGGCAATGTTGCAAAGGCGGGCTGCACCGATGCGGAATACCGTCAGCAGTTTGTGCTGTGGTGTCTCTACGGCGCACCGCTGATGCTGGGCTGTGACATCCGCAAGATGAACGATACCACGCTGAAGCTGGTTACCAACCGCGACCTCATCGCCATCAATCAGGATGAAGCCTGCCGTCCTCCCGTATGGCAGCAGCACGTCTGGAACGAGCATCTCAAGTGCGCATTCAAGCATCTTGCCGACGGCACGTATGCTATGGCATTCTTCAATTTCAGCGGACACGACACCACCGTTCCGTCCATGTTCGAACTGTTCGGCATCCCGAATAATTCCGGGCTGAAGGCGCAGCTGACCGACATTGACACCGGCGAGTGCATCGGCACCTTCCGCGATTACGCGAGAATTACCGTGCCGACCCACGATGTGAAGATATTCAAGGTAAAGCTGGTTGCCGGCTGATGACATCGGATACCTGCAAACAATGCGGCGCAGGGCTTTCTCAGGTGGAGAAAGCCCTGCACCGAAAGCTGGTGAATCGGGGCGCGGAGGAGTTTTTCTGCAAAAAGTGTCTGTCTGCGCATTTTGACATTCCGGAAGCCAAGCTTGACGAGCTGGCGGTGTATTACCGCAAGCAGGGATGTATGCTGTTTATGTAAACGGCATGAAGGAAGAAAAGAAAAATTATAAAATGAAAGGAAATAGAATTATGTTGAAATTTGGTACTGGCGGATGGAGAGCTGTGATCGGAGACGATTTCGTGCGTGAGAATATCATGCGCGTGGCACAGGGCGTGGTCGCACTGCGCCGTGAGGAGGGCGGCACAACCCCTATCGTCATTGGCTACGACCGCCGCTTTTTGTCCGATTCCGCCGCAAAATGGATCGCCGGCGTACTGGCGGCAAACGATATTCAGGTGCTGTTTTTGAATCGCTCTGCACCCACGCCTCTCATCATGCACACGGTCAAGAAGCTGAATCTGGACTACGGTATGGAGGTGACTGCCAGCCACAATCCCTCCGAATACAACGGCATCAAGCTGATCGTCAAGGAAGGCCGCGACGCTTCTGCAGAAGTGACCAACCGCCTCGAGCAGCTCATCGAATCGCTCACGGAAGTGAAGTCCATGGAATTTTCCGAAGCGATTGCGGCAGGGAAGATCACATACATCAAAAATCCCTTCAATGCGTTCCTCGATGACATTCTCGGCGTGCTGGATACGGATGCCATCCGTGAGCGCGGACTCCGCATCCTCTTTGACCCCATGCACGGCTCCTCTGTCTATCCGCTGGAGGTCATCTTCTTCACGACCCGCTGTACCCTCGATCTGATCCACAACGACAAGGATGCCTATTTTGGCGGCTCCATGCCTGCGCCCACGGAAAAAACGCTGACTGACCTGTCCCAGCTGGTGGTTTCCGGCGGATACGATCTTGGCATCGGCGTGGATGGTGACGGCGACCGTCTCGGCATCATCGACAAGAGCGGCCGCTACATCAGCGCCAACGAGATCCTCGTCATGCTCTACTACTATCTGCACGAATACAAGGGCTGGAAAGGCCCGGTGGTGCGCAATCTCGCCACCACGCATATGCTGGACAAGGTTGCCGAGTCCTTCGGTGAGGTCTGCTATGAAGTTCCTGTCGGCTTCAAATGGATCTCCTCCAAGATCGACGAGGTGAACGCGGTGCTGGGCGGTGAATCTTCCGGCGGTCTGACCGTGCGCGGCCACATCCACGGCAAGGATTCCGTCTATGCGGCGGCACTGTTTGCGGAGATGATCTCCGTTATCGGCAAGTCTCCCTCCGAGCTGATGGATGAGCTGACCGAGCGTTACGGCAGCTTCGAGATGAGCGAATTCAACCTGCGCTTCGATGCCGCTGACAAGCCGCGCATTGAGAAGATCATCTTCGAGGAAAAGCGTCTGCCCGAATTCGGTCACGAGATCGAGCGCGTCACCTACGACGACGGCTGCAAGGTCTACTTCAAGGACGTGGACGGCGTTTACGGCGGCTTCATCATCTGCCGCTTCTCCGGTACAGAGCCGCTTCTGCGCATTTTCGCAGAGGGCACGACCGCAGAGATCGCCGACCGCTACATTGCATCATTCAAGGAATTCCTCGGTCTGTAAAGCAAAAAATGATCCCGCCGGTTTTGCCGGCGGGATTTTGTGTTATGCTTTTTTCGCGGTGAAGCTGCCCTGATAGGTGCCGAGGAAATCCTCTGCGGTCTTGCCGAAGCGCACATGAGCCACATCGCCGTTGAAGCCGAAGATGGCGTGGAAATTGCCGAAATAGCGGTCAATGATCTGCACGCGGAGAACGAGCTTATGGGGATCGTCCCACGCCGCCGATGCCGCGCAGTCGTACATGAAGCCGTCGGTGGTGCGCATACCGCCGCGGTCATTGGAATAGCCAAGCTCCGGGAATTTTCCGAAAGCGTTGGTGGTAAGGCCAAAGCGGATCTGCTTGTCGCCCTGTGCATTGGTGTAGCGGAATACGCCCTCCTCACCCTCGAAATCGAAGCGGAATTTGGTGATGCCCGTGGAATTTTCGGGGCAGAGGTAGGTCACGCCGGAAAGCTCCTTCTCAAAGTCGCTGTGTGCATCGCCGATTGCTGCCGCCAGCTTGAGGTCGGCAGTTGCGGATGCCAGCACAGCCTCAGCCGCAGGATCGGCAGGAAGCGGCTCGTTCTGCATATGATTGACGATGTAGTCGAACATGCCGTTGATGATGATGGATGCGCCGTTGCCGAAGCCCTGATTGTCGGCGGTGCAGACGAATACGAGGTCGCGCTCAGGCAGACCCACGGTGAACTGACAGCCCATGCCGTTGAAGGCGAAGCCGTTCTGCTCGGTGCGCCAGATCTGATAGCCGTAGCCGTGATGGTAGTGGGACACGAACGCAGTCTCCGAGTTGCCGGTGAGCTTGGAGGTGGCCTCACGCAGATAATCCGCGCTCATCAGCTGTTCGCCCTCGAATTCACCGTAATGGCTGACGAGATAGCCGCAGGATGCCATGTCGCGGGAGGTGCAGCAGAGTGCGGAATCGCCCCACGAATCGCCGTTGCGGGTTTCGAGCACGGTGGCGGTTTTGAACGTGCCCATGCGGTCAAACAGCTTTAATTTGAGATAATCCAGCAGTTTCATGCCGGCCAGCTTTTCCACCAGCGAGGAGAGCACCTGCGAGCCTGCGCTGTCGTATTCCCAGTACGTGCCGGCGGGATAGGACTTGGAGCCGGCAGAGAAATACATATGGGTGCGGTCGGGATCGCTGTTGGTGAACCAATACGGGCAAGCGCCGGCGGTGGTCATCATCAGCATATCGCGGACGGTCTGCTCCTTCAGATAGGGTGCGGCATCGGCGGGGGCGCGGCCGTCATCCTTGAAGAAATCGTACACCTTATCGGAAAGGGAGAGCTTGCCCTCCTCCATGAGCAGTCCGATGGCGATGGAGACATAGGATTTGGTCTGGGAATACATCCGGTGCAAAAAATCCTTATGGAAGGGTGCCCAGTAATACTCGGCGAAGATCTTGCCGTGACGCATGAGCAGGACGCTGTGCATGACAGCGCCGCGGCGATTCAGATACGAGATGTACTCGGCTACCTGACGGGAGCTGACGCCAGCTTCTTCGGGGGTGATTTTTTCAAACATGATAGTTCTCCTTTGCGATAGCAAATTGTTTTCTTCATTATAGCACATTCCCACACGGTTGTCAAGAAAAGTTATTTTTTTGACAGCTGAAATATTCCGGCAAAAATTTACATAATATTCACAAATTCCCTTGCATTTTGTAGTATAATGATAGAGCTTTGCCGTTACCAAAGCAAATACCGGCGCGGCGGATTGCGGCTGATCCGTCCGGCGGAATTTTGGAGGCAAAATGATTCAATTATCGCACATCAAAAAGAGCTTCCGTGTAGCGAAGCGGGAGGGCGGCCTCGGAAATGCCGTCCGCAGCTTCTTTTCACGGGAGTACGAGACCATCGAAGCCCTCGACGACGTGTCCTTCGAGATCGGCGACGGCGAGATCGTGGGCTACATCGGCCCCAACGGTGCGGGAAAATCCAGCACCATCAAGGTCATGTCCGGCATCCTCACCCCCGATTCCGGCGAATGCGTCATTAATGGCCGCGTTCCGTGGAAACAGCGGAAGGAGCACGTGGCAGAGCTTGGCGTGGTGTTCGGACAGCGTTCGGCCCTCTGGTGGGACGTTCCCGTGGCGGATTCCTTCGAGCTTCTGCGGGACATTTACGCCGTCCCGCCGGATGAATACCGGAAAAATCTCTCCCGGCTGACGGAAATGCTGGAGCTTTCCGAGCTTGCGAAGATTCCCGCCCGTCAGCTTTCTCTCGGGCAGCGGATGCGGTGCGAGATCGCCGCCGCACTGCTTCATTCGCCGAAGATCCTGTTTCTCGATGAACCGACCATCGGCCTTGATGCGGTATCCAAGCTGGCCGTGCGCGCATTTGTGTCCGAGCTGAACCGTGAGCGTGGGACAACGGTCATCCTGACAACCCACGATATGCAGGACATCGAAGCATTGGCGCGGCGGGTCATTCTCATCGGAAAGGGACGGATCCTGCTTGACGACAGTCTCGATTCCCTCCGTCATCGCATCGACACGAAAAAGCGGGTGACGGTGGAATGCTCCGGCGCATTTGACACCTCGGCCATTGCCGGGGCATCGGTGATCGCGCTGGACGATCATCCCTTCACCGGCGGACGAATCGACGGTGCGCACAAGCTGGAGCTGGCGGCGGATGCATCGGCGGTGTCGGCCCTCATCGCTTCACTGTCGGCAGCCGTGGAGATCTCCGATATTTCCATTGGCGACACACCCATTGACGAGGTCGTGGCGGGACTGTACAAGGAGTTCTGCTCATGACAAAGTATCTCTCCTTTTTCCGCATCCGCTTCGCCGCCGCGCTTCAGTATCGGGCGGCGGCTATCGCAGGTGTAGCCACCCAGTTCGCGTGGGGATTCATGGAGATCATCCTGTTTACCGCCTTTTATGAAGCAAATCCCGCCGCATTTCCCATGGACAGACAGGCGCTCAGCTCCTATGTCTGGCTTCAGCAGGCTACGCTGGCCATGTTTATGATGTGGAAATGCGACACATCCATTTTCACTGCCATCCGCGACGGCAGTGTGGCAATGGAACTGTGCCGGCCTTGCGACATCTACACCATGTGGTTTACGAAAAATCTTGCGTCCCGCCTTGCCGATACGCTTCTGCGGTGTGTGCCGGTCATCGCCGTTTCCGCCATTCTTCCCGCGCCATACGGCATGGCTTTGCCGGCTGATGCTATGGCGGCGCTGCTGTTTGTGATCTCTGCCATCCTTGGCGTATTCGTGGTGCTGTCCGCTCTCATGCTTCTCTACATCAGTACATTTTTCACCATCAGTCACACCGGCGTGCGGATGTTCGTCGCCACCATCGCCGAATTTGCATCCGGCGGCGTGGTGCCGCTGCCGTTCATGCCGGACGGCGTTCAGCGCGTGCTGGCGATCCTGCCCTTCGCGTCCATGCAGAGTACGCCCTTTCTCATCTGGGGTGGAACACTTGCCGGCCGTGACGCACTGATCGCCATGGGTCTGCAGGCATTCTGGGTCGTGGTGCTCACCGTTCTCGGCAGACTCTGGATGCGCGCCGCACTGAAAAAAGTCGTGGCACAGGGAGGTTGAATATGAAACACAACAAGCGCATTGGCGCATTCCGGCTCTATTTCAAATTCCTCTCCATCCACTTCCGCTCGGCGATGCAGTACAAAGGCTCGTTCATCCTCACAGCGATCGGCCAGTTCCTGTCATCCTTCACCGTGTTTCTCGGCATTTATTTCATGTTCACCCGCTTCGATACGGTGAAGGGCTACACCTACAACGAATCGCTCCTCTGCTTTGCCACGGTTCTGACCGCATTTTCGCTGGCGGAATGCTTTGCTCGCGGACTTGACACCTTCCAGACGCTCATCCGGGGCGGCGAATTCGACCGCATCCTCGTACGTCCCCGGGGCGAGATCTTTCAGGTGGTGGCATCCAAAGCGGAATTCACCCGCATCGGACGGCTTCTGCAGGCACTTCTCGTCTTTGCCTACGCCATCCCCACCTGCGGCGTTGCTTTCACGCCGGACAAGATCGCGGTGCTGGTGCTGATGATCCTCTGCGGCGCACTGACTTTTTCCGGCACCTTCGTCATCTATGCGTCCATCTGCTTTTTCACCACAGAGGGGCTGGAGTTCATGAACATCCTCACCGACGGCGTGCGGGAATACGGCAAATATCCCTTTGCAGTCTACGGCCGGGGCATTCTCATGTTCCTCACCTTTGTCGTGCCCTACGCCATGGTGCAGTATTATCCCTTCCTGTATCTCCTCGACCGCGCACCGTCGCCGCTGTATGCGCTGACACCGCTGCTGGCACTACTGTATCTCATCCCCTGTGCCATCATCTGGCGCATCGGTGTCAGACATTACCGCTCCACCGGAAGCTGATAAGGGAACGCCAATGGCGAGGCAGGATAAAGATAACCGGAAAAGAGCCCGGTTTGATGCCCAATGTCATTTTAGATAAGCCGCAACAAGCATTCGCCCCCTCGATTGACACCGAGGGGGCGAATGCTTAATTTTGTTCACACTTCGCTCTGGACAGGCAGGTTGAAGTCAATGCAGATCACATTGCTTCCGATTTCTCGATCGTCACATAGACAACCGCCCGTTCCGGAACATAAACGACGGGGATCATCACATCTCCGCGGAAAATTTCCGTTCTGGTCAGTATCATATCGTTGTCCGCGTCCAGCATATAGAATTTTACCACTCTGCCGGGGGTAAGTCCATCAAACCGCAGCTCTGTCCACTGACCTTCTGCGGTTACATTGGAGAGCAGAACCCCGCAATTGTTTCTGTCCGCATCGGAAGCTGCACAGCAATACAGTGCTTCTCCGGCAGTTTCCGGTCGGTGATACTGCCCAAGCGACCAAAGATCGCCCCATGCACGAAGGGCAAAATAGGGCTTCATCGGCTTGTTATCCTCCATCCGGAGCAGTCCGTTATAGGCACAGAAGCCGTGCGCATCATAGTACATGGCCGTATCCACAAGACCGCTGTTCTGGAGCACTGTCATAACGGCCGCAACATAGGAAGCTCCGTACATCGTTTTCTTTTCCAGATGACTGTGACCTTCCGCGCCGTAGTTCCACTCGTTCAGGCTGGATTCCGTCTCAGAAAATCCTTTGGCATCCAGTGTTTCCCGCACAAACTTCGCGTGTGTCAGCACTTCTTCCGGATCGCTGTTGTAAATGTGCCATGAATAGAAATCCAGCGGTGCATCATTTGCCTTTACCACATCCAGAAAATCTGTGAAATAGGGGACAAAGGATTTGTAAAAATCGTTCTGATTCTCCCGGGTGATCGCGTAGAAACCGCATCCGCCGTATCCGCCGATTTTCAGATGCGGGAAGCAGGCCTTCAGATGCTTCGCGGCCGTCACGTACAGATCAAAAAACTCTTCCTTTGTGCCTGACCACATGGGCGGATTTTCCGGTTCATTCCAGATTTCCCAGTCTTCGATGTTCCAGTCAAATCCGTCCGCCCAGCCCTCGTTATAGTGGCGGATCACGTGCTCACAGATCCGCGCCCATTTCTGATAATCCTTCGGCGGCATGGTATGGTATTTCTTGAAGCCCCAGTCGATCGTGATTCCGAGACGGTAAACAATTTTCGTTCCGGCCTTGACGATTGCGCCGATATAACTGTCCGTATGAGCAAAATCATAGCTTGCCGGATCGGTTTCGTCCGCATCAAAATTCGGAAAAATGTTGGGAATGTCCACAAAATGCGCACCGCCGTAGATTCCCATGCAGTCATGCAGTCTGGAATAGGGAATCTTCGCCTGCTGCAGGAATTTTGTGGCAAACGCACCTCTGTCACGGTGTGAGTAGGGCGCGCCGTCAACACCGTGAAGCGGACGGATCATGCCGTCTGAATGGGAAAAATCAAATGCTATCGTATTCATCATAATCCTCCGTTTGTGGGTGGAGCCTATTCTACTGCTCCAATATCCTCGATCAGCTTTTCAAGATCAGCAAGTGCGCTCTCTTCCAGTGACGCATAGTCCGATGCAAAGGAGTTGCTGCCCTTCTTCACCGTATTGTACATCAGATCACCGATGCCGCCGATGCCGTAAATCTTTGTCGAATCAAACATGACGCTGCTGAAGATCATATCCAGCATATCGGCACTGTCCGGATCATAGGTATACTTGGTTTTGCAGGAGATCTCAATATATGCAGGCAGCGAGGTTGTGGATGCCTCATAGGAGAGTGCCTCCAGCACGAAGCCGGCGAAGTCCGGATCGGGTGTGGTGGACGGAATACCGAACAGCATACAGTGGACATCTGCGTGGTTATAATAGCCCGCCTGCGCCTCGTCATATTTTGGGAAAGGAAGGATGCCGTAGTCGCTCGAACATCCAGCGGAAAAGTCTTTTAACATATGAGGAAAGGCAGTCGTGAAAAGTGCTCTGCCGGCTTCAAACACGCCGCCGGAAAAGCTCCAATGGCTGTCAAACGGGATCTTTTTGCCTTGCCATTCCTCGCAGGAGGAGGTAACATAGTCTGGAACAGTGATGCTCAGCACCTTGTCCAGCACATCTACGGTATGCTCATTGTTGATCGCAAGTACGAGTTCACCGTCAACCTGCTGTATGCTTCTGACACCTGCTCCGACAGCCATCGCCACGCCGGCATTGTAGGAATCCATCGTAAGGCCGAACGAATCGTCACAATCTACTTTGCCATCGCCGTTCAGGTCATTTGCCGCCGCTTTACAGCCTTCCGCCATTTTATCCAGCGTCCATGCACCGTCCCGCACCATGTCGTAATAATTTCCAAGCGAAAACTGCTTCGCCATATCCTTGTTAAAGACCAGCAGATACGCCCGGTTTTTGTCGCGCAGAGAGAAATCGCTGCTGGTAAAGAACACACGACCGTTGACTGCCACGGCATCATTGACGTCCGGATTCCACCATTCCTTGGAAAAATCAATATGCTCCACATCATTCAGATCGTAGAACAAGCCTTCCCGCGATGCGCTTCCCATACCTGCGAGGTTGCAGAAAGCCAGATCATACAGATCCTCGCCCGCCAACGCCATGGTTCGCATATGGGCAAGCGTGTAGGTATTTCGATCGCCGGTAGCAACAAGATCCTGCACGATCTTTACATTGAATTTGTCCTCGACAGCGGTGTTCCGGCGGTAGATGGCATCGTTGACCACATCGCCGTTCTCCGCTTCTGCCCATATCTCGAAATTCACAAACTGCGGACGGTCGGGGTCATCAAAGCCCAGCACACGGAATTCCCGTCCGCCCCAGTTGGTGTCGGGCAGGTTGCAGACCGTGGACGGATCAACATTTGCGGTCGTCTCACCGCCGGAAGCAGTTGTATCCGTGGAAGTCGCGCCCTCACCGCAGGATGCAAGCAGCGATGCCAGCAGCAGAACAGCCAGCGACATAGAAATTGAACGGTTTTTCATGATTTTTCCTCCTGATTTTTGAAAATAGATGTTGCGTTCGTAAGGGACATATGCTATAGGGAACCTCTAAATATTCACAAATCAAATATCCCCCTTGAATAACGATCCCTCCCGAAGATAATTCATACAAAATTCATATAATTTCACCATTTGTTAACAGTATATATATATAT